>JAAYJW010000141.1 GCA_012522765.1 candidate division WS1 bacterium | reverse complement strand
TGAGGACTCCTCCGGTGAGGCCGCGGTACTACTTCCGCGGGCGTGCAGTTCGCCCTCAGCGCCCCGAAACCTTCCCTCGAAAGCTACAGGCGGTGTGCGATGAAGGGGGTATCGCAGGGGTAGCCGTCGCTCACGAGGACCGTGCGTTCGCGGCAGATGTAGACCATTGCGTAGTGCGTGTGGCCCCCCGCAAAGCCCTTGCGGCAGAGGCGGCCGTCGCCTTCGCTGTTTCGCACCGCGCCGATCAGCGCATCGAGCGTCAGTGGCGGCTGAGGGTCGGCCTCGATGAAGCTTCGGCGCATCCACGCGAGGCGATCGAGGGAGCTTTGTCGCCCCGGTCCGTCCCCCGCGACGAACTCGCGCAGTGGCTCCGTTGTGTAGTGGTTGGCGCAGCAGGTCACATCGCGCTCGGGCCGGATGATGCCCTGCCGGTCGCCGCACTTCTCGACGATCGCGCCATCGCCGTTGGCATCCATCAGCCCGTAGTTGTGCCCCTTGCCCGCCAGCGGCGTCTCGGCAAGCAGCGCCAGCGCCTCCTGCACCGTGGCGCACTCCCGCAGCACCACGTTCATCGTCATGTGCCACGGCATGGCGCAGGGGTCCTGATCGGGAATGGCCGGCGTAGAGGATGAGCCGACGGCAAGGCCATGCTCGTTGATCCCCGTGGGCGCCCAGACGTTCCCCGCCCAGTTCACGCGGAAGTAGCGGTAGCCATGCTCCGGCACAACGCGGTGCAGCACGTAGACATCGTGCTGGTTGCCGATGTCGAAGGTCTTCGCATGCAGCGGGCCGCGGTCGGAGGTGCAGAATCCGAGGTTCGTGCACTCGGTGAAGACGCGGCTGGCGGAGAAGAAGCTCAGGTGGCGCGCAGCATCGCTGCCGATCTGCGCACCCTCACCGATCCCGGCGATCTCCTCGGCCAGATAGGGGAAGCGATCGCGCAGGAAGGCCTCCATGGCCTCCTCGGCCTCAATGACTGAACTTGGCCGGTCCTTACTCCAGCGCGAATGGCGGAGCGCTCTCTCGATCGTCGCGCCACGGAAGGCGCGGCCCTGCTGTCTGCCACGCTCACAGTCGCTGCCCTGCGTCGTCAGGTAAAAGATGATCGGCCACTTCCAGTCGGTGCGCGGTAAGTATGCGGAAGGACCTTCTCCGGGTGCGTGGCGGCTCCTCCCGCACCGGGTGAATCGAAGCGGCCCGCGATGGCTCGCGGGCCGCCAGGTTAGCATCACGTTCTGAAGATCGCTCAGCGGTCGTCGTCGGCACTGGGAGTACACATGCCGACGTCAATCCGCGCGAGGGCCTTCGCGTGTCCATCAACGAAGGCGCAGTTGGAGGTGCCGTTGTGATAGGAGCGGTCCGCACTGGCCGAGTAGTCCTCGAGCCGGTGGCCACCGTTTCTTGGGTTCGTGGACGATGCGTCACAGTCGGGCGAACCGATCAACTTGAGTTCGTGGATCATGAGCGTATTGGCGGGTGCCTCAATGATCCCGAGTTTGTAGCCCGTGAAGCCGTTATGAATGTGATAGTTCTTGGAGCAGACACGGCCGCACTCGGGGCAGGGAGTGGTTGCGCTTGCACCGTAGTGGCTGGGGCTGCCGCCGAGCCAGCCGTAGGAGAGGGCGATGGTGCCGAGCCCGGCGGTCGTCTGGGTGCTTGACCAACTCGGGCATTCGAAGACCTGGACGTTGTTGATATACGGGTAGATGAGGTCGGTGATGTAGAAGTTACCCAATGGTGTCTGGGCCCACCTGAAGGGCAATCGCTCATCGTAGTCCCCGGCATACATCAGTTCACCCAGGGCAAGCTGCTTGATGTTGCTCAAGCAACTTGACTGGCGCGCCTTTTCGCGCGCGCGAGCGAAGACGGGGAAGAGGATCGCCGCCAGAATGGCGATGATCGCAATCACTACCAACAACTCGATAAGGGTGAAGCCGCTGCGTTTCACTTCTCACTCCTCCTTGATGCCTTGTCTCATTGGAGTGCGCATCGAAGTCGAGCGATTACCAACACCAGCCCCCTCTGAATTCGCCAGACTACATTATCATCCTTCCCAACCGCAAAAAAACTTTAACCTCTCGCAGATCATTTCTCCCATAGTCCGAGCCTCACAGCTCATCTACATCCACCATGTGGTCCGGCTGCGGCGAGTGGTTGTCTATCCCAAAGAGGCGGTTCTCGTCGGTCACAGGGTAACGCTGCTGCACGTCGTGGCTCTCGACCCACGCGCGGAGGCGATCCGGATCCGAAAGACTCGCCAGCGCCTCCACCTGTCCCGGCCACTGAACACCGAGGTCCGTCTGGTACACCGATACGCCCGCGGCGCGCTGTTCGTGCGCCGTCAGCGCTCGCCGCGCCATCGCCCATGGGTTCACGCCGCGTGGGTTGCACTCCCCACCCCAACCGCCGGATTGCACGGGAAGGCAGTTGTTCCCGGCGTAGACGGGGATCCCGTGCTCATTGCCGAGCGCGATGTAAGGCGTGTCATCCCACTCCTGATACTGCCTGAGCCAGCGCAGTTCCGACAGCGCGATCTCGTCAATCAGTCCCTCGCGACACCAATCCTCCACCGCGAAGCCGCAGATCAGGTTCGCCTCCAGACCGTCATTCGGGATGC
This sequence comes from candidate division WS1 bacterium, assembly GCA_012522765.1. Taxonomy (GTDB): domain Bacteria; phylum Armatimonadota; class Zipacnadia; order Zipacnadales; family UBA5352; genus UBA5352. Next base: position 16,950 of record JAAYJW010000141.1, on the reverse strand, counting down.
GAACCTGCACCGGGATCTCGCGGTCGTATCGCTCCCGCAGCGGATCGAGTTCCGCCTTCAGTTCGGCCAGCAGGGCAGCCACCGATTGCGCGCGAAAGCGGCACCAGTCAAGGAAGCCTTCACGATCGGCCGAGAGCGTTAACCCGCGCGGGTCAATGCCTGTCCCCTCACGCCACTGGTTAACGAACGTTGGATGGTATCTCACCGCGGGTGGCTGGCGGCAGAAGTCGAGGCAGAGGCCCTCGCAGCCGATGCGCGCGGCCTCCAGCAGTATCTCCACGCGTTCGCGGCGGTAGGCCGGTTCGGCGTAGCAGAGGCGGGTGACATCGAGGCGTCCGTCGCGGAAGTGCTCGAGCAGTTGCGGGTTGTTCTGCGCGAACTGCGAGCGGTGTCGGCTGCCGGGGGAGTAGTGGCGGTTCATGCACAGGCGCCCGTAGACGGTGCAGCCGCGTTCGCGGCCGTAGGTCAGCGCGGCGCGAAGCTGACAGCGCTCGCGATACATCTGATCGACGGCCCGCCGCTGTGCGCTACCGGAAAGCTCTTCGCTCATGAAGCCCGCGCAGGTGGCGCCGGGGAGGTCGCTGTGGTAGGTGAGAACGCTGCGGCCGAGTTCCCAGACGAGGTGGCGGATGTTGCAGTCGAGGTGCGCGTCAATGCAGTCCTCGGCGTCATGTCCGGTTGGCCAGCGCCAGGGGAAGTGCGCGATCCAGCAGCCAAGTTCAATGACGCCCTGGATGGTCCAGTCCATGAGAGGGAGTCGCCTCCGTCGCACTATCCCGCCGCCCGCTGCCTTTGCCGTTTCCGGCCGTTGCCGTTGCCGTGATCGTTCCCGATTGCCGATTGCCCATTCCCCGATTGCCGGCCGTCCCCCGGCCTTACTCCACTTTCACCCCAAGGTCCTCAACGGTGAAGAGCGCGGTGAAGTCGTAGCCCGCCTCAACGATGGCTTCGCGGCCGCCCTGAAGGCGGTCTACCATGGAGAGCACCTGCACCACTTCGGCGTCGCGCTCTTCCTCCACGGCCTTGATGGCGTCAATGGCCGAGCCGCCGGTGGTGATGACATCCTCAAGCACTACAACGCGCGCGCCCTGAGGCAGCGGCCCCTCCACGCGCTGCTGGGTGCCGCGCTCCTTGCGCTCCTTGCGCACGATGAAGGCGTCAATATGCTGACCGTGTGCAATGCCGAGCGCCGAGACAGCCCCGGCGATCGGGTCGGCGCCGATGGTCATCCCGCCGACCGCCTGCACCTCCATGCCCTCGATCTGATCGAGTATTATCCGGCCGAGGCAGTAGAGCCCCTCGCCCATGAGAGTGATCTGCGTCTTGTCCACGTAGTAGCTGCTGGTCTGGCCGGAGGCGAGGACGAAGTGTCCGTACCTGATCGCGCGCTCGACCAGCAGATCGCGCAGGCGCAGGCGAAGTGATGCCACATCAGAGGCGGGCCCGACAGCTTCCATCGAAAATCAACTCCCTGGCGAAATAACCGGGCTTTGGCCCGCCACAAGATCAGGCACTGCCCGAAATGGACGTCAGATGGCGCGGGACGCCGCTAGCGCCCCAGCTCCCGCACAAGATCCAGTGTCTCTTCGTTCGTCAGCACCCGGTAGAGCGTGTTCCAGCCCACGGTTCCGGGCCGCTGCAGAGGCTCGATAGTCGGCATCAGGCCGAGTTCGTCGATCATCAGCCGGCCTATCTCCCTGCCGTTGGCCAGCCACTGCTGGTCGTCGATCAGGCGCACCTCATCGGTGTAGGCTATCACGATCTGATAGGCCTGCTGGTACTCTACCGTGTTGGGGCGGAAGTAGATCGAGAGATACTCGTTCACGATCGGCCCGCGCCCGGTAACGAAGTTGAACGCGTCAAGGTACTTCACGCGCTGGAGCATCGCTAACGCTTCTTCGATGCGGCCTTCGAGCACCTGCTGCGCTCGCAGTCGCTCGGTGAGCTCCTGCTGCGGGCGCACCGAGGGCGGCGGCGTCCAGTCCAGCAGCGCGTTCTGCGCCGGCGTCAGCATCTGTGCGACAAGCTGCATCTGCTGATCGACGGAGCGGTAGAGCGCGACCTGAGCGTTCCGCCGCTGTTGCCGGTCGGATGCCAGCGCACTTTGCACCTGCTCGGGGAGAGAGCCCCCCGCGACAAGCTGCCCTCGTGCGCGCTCCAGGGTGGTGCGAAGTCGCGACAGCGACTGGGTACGCTGGGTCAGCACTTCCCGCCCAAGGTCCTGAATGCGCTGCAGCGGCGCGTTCATCTGCGCCGCCTGCTCCCTCGCCAGACCTATCTGCCGGAAAAGGTTGAGAGCATCCGCGCGGTCGAGCGCGTCCTGAAGGTCATCTGTATCAGCGAAAGTTGGCACGGGCCTCGTGGGCGGCTGCGCCATGCCGAGATCGGCCGCGGCCGTCTGCAATCGCGGGCTGCGCACGACGCGCAGAAGGTCCTCCCACTCCACCGGCGGACGCTCGGAGATGCCGGTTAGACCAAGCGACGCCTCGATCTGCGCCGGGAGTGTGAGCCGCTGCTGCGCGTACTGCTGCGGCGTCCACTGGTAGGCCTGTGCCAGTATGCCCAGCACGGCGTCCGCCATCTGCGGGAGGTTCCCGGCATCCGGCCCGACTATGACCTCGGCGATCTGACGCGCCTCCGAGGCGGCGAGCATCCTGAACTCCTCGGGCATCAGATCGCGAATGGCATCCATCCGCGCGGCGACAAACTCGCCGACGGCTTCGGTGCCGCCCATGCGGGCGAGTCGCTCCGAACGAAGCCGGGCTTCTTCGGGGCTCTCCACCAGCCGCCGCTGGTTCGCCGTCAGGGCGCTGTAGAGCGACTCAGCGGCGTTCCATTCCCTCTGCACCTGGTCTGCGCGAGCCTCGTTGGCACGCCTGACCGCGCGATCGGCCGCCTGGCTGGCGCGCGTGGAGGGTTGGCGCCCCTCCATCCACGCCTGCATGACCGCCTCGATGTCGGTCCGATTCTGCGCCCACGTGGCTTCGCGCAGAGACTGCATCTCCTGCCGCCCGTTGAGTACCCGGGCATTGAGCTCAAGTGCCCTGGTCATCTGCTCCTGCGTCAGACCGAGCGTGCGGATCGTCGTCAGCAGCATCACATCATCGTACAGAGCGGCATCGTCCGGTGCCTGTGCCGGCGCCTGCCCTGTCTGTGCCAACGCCACCGCCGCGGAGAAGATCAGCGCGGCGAACGTACCTCCTGCGCGCCACCTGCCCATCGTCATCCACCCTCTACGCGATGTTTCCTGATATGCACTCCACCACCGAGACCGGGTAACGCCCGGCGAGTCTATCACAGCGCCCTCGGAATAATCAACTCACAGGCCGCTCAGCACGCCGTTCTACGGACGTCTGCCACCGCAGTCGCAGGGCTTTGCGTCACACTTGGGGCAGCCCCTCTCAAAGCGTGCCGCCGCCTCCTGCATGTCCACGCCCGCGAGAGAGGCCGTGGTCGTAAGCCACGCGAGGACGTCCGAGAACTCCTCCACCTTGCGCTGGTGGCTCTCGCTGCGAAGCGCCCGGGCAAGCTCTCCAACCTCCTCCACCAGCCACATGAAGGTCCGCTCCAGCCCCCGCTCGGCGTCCCGCTCACCGTAAGTGTCGTCTATGGTGCTCTGAAACTGCTCCAGCGTCATGGTTAGCTCCGGATTAGCACCGTCATTGGCCTTCTTCGTATGCCTTCGGTATATCCATGCCGCGCGCCTCCTCCGCGGTAGAGGATTCCTCCTGCGCCGGGGCGAACGTAGACCCACTACAAAGGGGGGTGAGGCGACGTGAGACGCTCCCGCTATACAGGTACAGGTCGGCCTGGCTTCACACTCGTGGAACTGCTGGTTGCAATCGCGATCATCGCGGTCATCGCCTCGATCCTGCTGGTTGTATTCCCTCGGACGAGGGAGATGGCGCGCCGGACCGCCTGTGTATCGAACTGCAAGCAGCTTCTCGCGGCGGCTCGGATGTACGCGCACGACCATGACCAGCGGCTGGCGCCCGCCATCACGCGGGGCGCTCCTGTGCCGGACAAGGGCTACACGTGGTGCGTGACGCTGCAGCCCTACATTGAGAACGAGCAGGTGCTGATCTGCCCGAGCGACCGGGAGGCGCAGGCGACGCCGGGCTTTGTCTGTCTGCCGCACAGCTACGGGATGAACTACAGGCTCACCTACAACACCGCGTTCGGCCTGTCGCCGGGGGCGCTGACGAGCAAGCTGACGACGTCGCACCAGCACAGCAGTCTCATCCTGATCTTTGAGATGGACAGCAAAGCATCCGATCCGGGCGGATCGTATGTGTGGCACCGGCTCTCGCGCGTCAGGCCACGGCACGGCGAGCGCGCGACCTTCGGCTTCCTCGACGGCCACGCGGACACGCTGCTGCCGGAAGAGACCGTGCAGCCGGAGAATATGTGGGAGTAACCGAAGTGACGGGAGCAAAGACAGCTTGGCGTACTGCAGGAGCTCACAGATGGCCACGACGCTCGAGGACTTTGCGCGACTGTTGGGTGTCCCTTCGGAGGACGAGCACATTGAGTTTAAGGAGGCGAAGAGCCACTTCGAGTTGGACGCTGCCGCGGATTATTGCATCGCTTTGGCCAACGAGGGTGGTGGGCGGCTGATACTTGGCGTCACCGACGCGGTACCCCGACAAGTCGTCGGCACGAGGGCGTTTCAGAATCCGCACAGAACCGCGGAGCGATTGAGGGATACGATCCACCTCCGTGTCGACGTAGAGGAGGTGGAGCATCCTGACGGTCGCGTAGTCATCCTTCATGCTCCACCAAGGCCGATCGGTACGCCTCTCGCCCGCCGGGGCAGGTTCCTGATGCGTTCAGGTTCGGCGCTGGTCGGCATGACATCAGACCAAATTCGGCGCATCCATGAAGAGGGCCAGCCTGATTTCTCAGCAGCGATCTGTCAGGCGGCCGATTTGACCGCCCTCTCTCCGGCGGGTCTTCAAACGCTGCGGCAGGCATGGCGACGCAAGTCGGGGAATGGCCGTATCGACCAGTTGAGCGACGAGCAGATGTTGGCCGACCTTGGCCTGTTGCGCGATGGGCAACCAACATATGCTTCGCTGATCCTGGTCGGTTCCGAGAGCGCGATTGCCGCGCATCTTCCGTGGGCGGAGATCATCTTTGAGTACCGCTCGGACGAGGCGAACATACGACATAACGAGCGGCGGGAATTCCACGAAGGGTTCCTGCTGTGTCACGATGGCATTTGGGAGGCAGCAAACCTCCGAAATGACGTTGAGCACTATCAGGACGGATTGTGGCTCCTTGACATACCGGTCCTCAATGAGAGGGTGGTACGTGAGGCGCTCCTGAATGCGGTAAGTCACCGGGATTACCGCCTTCATGGTCCAGTGTTCGTCAGGCAGTTTCCGCGCAAGCTCGAGGTCGTCAGCCCCGGCGGACTGCCTGAGGGCGTGACCGTTGACAACATTCTCCGCGCGCAGGTGCCCCGCAATCCACTTCTCGCGAATGTGCTCGAGAAGTGTGGCCTCATCGAACGATCTGGTCAGGGCGTTGATCTTATGTTCGAGGACTGTCTGCGCGAGGGTAAGCTCCTGCCGGACTACTCCCGCACAAGCCATAACCAGGTCTACGTCACGTTGCCGGGAGAGGTTCGCGATCCCAGTTTCGTCCGCTTTCTGGAGGCTGTCGATCGCGAGAAGGGCGTCAGGTTCAGTATCGAGGACCTGATAGTCCTCGATCTACTGAAACGCGATGAGCGGGTACCTGAAGAACTCGCAAGTCGCCTACCCCAGCTACTTGATGCTGGCGTAGTTGAGCGCAGAGGGCGCTCCAGGCACATTCTATCGCAGGACTATTACCGTTTCGTTGATCAACGTGGTGTATACACTCGGGTTGCTGGCCTAAATCGGAAAAAGTGCAAGCTATTGCTGCTGCAGCATATTGAGGAGAACCGTAAAGAAGGCAGTCGTATGAGAGACATGATGGACGTTGTTCCCCATCTCACCCGTGATCAGGTCCGCAGCATAATATAATAAGAGAGATGCGAGACGCCGGCCTCATTCACTGCGCCGGGAGAACCAAATCAGCGAGATGGTTTCCCATCGTGCAAATTGACGAGGAATCGAGCCGCTGAGCGAAGAGGAGAACGACGCAGCTGAATCACGTACAACGGCATTTGGATTCAGGTCAGAATCCCGGACAGCCCAAAAAAACCTAAAACGACCCAAAAGAGGCCCAAAAGAGCCCAAGTGAGTGTTGGCTGACACAGCACCCATGGAGCCATCTCTCACCACGCTGGGGGACAGGAGGTGGCGGTGGTGGCGCGGATCGTCGCGGTATTTGCAACCGCAATATTGAGCGCAATTCTGCTGCCGAGCGGCTGCACTCACCGCACCACTGAAGACGATTACGACTCGGACGCCGAGTTGTTGTATGATGTCAGTGCCTACGAGGCGGCGGAGAGCGCGGTCAGCGGCTCTCTTCGGGTGCGCCTTGATAAGCAAGACATCGAGATGCGCGGTCTCTGGATCGGGCTGCGACCATCCGGGGGCACTTTCGAGCTTGTCGCGGATGTGGACGTCTACGCAAGCACGAGGCAGGCAGAGGAGATCTCGAAGCTGGTTGCGGAGGTGGCTCTGCAGGCGCTCCCGAGGCATGATACAATTCTCGTGCGCGTGTTCTGGTGGAACGATGTCGCCGGAGACAACTATCCGCACCCGGCCGGCGCCTGGCGCTGGAGCGCTGGCGGCGAGCTACTCGATCATGTCCGGCCGTGACAACTTGACCGGCCGCAAAGGATCGTCGCATGGTTGTCGAGCATGATCAGGTAGAGGAAGTGGTCAGAGAGGCTGCCCGGCGTCTGAGTGAGCGAATCCGGGTCAGCGCCGTGTACCTCTTCGGTTCGTACGCCGGAGGAGATGCGGACAAGTTCAGCGACATAGACATAGCCGTCTTTTCACCGGATGTCGCCGAACTTGGGCTGCTGGGCCGGGCGCGCCTTGGCACCCGTCTGCGCCTCGGCTGCCATCGCGATCTCGAGCCGCATTTTCTGCCTGATTGGACGTTGGCGCGGCCTCCGCGAGGGAGTCTCGCCGAGCAAGTTATTCGCACTGGCAAACGCATAGTCTGACACGTCCGCGCGCAACCGAATGTGTCGCGGATGCAGTGAAGGAGATTAGCTGCAATGGCCATTGATGAGCGACAAGTAGCCGTATCTGAGCTGGATGACGAGGCACTTCAGGCCGTGCTGAACGAGCACGGCGTCGGGCTGACGGTGGGTGAGGCGCGGCAGATCGCCGAACTGATCGGCCGCGACCCGACACTCGTGGAGCTGCACATCTTCAACGTCGAGTGGAGCGAGCACTGCTCGTACAAGTCCTCCAAGCCCTCGCTGAAGTTCCTGCCAAACGATGCCCCGAACGTGATCCTCGGTCCTCAGGAGGACGCCGGCATCGTGTTCTTCACCGAGCACGAAGGGCGGCGCTGGGGCATCGTCATGGCGCACGAGAGCCACAATCACCCGTCGCAGGTGCTGCCCGTCGAGGGCGCCGCGACCGGCGTCGGCGGCATTGTCCGCGATGTGGACTGCATGGGCGCGCGCGTCTTCGCCACCGCCGACCCCCTCCGCTTCGGCGCCCTTAGCGGGCCGAACTTCGACCGCACCCGCTGGATCGTGCAGGGCGTCGTGGACGGCATCTGGCAGTACGGCAACGCGCTGGGCGTGCCGAACCTCGGCGGCGACATCTACTTCGACGAGACCTTCGATGACAACTGCCTCGTGAACGTAGTCGCGCTCGGCGTCGTGGCCGAGGAGGACATCATTCACTCAGCCGCCCCGCCCGAGGCTCGCGAGGAGCCCTATGTGATGATCCTCGTCGGCAAGCCCACCGATGACTCGGGCTTCGGCGGATCGGCCTTCGCCTCGAAGATCTTTGATGAGGAGGCCGAGTCCGACGACCGCGGCGCCGTGCAGGTGCCCGACCCGTTCCTCAAAAACGTGCTCGCAATGCGCAAGGCCAATGAGGCAGTGCGCGATCGCGCGCGGGAGAAGGGCATCGTCATCGGCATGAAGGACATCGGTGGCGGCGGTCTGGCCTGCGGCTCATCGGAGATCGCGGGAGCCGGCGGCTTCGGCGTGGAGATCGACCTCGAGCAGGTACACACCGGCCTCGAGGGCCTGCTGCCGGAGACCGTCATGTGCGCAGAGACGCAGGAGCGCTACGTGCTCGCGGTGCCGGAGCATTTCGCGCAGGAAGTGCTGGACATCTACAACCAGGACTGGGACCTGCCGAACGTGTATGAAGGGGCCTGCGCGCGCATCATCGGGCGCTACACCGAAGACGAGATGTACACCGTGCGCATCGGCGACACCATCGTCACGCAGGCGCCGGTCGAGGCCGTCACCTCCGGCATCTCCTACGACCGCAAGGAAGAGCCGCGGGAGTGGACCGAGACTGAGCCGGAGTTCGATCAGCCTGAGAACCTCGCGGATGCGCTGCTGCAGGTGCTCGGCAGCCCCAACGTCTGCTCGCGCGAGTACATCTACCGCGCGTATGACTCGGAGGTGCAGGGCAACGCGGTGCTGCGGCCGGGCGAGGCGGGCGCGGGTGTCTCGCACCCGCTGGAGGGCTGCCGCGCGGGCGTGGCGCTGTCGGTTGATGGCAACCCGCGCTACGGGCGCATTGACCCCTACTGGGGCGGCGCAACGGCGGTCGCGGAGGCCATGCGCAACGTGGCCTGCGTGGGCGCAGTCCCGCAGGCGCTCACCGACTGCCTCAACTACGGCAACCCTGAGAAGCCCACGCAGTTCTGGGAGTTCCGCCAGGGCGTCCGTGGCGTGGCCGATGCGGCGAACAACCTCTGGCTCAAGGGCTATGAGGAGACGCCCGTCCCGGTCATCTCGGGCAACGTGAGCCTCTACAACGAATCGGCCACCGGCACCTCGGTCGCGCCCTCGGCGATCATCGCCTGTGTCGGCGTGATGGACGACTACTCGAAGGCCGTTACAGTGCAATTCAAGCAGGCGGGCGACACGATCTACCTGCTGGGCGCGCGCAAGAACGAACTCGGCGGCTCCGCCTACTACGAGGCGCTCGGCCTCGGCCTCGGCGCGAATGTGCCGCAGGTGGAGTGGGAAGCAGAACGCGCCCGCATCTACGCCGTCACCGACGCCATCTCCGAGGGTCTCGTGGCCGCCTGCCAGGACATCTCCGACGGCGGCCTCGCGGTGGCGCTCGCTGAGATGTGCATGGGCCCCTTCGGTCGCGGCAATGTCGGCGCCGAAGTCACCATCGACCCGATCCTCGACGGCCTGCGCCCCGATCAGGCCCTGTTCAGCGAGACCTCCGGCTTCGTGCTGGAGGTGCGCGCGGGCAGCGAGGAGCGCTTTGAGGCGCTCTGCGCGGAGCACGGTGTCGAGGCGATTTGCCTCGGCGAGACCGATGACGATCCGGAGCTTGAGATCGAGTGCTGCGATGACGAACTGATCGAGCTTTCGATCGAAACTATGGCCGACGAGTGGTTGAACGCACTGTCGCGCATGATGCAGAACCAGGGAGGCGGGGAGTGATGGGCAACTCGATACCCGAGACCATGATGGCGCTGCAACTGACCGGGGTCGGCATGGACACCGTCGAGCTACGGGAGGTTGAGGTGCCGCGGCCCGAGGCCGACCAGGTTCTCTGCCGCGTGGAATGTGCCGCAGCCTGCGCCTCAGACAGCAAGATCATTGACCAGGGTCCGGAGCACTCGCTGATGCATGGCTGGGATCCGGCGAAGTGGCCGGTGACGCTCGGTCATGAGGGCTGCGTTACGCCCGTCGAAGTCGGCCGCAACTGGCAGGATGTCATCGAGGTCGGGCGGCGCTATGCCGTGCAGCCTGCCGTGCCTTCAGCGCCCTCGCGCTATCGAGAGCGCTACGCCAATGGCGGCCGCGGCATCCGCAAGATCGCCGTCGGCTACACCCTCCCGGGCCTCTTCGCCGAGTATGTCATCATTGAGCCGGAAGTCATCGGCTGCTCGTGCCTGCTGCCGCTGCCGGAGGGTGACATTCCGCACTTTGCGGCGGCTCTCTCCGAGCCGATTTCCTGCGTCGTGGCGGCCCAGCAGCACAGCTTCCACATCATCAAGGACTCGCCCGAGACGCCTCGGCGGGCGGAACTTGGGATGCTGCGCGGCGGCACCACTCTCGTGCTCGGCGCCGGGCCGATGGGCCTCTGGCATGTCGAGATTGCGATGAGCTACGAGCCGGCGAACCTGATCGTCTCCGAGCCCAATGACGCCCGGCGCGAGACCGCGAGGCGCTTTTTCGGCGAGCGCGCGCGAGCGGCGGGGATCAACCTCGTGCTGACGACGCCCGACGAGCTTGAGAGCGTCATCGCCGATCTCACCGGTGGCCGTGGCGTAGATGACTGCATCGTCGCGCTGGGCATCAGGCCGATCCAGGAGAAGTCTTTCGACTACCTCGGCGAGGGCGGCGTGACGAACCTCTTCGGCGGCGTGAAGGCCGACGATCACATGATCTCGGTGGATGCGCGGCGTATTCACTACGAATCGATATCAGTGGTCGGCTCATCCGGCTCTGACCCGTCGGACATCATCGAGACCCTGGACATGGTGGCATCGGGACGCATCCAGCCGGGCAACTACGTATCTGCGGTGGGTGGCCTCGATGCCGCGCGCGACCTGTTGCAGGCCGTCCGCGAGCAGCGCATGGAGGGCAAGGGGATCATCTACCCAAGCGTTCGTAAGCCTCTCGAGGAGATTGACGGCTGGTCCGCCGAGCAGGAGAAGAAGATCCTGGGCGGGTAGCCGGACGCACCTGCCGTGAACCGCCACACGAAGGAAGGTAGTCCCATGGACAAGCTCGTGCAGATCGGGGCCGGCAACATCGGCCGCAGTTTCGTCGGCCAGATATTCTCCCGCGCCGGCTGCGAGGTCGTCTTCGTTGACGTGAGCCAGGAGATCATTGACGCGCTCAACGCGCGCGGCAGTTACGTCGTCGAGGTGAAGGACCGCGAGCCGGCGACGATTACCGTCGAGAACGTGCGCGGCGTAGACGGTCGCAACACCCGTGCGGTGGCCGAGGAGCTTGCCACCTGCCGCGTGGCAGCCACCGCCGTAGGGCCGGCCGCGCTTCCCTACATCTACCCCAACCTCGCCGCGGGCCTCGTGCGACGCCGGGCCGCCGGCAATGGGCCGCTCGACGTGATCATTTGCGAGAACATGCGCAACGCCGCCGAGGCTATGTATGAGGGCGTGGCCGAGCACCTGCCTCCCGGCTTCCCGATCCGCGAGATGCTCGGCGCGGTGGAGACTTCCATCGGGAAGATGGTCCCGATCATGAGCGAAGAGGTGCGCCAGCAGGATCCGCTGCTGGTGTATGCCGAGGCCTACAACACGCTCATCTGCGACGCGCAGGGCTTCCTCAACCCGATCCCCGACGTGCCCGAGCTTGCGCCAAAGGAGAACATGAAGGCCTACGTGGACCGCAAGCTCTTCGTGCACAACCTCGGCCACGCGCTCTGCGCCTACTTCGCGCACCTTGAGGCGCCCGATCTTGTGTATACGTGGGAGGCCGTGGAGCATCCGAGTGTCGGGCCGGCCACTCGCGCGGGGATGATGGAGTCGGCTCGCGCGCTGATCCGAGCCTACCCCGACGAGTTCACCGAGGAGAACCAGCGCGAGCACGTGGACGACCTGCTGCAGCGCTTTGAGAACAAGGCGCTGGGCGACACGATCTACCGTGTGGGGCGCGATGTGCGGCGCAAGCTCGGGCGTGAGGACCGCATCATCGGCGCCCTGCGCTTCGATGCCCGCTGGAATACCGATGCGCCGTGGACGGCTCTTTGCGCGGCGGCGGGTATGCGCTTTCGCGCGGTGGATGAGAATGGCGAGATGTATGAGAACGATCGGGACTTCGCCAACCACGTCTACCCGGAGGGCGCGGACTACGTGCTGCGCGAGGTGTCGGGGCTGAACGCAGGGGACCCGCTCGACACCCAGGTCTTCCGCGCGGTGATGGCCGCCGACGAGTACGTGACTCAGCGCCTGGAGGCGGGGGAGAGCATTCTCGACCTCGATGGCGACGAGTTCGCGCAGTTTGGCGAGGAGTAGGACTTACAGAACGGGGGAGCGGGAGGCACGCGGCGAACATCGCTCTCGCACAGGAAAAAGAGCCGTAGAGCGGGCGAGGACGAAGTCGTCCAGGAGGGGCGAGCGCAGCTATTCTATAGCTGACATTGCTCGCCCGGTTCGACTCGCAACGGCAAACGGCGGGCTGGCAAGGAAGCTGTCGCCCTCGCAAACGACGCTCGGGCGCCACTTTTCCCTCCGCCGCAGGCGGCGTCGAGAAAAGCAGCCCCTCCTGGCGGCCGCGAAGGTGACTTTTGTTGACCGCCAGCCGACTCTGAAATGCGGAAAAAGCGCCCGTCCGTCTGAAGAATCTGTCGCGCCATGTGAGCGGGTGGGGGCACCCGCTCTACTCAGTACTAAGCTGCGCGCCCGCTGTTCGCCTGCTAACTTGTGCCGCACGGAGCGATCGCCATGTCCGATCAAGCCGTCCTGCCGCCGCTGGAGACACGTGGCGTCTGGTACCACTGCGGCTCGGCGAACCTGCTGCCCAACCAGGGCGCGGTCTACTGCGGGCCGATGGCCACCTACTGCGCATGGCACCGCCCGATGGCGATCTACCGCCACGACGTCAACCGCTCCTACTTCGTCTACGGCAGCGCGGGCAACAAGCCCACAATCAGCTTCTATGATCACTCCTCCGGCAGGTGGGCTTGGCCGGTGGTGATCGGCGAGAACCCCGATGGCGATGCCCACCGCAACCCGACGCTGCTGGTGGATGATGAGGGCTACCTCTACATGTTCTGGGGCGCGCACGGCCATCAGAGCTTCGTCCATCGCTCGGTGCGGCCGCACGACATCAGCGAGTGGGAGGAGCGGGCGGCGCTCGAGGAAATGGGAGCAAGCTACCCGCAGCCGTGGATGCTCCGGGAGGGCGAGATCTTCGTCTCCTACCGCAAAGCTCCCGGCTGGCGCGGCCGCATCTCCACCGACGGCGCGAAGACGTGGTCGGAGCCGGTGGATATTGCGGCCTTCGGCGTGTCACCCGACTCGCGCGGCGCAACGGAGTTTGCGATTTACGGCTCCACCGTGGGGGACGAAGGGCCCTACCCGCGGAAGGTACACTTCGCATGGTCGCGGCTCGGAGGCGGGACACCCGAGGAGATCGAGCAGAAGCACCTCTGGGGCCGGCGCTACAATCTCTACTACACGTATTCCGACGATGGCGGGCGCACGTGGCGGCGCAGCGATGGCAGCGCACACGACCTGCCGATCGCCGAGGATGAAGCGGAGATGCTCTTCAACTCCGGCACCTTCGGCGTCTGGATCAAGGACATTCAGCTTGACATGGCGGGCAATCCGCTGATCCTCTTCATCGTCGGAGAGGTGGAGACGTTCCGCGCCATGTGGAAGGTCGCGCGCCGTGTGGACGGCTGCTGGGATATTGCCGATGTCACCGAGAGCGATCACATGTATGACACCGGCGCGCTGATGGTCTTTGCGCAGGATGACATCCGCATCTGGGGCGCCACCGGCGACAATCAGCCCCACGAGGACGGCGGCGAGATCGAGGAGTGGCGCTCGACAGACGGAGGCGCCACGTGGCAGTTCAGCCGGCGACTCACTGACGGCTCGCAGTACTCGCACAACCACGTCAAGCCGGTGATGGGCCATCGCGATGGCCCGGGCGATCTGCGCGCCATCTGGAGCTACGGCGACTCGCGCAAGCCGCCGGAGACGGAGGATGTGCGGCTATACTACATCGGGGATGGCATGGATGAGGGCCGGGAGATCCCCTTCCCGTCCGGCCCGGAGGAGGAGTAGTCGAATGGCGGACGAGAGGTACCCGCTCAAACGCTGCGAGGATTGCGATGTGCGCGAGGAGTGCGCCTGCCGAGGCGCGGCGCAGCTTTCGTGCTACGTGGTGGAGAAGCTCTTCGAGAGCTTCGGCGAGACCGGCATTGACACACCCGATGAGGTCGGCACGCCAGTCCCGTCGCGTGGACGCGTGCTTGAGGCGCTTTACTGCTTCATGGACGTGCTCTTCCCAGGGCGGATGCACACTGAGCTTGAGGTGGACGCCTCCACCGAAAGCTTCGTGCAGGAGCGACTCGCGCGGGGCTACCGGCTGCTGGGCCGCGAGATCGCCCGCGCGTTGCCCTTCCGCTGGACCGGCGCTTATGCGCGCGTAAAGGGCGAGGCCGCGCCTGATGAGAAGGTGCGGGAGACGGCGGAGGTGCTGGCGAATCAGTTCCTCGCGCAACTGCCGAAAATCCGCGAACTGCTGGTGGCCGACGTGCAGGCCGCCTACTACGGCGACCCGGCCGCGCATACCTACGCGGAGATCATGCTGAGCTACCCCGGCCTGCAGGCGATCACCGTGCAGCGGATCGCGCATGTGCTTTACGATCTCGATGTGCCGCTGATCCCGCGCATCATGAGTGAGTGGGCGCACACCACCACCGGCATTGACATCCACCCCGGCGCGGAGATCGGCCACAGCTTCTTCATTGACCACGGCACCGGCGTCGTCATCGGCGAGACCTGCGAGATCGGCGACAACGTGAAGCTCTACCAGGGCGTCACGCTCGGCGCGCTGAGCTTCCCGCTCGATGAAGAGGGCAACCCGATCAAGGACATCAAGCGCCACCCGACGCTGGAGGAGAACGTGGTAGTCTACGCGGGAGCGACGATCCTCGGCGGAGAGACGGTCATCGGCCGCGGATCGGTGATCGGCTCGAACGTCTGGCTGGGCAAGTCGGTCCCGCCGGGGAGCACGGTCACTCAGGGCAACGTTGAGGTCAAGGTCAGGCGAAACAGCAAAGAAGAGTGACAGGAGGGAACGCGATGGAGCTTCAGAGCCCGTTCGAGCACATCCAGGAGGCGCAGATGATCCTCGATGACATCAAGCGCCCGGTTGAGGCGCGCTACGCAGGCGCACAGGCGCACGCGCTGATGGCGATCGCCAAGATGATGCTCAAGCAGCAGGAGGACGAGGAGTAAGCGACATCGCGGGTGGAGGTGCTTCAATGCGGTGGCTATTGCTCGCGCTGCCGACTCTGCTGCTGCCCGTAGCCGGCTCCGCACAGCCCGCCAAGGAAGCCGACGCGGTTGAGGCGCTTCGGCAGGCGGTCGGCTTCTATCACCAGCAGGTCGCCGACCGCGGCGGCTACGTCTGGCGCTATTCAGGCGACCTCACGCTGCGCGAGGGCGAGGGGCGCACTGACGACCGGCAGGCGATCTGGGTGCAGCCTCCCGGCACCACCGCCGTCGCGATGGCGTTCCTCGATGCCTGGGATGCCACCGGCGAGCAGATGTTCCTCGATGCCGCCACCGATGCCGGGCATGCCCTGCTGCAGGGGCAGCTTCTCTCCGGCGGCTGGTACTATCACATCACCTTCGACCCGGCATTGCGTGGCGACTGGATGTACCGCGTTGACCATCCTCAGGCAGGCCACGGTCCCACTACCGAAGCTGATGGCGAGGGCTGGCATGCCTGGCGCAAGCGCCGCAATAAGGGCAACCAGACGCTGCTCGATGACAACAATACCGCGGCGGCGATGACCTTCCTCGCGCGCCTTGATGAGGCGCTGCAGTTCGAGAACGAGGCGATCCACGAAGCCGTCCTCTACGCGCTCGACTCGGTGCTGATGGCGCAGTACCCGATCGGCGCGTGGTCGCACAACTACGACCGCTTCCCCTCACGCAGGCCCGATCTTTCGCTCTACCCGGTCCTGCCCGCGTCTGTCCCGACCGACTGGTCCCGCACCTGGCCGAAGGACTACGCCGGCTGCTACTACATCAACGACAACCTCACGCCGGACATGATCGCGATGCTGCTGGAGCTGCACGAGATCTACGGCGATGAGCGCATGCTCGCTGCTGCAGAGAACGCCGGATCATTCCTGCTGCTCGCGCAGATGCCCGAGCCGCAGCCGGCGTGGTGCCAGCAATACAACTCGGCGATGCAGCCGGTCTGGGACCGCAAGTTCGAGCCGCCCGCCATCACCGGGGAGGAGTCGCAGGGGGTGCTGGAGGCGCTGCTCTTGCTCTACCGCCGCACGGGGAAGGACAGCTACCTCGTGCCGGTGCCGCGGGCCATCGAGTATCTGCGCGCCTCACTGCTGCCAGACGGCCGTCTCGCGCGCTTCTACGAGCTTGAAACGAACCGGCCGATCTACTTCACGCGCGACTATCAGATGACCTACGACATCGGGCAGATGCCCACGCACTACGGCTTCCTGCGTGAGAGCAGGCTGGAAGCGATCGAGGCGGAGTACCAGCGCCTGCTTGCTGAGGGCGCGTCCGAGCCAGTCGCTCAGCCGCCGACGGCCGAAGAGGTGCGCGCGATCATTGACGCGATGGACGAGCGCGGGGCGTGGGTGGAGATGACGGTGATGGACCAGCACAACATCGAACCGGAGGCCGGCGTGATACACTCAGCGACCTTCATCGCCAATGTCCGCGCGCTGAGCGACTTCCTCAGAGGCATGTAAAACCCGCGGGCCCGCATCGTTGCACCCTGATGCGGGCCCGCGCTCTTTCTCTCTGCTAGCGAGCAGCGCCGGGGCGTTCGCTGCGCAGGAACTGCACCCAGTTGCGAATGCCCTTCTCCAGCCCGGCCTGATCCGGTGCGTAGATCAGCATCCGCGCAGGCTGCTCCTCTGTCGCGTCCTCGATGTGGATGATGTACTCGCCCGCGCCGGGATAGCCCTCCCAGATGTGCAGGTCGGCATCCTCCCAGCCGCTGGTATCGCCGACGCGCAGGTCCACCGCGAAGTCGCCCGCCCATGCGCGGCCGGTGCGCGGCTCCACGCCGAAGCGGTCCTCAAGCAGCGTGCTCATCAGGTCTACCGCGTCACTGCTGCCGCTGGTGATGCGCACCCGCACATCGCCCTCCTC
>JAAYJW010000140.1 GCA_012522765.1 candidate division WS1 bacterium | reverse complement strand
TCGGGGCTGTGGCACCATGCGCAGCGCAGCGGACAGCCCTTGAGGAAGACCGTCATGCGCACGCCCGGCCCGTCATGCAGCGCCGTCTGATCGATGTCGAAGATCGTGCCCGTCACCTCGCGCAGGTTCTTCCGGTCTATCACCAGCCAAGCTCCTCGCGCGCGATGACTTCCTCCTGCGCCTTCTCGCCCAGCAGCACGAAGGGCACGAGGTAGCCGCCGATGCGCACGTAGAGGTCGCGGTGCGCGTCAGGGTTCGCCTGCGCCGCGCGCATCTGCTCGGTGGAGGCGAGGTTGAACTGAAGCTGGTAGGCGCCGAGGTCCATCGCGCCCTCCGCCAGCCCCAGCAGCGCCTCCACCCCCTCGTCGGTGTCGAGCACGTTCGCCTGGAAGCGCACGTTGCAGGTGGTGCCGCCGAGGCCGCGCGACTGGTCGAAGTCGTCGGTGATCGAGCGCACGAGCGCCGGGAAGCCGGGGGTCTGCACGCCGGTACAGTTCATGATGGAGTTCGCCAGCGGCTCACCGGCGAGGCGGCCGTCGGGAGTCGCGGGTGTTATCTCCCCGTAGCGGATCCAGACCGTCCAACCGAGGAAGCCGGGGAAGAACGGGCCGCCGAGGTAGTTCGTGTTGCCCTCGATGAAGTCGCACCAGCTTCCCGCGACCTCGCCAAAGAGACGGTTGGCCAGCGGGTCATCCGTCCCGTGCTTCGGACAGGTGCGCTTGATCGCGCGGCGAAGGTCGTCCTGGCCCTCGAAGTTGTCGCGGATTGCCGTGCGGAAGTCATCGAGCGTGTACTCGCCACGCTCCTCGACCAGTGCGTGGATCGCCGCGAGGCTATCCACGACGTTCGAGACGCCGACCGCTTCGGGCTGAATGAAGTTGTACAGCGCGCCGCCATCGGACATGTTCCGGCCGCTCTCAATGCAGCCCTCGATGAGGCATGAAAGCAGCGGGAACGGGCGGTGGATCGATTGCAGCCACAGGTCGCGGTTGCACTGGATGATCGCGCCCTCCGCCGCATGGCGCACGACGCGCATGAACGCATCGTGCAGTTCCGCGTACGTCGTCGGACAGTCATTCTTGCCTGTCCTGCGTTTCCATCCCATCGGCGGATCGGCCAGCCGCAGACCCACGTCCGCCGCGAAGTCATCCGCGTGACCTTTCTCCGGGTGGACGCCGCCGAAGAGCGCGTACTGCAGGCACATCGCGAGGTTCACGTAGGGCCACGCGACATGCGGATTGCTCCGGCCCATGATCGAGGTCTCGGTGCAGGTGCTCGGCAGGTGGTCCACCGCGTGCTCGAAGGGGATGCCGTGGCGCACGAGGCCCTTCGTGATCTGGTCTGAGTTGAAGATGGACGGCTGCCCGGAGCCGTTGCGCAGCAGCGCCATCGAGCGGCGCATGAACTCGCGGTCTATATCGGCATGCCACGAGATGTCTATGCCGGGGAAGTACATCTGCGCCCGGTCGGCGAGTTCGAGGATGCGGAACGAAAGCTCATTTGTGGCGTCGGAGCCGTCTGGCCTGCGACCGCCGATGACGAGGATCACCGCGCTCATCGAGGGCCCCTGGAACTCGTTGCACTTGATGAGAAGCTGCGCGAGCAGGTCGTCCACGAGCGCCTCGTCTACCGTGCCCGCGCGCTGCTCGCCCTCATAGAAGCGCCAGAGCCACTGGTCGAGCCGCCCGGGGCCGAAGCAGTGATGGTGGGTGGCGTTCTCCAGCGCCACGCCGAGGAACATGAACCAGCCAAGCTGGATCGCCTCGCGGAAGCTGCGCGGAGGCTCGTGCGCGATGTGCCGGCAGACCGCGGCGATATCGCGCAGATCGTCGGCCCACGTGGGGCCCTCGGCCTCCGCGGCCATCTCCGCCGCGAGGTCGGCATACCGTTCGATGAGCCGCTGCAGGCCTCCGAGCGCGATGCGTGCGGCCTCGTAGAAGTGCTGCTTCGCGGGCGTCTGCGGGTCATCCGGGCGGAGGGCGCGTTCGGCGTCTTCGATGCGCTGGAGGACGCCGCCGAGGCCCTGACGGCAGACGGTCGGGTAGTCGGGCGCCATGTGCCCCTCGGAGACGAAGCCGCGCCAGTGCTCCTGCGCGAGATAGCGGTTCGCCTCCGCGATCTGCGCGGCAAGCGCCTCCTTCGCGTGCGTGTTCGGGTGCCGGCCGACAAGCCGCTCGCCCTCGCGGATGCGCACGGGCATCTGCTCGAAGAGATGCGTGACGGCCTTCGCGACGCGGATCTGCCGCTTCGGCTCGCCCTCGGTCTCGCGGAAGCTCTCGGCCATGATGATCGCGCGTTCGTCGTAGGTGTTGCCGTCGGCGAGGACGTCCTCGCGCAGCGCGCGCGACCATGCGGACAGCCCCTCAGGCCCCACGGGGCGCGGGAGGGCGTCGGTTGTGCGGGTGACTGTTGTGGCCATCACGATCCTCCGGACGCACGTTGTCTCGTCGTTGCCCAGCCGTATGGAGCGGAGGGGCTTCAGCCGCTCCGACCGTGATCTCGCCTCGAACGACAGAACGACTGGGAGCCGCTGAAGCGCCTCCCCTCCAGAACGGCAACGGCTCACCCGCTCCTCGTATCGAATTCCGCCCGCTGCTCTCTTATCAGCCGGTCCTGCTCCTCAGACCACGGGTCGAGGATTGCGCGCAACTGCTCCACCTCGCCCGGGTTCTCCTCCGCAAGATTCACCGACTCGCTGAAGTCCTCCTTGATCTTTGACAGCCACACAGGCGGCGGTATCTCGTCCGTGTCGCGCAGGATGCCGTCCAGCACCAGCTTCCAGTCTCCGCAGCGGATCGCTCGCTGGCCGCGCAGGTTCCACGCGATCCACTCATGCGGATTCTCGCCACCGTTGACCACCATGTCAAGCAAAGAGAGGCCATCAAGCTCGTAGCGTGACGGGTCTCCGCCGGCGGCTTCGAGCATCGTCGGGAAGATGTCCATCATGATCGCCATCTCGCTCGAGACCTGCCCGGCCTTGATGGTGCCCGGCCAGCTCATGATCGCCGGTTCGCGCACACCGCCGTCCCAGAGCGTCCCCTTGTGCCCCCTCAGGCCGCCGGTGGTGCCGCCGTAGTAGGGGTCCTTTGTGCCATCCATCCAGTTGCGCGTCTCGCGTGAGGGGCCGTTGTCGGAGGAGAAGAAGATCAGCGTGTTCTCCCGGATGTCGTTGCGCTCAAGCTCCGCGACGATGTGGCCGACGCCATCATCCACGCCCGCGATCATCGCCGCCATGATGCGCTTGTCCCAGGGAAGGTGATCGAAGCGAGCGACATACTCCTCCGGCGCATGCATCGGGTAGTGCGGCGCGTTATATGCGGTATACAGGAAGAACCGCTCGCTATCGCGGGCGCACTCGCGGATGTACTCGACCGAGCGCTGCGTGATCATGTCCGTCATGTACTCACCGTTGCGCCAGATCTCCTGCCCGTTCTCCCACAGGTCATGCAGCGGGTCAATGCCCTGCGCCTGCATGTAGTAGAACAGGTGGGAGTAGTAGTCGATGCAGCCGGAGAGGTGGCCGAACCAGCGCTGGAAGCCGAAGTGGTGCGGCATCGAACGCGGCGTTACGCCAAGGTGCCACTTGCCGAAGAGCGCGGTGCGGTAGCCCTCCTCGCCGAGCGCGTGGGCGATGGTGTTGGTGCGCTTGGAGTCGGGCAGGCCCTCCGAAGAGCGGTCGCTGCGCAGGACGCCGTTGACGCCGGCGTGGTCGGGGTACTGGCCGGTGATGAGTGACGCACGCGAGCCCGAGCAGACCGCGCAGTTGGAGTACCAGTCGGTGAAGCGG
>JAAYJW010000139.1 GCA_012522765.1 candidate division WS1 bacterium | reverse complement strand
CTGTTGCGATCCGTCCAGACCTGCGGCTCCGGTCCCGGCCGAATGAATGCCTCCGACCAGCGCTCAAAGTTCAGTCCGTCGCGGCTGCTCATCAGCACCCCATCGCTGATTCCGGGCGTCGGGTGCTCGGGGTGCTTGGTCCTCGCGGGCACGAACCGCGCAGGCAGACCGATGTAGATGTGCGGGGCGCGGGGATAGGGGATGATCCCGTTGGTGTACAGGTGCTCCTTGCGCGAGTCGGCGTACTCAATGAAGACCGGGTCGGTCCAGGTGCGGAAATCCTCGCTGGTGCAGGTCATGATGTCGCGCACACCCTCGCGGACGAGGCGGTGGTAATCCACGTAAAGCCCCCGCATCGGGTCGTAGAACGCGAGGTTCTGCGAGTCGAACGCGCCCTCGGTGATCGCCGGATGGTCGAGCAACTCCCGCCAGTTGATGCCGTCCGGCGACGCGAATACCCCGAGGCCTTTGCCTTTCTCGGAGTAGCCGACGGCTTTGTACCGCTCATCAGCGGGAACGCCCGGCTTCGTGTCGATGAAGGGCGTGAAGTTGTGTGCGGCACGCCCGAGCCAGACGATGTTGTTGTCGCGAGAGCCGTCGAACTCGATGATGCCGGTCTGCACGCGCTCGAAGCGAATGCCATCGGCGCTCTCCGCCAGGCAGCAGACCTGCCCGCCCTCGTCGCTGCTGCCGCGGTAGTACATCCGCACCGTGTCACCATCGCGCAGCACCACGAAGTAGGCGCAGGTATCGCCCTCCCACGGCTGATCGAGCGTCAGGATCGCCTCGCGCGGTACGGGATGATGCAGGCGGCGCTCGACGGGGCCGGCCATCCCATCTACGAGAAAGCCGTCCACGAAGAGTTCGAGGCGGTCGCCGATTTCGTAGCTGTCGTGGACTGAGGGCTGCACTCGCTCGAAGCGGTCCGAACCGGGTTCCTCGCCACCCTCGACCGTGAGCACAGCATCATCTGCGTCAAAGACGCCCACGTCCCCGATGTAGGCGTAGATGCCGAGCGTCACCTCCCACGCATCGGCGGGGGCGTCTTCGGTGACGGTGACCTGCACCCAACCATCCGTGGGACCCGTGGCTCGCTCGAACTTGTTGGCTATCCGCACGCCGAGGCCATCGTAGAAGTTCAGGTAGACACCGGGCTGGCAGGTATCATCCGTCCGCAGCCAGACTGATCCGGTGTAAGTCCCGCCTGCTCTGGCGGCAAGCCGCGCGCACTCAAGGAACTGGCCCCTGTCGCCGGCATCATCGAGGAAGCGCACGTAGGCGCTGCCGGTGTGGCCGCCATCGGTGCGGCGCTCGACGGGCGTACCATCGCGGCAGACCCATCCGTCGGCTATCACGCCCTCAGCGTCGGCGCTTTCGAATGACGGATTCGCGACGAGGTTGTCAGCGGCCATGGCGATACCTCCGAAGAGCAGCAGTGCGAGCATGATTAGCCGTGCAGGGTGCATCGAGTTACCTCGCAATACGCAGCGTCTAATCCTCGCCGGCGAAGAGCAGCACGGTTTAGTCCTCGACGTTCTCCAGCCCCTCTGGTATGTATGTAGGACGAAGCGGGATCATGCCCTTGTAGCGCGCATCAATACTGTCGTAATGCGCAAACACTGTATCGAGGACATCATCACCGCTCATCAGCCGAAGGTTCCCCTTACTCAGAGCGAACCCATTGGCTCCGGGGGTGAACCCGCCCAGCGTGACGAAGAGCCCGAACTCGCCTGAATCCACTTTCCCATACAACTGCGATACCGCAGCCTCGTTGACGGTCTCCTCTGAACTCTTCACCTGGACCTTCACGAGTGGTGGTTGGAAACCCAACTCGTCCGGGTGCGCCAGAATATCGATGCCGTGATCTGGCCCGGGAGGGCTGATCCTCGTCTTGTAGCCCATTGCCCCAAGGAGGTCGGCGACAAACTCCGCGAAAGGGTGCCCCTTCAAGTGCTTCGAGATACGCTTCAGCACGAAGTCTCGCGTCTGCTCCTCGATCTCACGCGCCACGATGCTCGTCTCGCCTTCAACCTCGACCGGAGATGTCGGCTCCTGACCGCGCGCGATGGCTATAAATTCGTCGGCGTGGTTGCTAACGCGGAAGAGAGTGACGGCAGAACCTACCTCGTAGAGTGCGCCCTGCGAGAACCGCGTCCGCGGCAGACCGTCGCACCACGTCACACTTCGTTGGTGAGGATAATTGGCATCGATGTCCGGCCGGTACGCGTACGGGCCTGTGATCTCACCGACCCATATTGTCCGCTGGGATTTGCACGGATAGACGACGAACTGCCCGATATCCATCTCGTGGGCAAAGCGGCGAAGTATACCGGCGTAGACAGGTACTGCACCGGCCTTATCGTCCGGATACGCCTGCGCAACGACCGCTTTATACTGCTCTTGCGTCTGCCACTGGGCGAGGTCCCCAATCCGATCCCAGCCGATTGAGATCACATTCTTCTTCAGGAAAAGCTCTTCGGCCTGTCCCGAACTACCCGCGTGGATTCCCCAGACAATAGGTTCATCAGCCATATAGTTCTCCCCTGATATCATTGAATTCGCGGCTCCCGCCTGTGCTAATCCTCGCCGGCGAAGAGCAGCGTGATAACCTCGCCGGCCGTAGTTACACCCGCGTTCACCTTTGAGAGGCCATCGTACTTCAGGCTGCGCATACCGTTGCGCAGCGCCACGCGGCGCAGCTCCGAGCCGTTGGCCTGCGCGGCGATGGCGTCACGCACCTCGGGCGTGATCGCCATCAGCTCATACACGCCGATGCGGCCGGAGTAACCGGTGTTGCGGCACATGGCGCAGCCGCGGCCGTGGTGGAACTTGATCTTCTTCGCCTGCTCGCTCGACAGCTCGAGCCGCTCAAGCTCGGCCGCGGTCGGCTCAACCGCCTCTCTGCAGCGCGGGCAGATACGCCGAACGAGTCGCTGGGCGACGATGCCGATGGTAGACGAGGCGATCAGGTACGGCTCCACGCCCATGTCCATGAGACGCGTCGGAGCCGAGGGGGCGTCGTTCGTGTGCAGCGTGGAGAGCACGAGGTGACCGGTGAGCGATGCGCGGAAAGCCATCTCGGCCGTCTCGAGATCGCGGATCTCACCGATCAGGATGATGTCCGGGTCCTGGCGGAGAATATGCCGCAGCGCGGTCGCGAAGGTCAGGTCAATCCGCGGATGCACTTGAGTCTGATTGACACCCGTCACCTGGTACTCGATCGGGTCCTCGACCGTGGTGATGTTCTTCGTCTCGTCATTGATCGTGTGCAGCGAAGCATAGAGGGTAGTTGATTTGCCGCTGCCGGTCGGCCCGGTGACGAGCAGCATCCCCTGCCGGGTATGCAGCAGCTTCTCCCACTGCTGCATCATCTCCTGGCTCATCCCAAGCTGGTTGAGCGAGACGAGCGCGCGTGACTTGTCCAGCAGGCGGAGCACGGCCTTCTCGCCCCAGTAGGTGGGCAGCGTGGAGAAACGCACATCTATCGGCCGATCATCTACCTCAGTGGCAAAGCGGCCGTCCTGCGGCATGCGCGTCTCGGAGATATCCGCGCCCGCCATGATCTTGAGCCGCGAGATGGCGTAGCGGTGCATATCCGAGGGCAGGGTGGTGAATGTCATCAGTTGCCCGTCCACTCGATAGCGGACGCGGACCTGATCGGCGCGAGGCTCAATATGAATGTCGGAGGCGCGCATGCGAACCGCCTCCTTCATGATCTGCTCGACGATGGCAACCACGGGCGCCTGGTCGAGCATTTCGACGAGTTTCTGATCCATGTCGGTGGCGAAGTCGGCGCCCTTGATGGACATCTCAAGGCTGGTGGTGGCCGCTCCGGCGGTGGAGACCTCCATCTGCGCGCGGGTGGCGTAGTACTGCTCGATGGCGTTGCGCAACTCTACCTCGTCCACCTCGATCGGCTCCACGCGCTTGCCCGTGCGGGCGCGGATGACGTCAATGGCGAAGACATTGCCCGGATCGGCCATGGCGACGAGTATGCGGTCCTCGCTGACCTGCAGCGGCAGGGCAAGGTGCTCTTCGGCGACGGGCTTGGGCACCTGGCGCAGCGCCTCGGGGTCCACCTCGTAGCTGTCGAGGGACGCTTTGCCATCAGGTCGCGCGCGCCGTGCGGCAGGGCGTTGAGACGCGGCAGCAACATTGCGCTCTTCGGCGGGCACGGGAGCAGTGGAAGCGGCAGGGGCGGCGGGTGCATGTTCAGCGGCTCTCGCGAGATCGCCAGCGGTCGTCATCTCCAGCCGCAGCAGCGCCTGCACCAGCGTGCTCCGCTCCTGCTCGGCATACTGCCGCGCCTCGTCGAGTTGCTCGGGAGTGAGCAGGCCCATCTCGACAAGGTTCTGCGCCAGCATCTCATCTCGTTCGGCGGCCATCGTATGATCCTCCTCATGGGGCGCACCCGCGTGGTCTGTGGCTCCTGTACCCCGCGTCTGCACTCGGCTATTCGCCTGCAACCGTCCTGCCTCCTCCACACGGTACCCGGCGCAGGCAGGTGCGGCGAGATGGAGCGCGAAAGTCACCGTGGAGCGCAGAAGAGGTTCGGCTGTTGCGGGAGGTACGCCACATGTGGCCATTCGGCAAGCGCGACGATGACGGAGAGAAGGATACGCGCGGCATGTTCAAGGAGGCGACGCGCGCCCTTGAGCGCGGTGAGAGCGAGGAGGGCATCCGGATACTCGCAGAAGTGGTGCGCGAGGACCCGGAGTTCATGGCCGCGCGCGTGAACCTTGGCGCCGCCTACTACGCCCGCGGCGAATACGTCGGGGCCGCGCGGCAGTTCGAGGCGGCGCATGAACTGCAGCCGGATAATCCCAAGGTCCTGCTCAACCTCGCTGCGGCAAAGAGCGCGCTCGATCAGCTTGATGAAGCGATCGACCTTCTCATCGAGGCGCTGAACCTCGAGCCCCAGATGCGCGATATCCACTACAACCTCGCCATCGCCTACTGGCGCAAAGGCCGACTGCCCGAGGCGATGGCTGAGCTTGAGATGGAGCTTGCGCTGCACCCTGACCATCAACCGGCGCAGGAGGCGGTGGAGCGAATTCGATCCGAGGGAGCACCTCCCGGCATCAAGGAGACCGGGGCGCCGGCGGCGAATCAGGTAGACGAGGAACAGCCCCAGGGCTGAGGCGATGGCTCCTTCGGGAGTCGCGAGGAGGATGGACGATGAAGGTGCAGGAGGGTGACGTGCTCGTTTGCCAGTGCGATCAGTGTGATGTCGAACTGACGGTGACGAAGGCATGCCAGCAGGGCTCATGCGATGAGTGCATGGACATCAACGTCTCATGCTGCGGTGTGCCGATGCAGAAGAAGCCGACCTGACCCGACGCGAGTGTCAGCAGTCACTCACGGGGCCCGGCCTGCGCCGGGCCTCAGCATGTTCTCCGAAGTCGGACCTGCTCAGGCTCGCCACTCGCCTCTCCCCCAACCAGCTATGCACCACGCACATCTTGTCAGAGTATGGGCGACTGCCGTAGTCGCGGGAGGGGCCGCACGAGGGCAGGTTGCAAAGCAAGCTGAACGAGGTCGGCCCAGCGACTTGTCCAGCATGGGCCGGCCTCGCGTCCATTCGCTGGCGCTCATGGATGCTCGTGTGGCCCCTCCTCCAGCTCAATCGCTGGCGGCGATATACAGGTGATCACTTCCGGTTTGGCGAAGAAGCGGCGGCAGTGCAGACGTGGCAGGCAGGAGAGGGAGTTCACGATGAGAGTAGCGCTGATCGCGATTGTCATGCTGTCCTGCGCAGTGGCTGTGGCGCAGGACTTCGGCGATTTCTGGCAACGCGGGCAGGTGCGGGAATTGCTCGCGCGCGGCATAGAGGGCGTCACGCTCGCGGAGTGGGCGGATGCGGGCGTTAACTGTGTGATGGGCATTCCTCCCGCCGAGGCGCATGCCGCCGGGCTGAAGACCCGCACGTGGTTCACGATGACCGCGATCAACCCGCGATCATTCGGCGGCGACCTCGACCGGGTGCGCTCAATGGCCGCCATCGGCAAAGATGGCACTGTCCGGCGTCCGTACGATCCGCTCTTCCCGTCGGTCTCCGAGCTTTACACCGCCTGCGTGAACAACCCGCTGTGGCGCGAGTATGCCGCCGGGCGCTTCCGGACCATGGCCGAAGAGCAGTGGGATGGCTGCCACATTGACTACGCCTCGCATTACGAGCAGTGCTACTGCGAGCACTGTCAGGCCGCGTGGAGCGAATTCGCCCGCGGAAGAGGCCTTGAGGCCACCGATCTGCTGGCGCTGCCGGATGATTTCGCCAGCCGCATGCACGAGCGTGAGTTCCGCATCCTCCGCGTGATGGACTTCCTCGGCATGATCCGTCACGCGGCCCGCGAGATCCGCCCCGGCTTCGCTACCGACGGCACCTGGCACCAGGACTCGGGCAGCACCTACCAGTGGGCCTACGAGAGCGACGGCGCCTTCGGCGAGCACTTCGACATGATGTGCATCGAGGGCACTACCTGGGGGGCGTTCCCGCCGCAGAGCCAGCAGGTACTGTGGCTCAAGCTCGCACACGCGCTGAGCGATCATCAGGTGGCTATGAGCGTGACCTACCACCTCATCACCGATGATAACGGCCGCCACCACGGCCGAATGGCCCCCGACCGAACCGCCGTTGCACTGGCGGAGATCATGAGCCAGGGAGCGGTGTCATGGCTGGGCCTCGGCGGGCCGAGCACGGGTAGCCTTCTGCGCGAGCATGCGGATCTCGTGAAGGACACCTACGCCACCTGGGCGGCGCTTGAGCCGGAGCTTGCCTCGCGCCGGGAGATCGGGCAGGTCGGCATTGTCTTCTCCCCCCGCAGCTTCCTGACCGGCGGCGGTTCGCGCAAGCAACTCTACGCCATCGGCCAGGCGTTGATGCGCTCGCACATCCCGTTCGTCATTCACTCGGATGTCGGCCTCACCGCCGAACGACTGGCTGAGTGCGAGGGCACGGTGGTGCTCGACGCGGCAGCGATGCCCGATGCCGCGATGGCCGCCATCGAGGCACACGTCGCCTCCGGCGGGCGAGCGCTCTTCCTCGGAGCCATGCCGCGCTATGCGGAGGACTGGAGCGAGCGCGAGACGCTGCCGGAGCTTTTCGTGCGGCCGGAGGGCATTGAGGAAGTCTCCAGCCTGCAGATCGGCGGCCATGAAGTCTGGTATGCGCCCGCCGATGTGACTTCAGGCGTGGCGCTGGGGGCCGTCCAGCGCGTCGAGGTCGGGCAGCAGCAGCCGAGCCTTCTCGCCATCGAGGGTGAGAGCCGAGCGCTGAACGTGAGTGGCACGCGCGGGGGCGATTACTCGCTCTACGTGGACATCACGCACGATGATGGCACGCCGCTGTGGGGGCAGGTTGCCACCTTCACGCCCGGCACCCACGAGTGGGAGTTTTCCCGCTACATAATCGAGACAGAGAAGCCCGTCCGCAGCGCGAACGTTCATCTGCTATTCCGCAACCATGGGGGGACGGCGTGGTTCCGCAAAGTGAAGTTCGGCCCGTGGGACCCGGAGACGGAGCAGATCACGCAGAACCTGCTCAGTGATGGTGAATGGGAGCCCTACGGCTCCGGCTATGAGGTAGAGGAGATCGCGGGAGAAGGCCCCACAATCCGCGCCTCCGCGGCACCCGAGGCGCTCGGCGTGGCAGATATGCACCAACCCGCAGTAGACACTACTGAGGCTGCACTGAACGCGATCTCTCCGGTGCTGCCACGCGAGCGGATGCTGGAGCTACGGGGCGAGGGCGCCGAACAGGTCTACTGCGACGCGTCTCTCACCGATGGCGGCATGCTGCTGCAGCTTATCAACTACGGCGCTGAGCTTCACCCCGAGCTGCCGGAGCTTGAGCAGCAGCAGGCGGAACGGCTGATCCCGGTGCGTGACCTGCGCGTCACCTTCCGACCGCCGGACGGGCGTACGGTGACGGGGCTCACGCTGCATGTGCCGGGCCAGGAGCCGCGGACTCTGACGGCGACTGGCGACAGCTTCGTGCTGCCGAGATTGGACGCTTACGCGGCGGTCGTGGTCGCGCTGGGGCCGGCCCGATGAGCGAACAGAACCTTGCATATCTGCTGGCGGGCATCTCGGCGCTGCTGTGGGGCTTCGCGGTCATCCCGATCAAGGCCGCCCGGACCTCGGGGCGGCTCGGAGTAGCTGTCTCGATGGCCACGGGAACGCTCGTGATGGCGCTGCTCTCGGGGGCCTCGATCTCGCAGCTCGGCACGCTCACCTCTCGGGAGCTGGGCCTGTATCTGCTCGTGGGCGCCTTCCAGTTCGCAATCGGCTGCATGCTGTACTACATGGCTATCCACCGTGGCAGCATCTCCATCGCCGTCCCGATCACGCGTGTGAAGATCATCCTGATCCTCTTCATGTCGGTCGCGCTAGGCATGGAGATCTTCCGCTGGAGCCTCCTGTGGGCGGCCATGCTCGTCTTCATGGGAGGCGCGCTGCTTGGGAAGCCCTCCTCGAAGGCGGACACGCTCGAGCGCGGCGGGCACTGGCGCTCCATCGCCCTCGCGATCGGAGCCTGCATCTCCTGGGCCATCGGCGAGACGCTGATCGGCCTTCTCCCGGATCGCATTCCACCGATCACCTCCAACGGCATGATGCTCGGCTGCGGTCTCGTGGTCTACGCGCTCTACGCTGCAGTCTCGGGGGCGTGGCGCGAGGTACTGGCGATGCCCAGGCACGATGTCATCTGCTACATGGGGCATGGCCTGATCAGCTTCTCAGCCGCCTACGCGCTCTTCGTCTGGGCGATGCAGCTCTCGACGCCTCCGCGCGTCGTCACAATCACTTCGACCTACCCACTCATCTCCGCGCTGATCGGCTGGATCGCCTACAAGGAGCGCTTCAGCATCCGGCTGGTGATCGGCGCCATCCTCATCATCGGCGGGGTGATTGTGCTGCAGTTTGTGTGAGAAG
Source organism: candidate division WS1 bacterium (assembly GCA_012522765.1). GTDB lineage: Bacteria > Armatimonadota > Zipacnadia > Zipacnadales > UBA5352 > UBA5352. Next base: position 32,120 of record JAAYJW010000139.1, on the reverse strand, counting down.
CGGAAAGTCCACACTGGAGCAGGAGGTGATTCGGGCGACCGAGCGGAAGTTTGCACTGCTTTAATATCTCGCAGGGAGGTGCGACTGCAATGCGCAGGACAGGCTTTACCCTGATCGAGCTGCTCGTGGTCATTGCGATCATCGCCATCCTGGCGGCGATCCTCTTTCCCGTCTTTGCCCGTGCCCGCGAGAAGGCGCGCCAGTCATCATGTCAGTCAAACTGCAAACAACTTGGACTCGCATTCGCAATGTATACTCAGGACTACGACGAGGTGCTGATCCCGGCGCGCATGCGCTGGCCGATCCCACCCTGCCCCAGTACCTGCACCTACGGCGCAGGCTGGAGCAAGCTCGCCCAGCCCTACATCAACAACGAGCAGATCTTCGTCTGCCCGTCCGACTCCGCGCCCACGAGCACCTCAGGCGATGGGGCGGGGACCTGGACGGTGCCCAACAGCTACGGTGTGAACTACGCCGTCCATAATGTCAACTACACCGACATCGTCATGCTGGCGAAAGTCACCAACCCCGCTTCCGTCATTTCGCTAACGGACAGCAACAGCGGCCAGCCGGGCATGGACCTGGCGCGCTCCGACAGGATGGAGGAGCGGCACAACGATACCGCCACCATCCTATTCGTTGACGGCCACGTCAAGTCGATGAGGCGCACGGCCACGCTGCCGCCGAACGACCTCTGGACAGTGGTAACGCAGTAGTCGCTCGTAGTTTTGGCAGAGCGGGCTCGCCATCCACTGGCGGGCCCGCTCGCTTTATTGATGGAGGTCCTGAGCCTCAGAGGGCCGAAGTTCTTCTGTGTATGAGCCTCGCAAATTGCCGGTCGGAGGTGTGACCGATGCCCGCCCGTACTCTGACTCTGCTCGCAATACTTTTCGCTGTAGTTGTGCCGATCTGTGCTGAGACGTACGTCGTGGACGGCGAGAACGGTGCCGACTCCAATGATGGCATATCCGCGCCATTCGCTACCCTCGCGAAAGGCGCCGCCGCAGTCGGCCCCGGCGATACGCTGCGTATCGTCCCCATGAGCGCGCCGTATCCCGAGATGCTGCGACTCAGCCGCCACGGTTTGCCGGGCGCCCCGATCGTCATCGAGGGCGGCGGTGCCACGCTCATAGGCTCCGATCCGGCGCCCACCGAGGGCTGGACCGAACAGGGCGGCATCTACCAGCTTCCGTTGCGCTCCCACGACCGCATGATGGTCTTCGGTGACGAGCGTCACTTCATGAAGGGCGCTTCGCCCACGAACCTGCAGCCCGAGCAGTGGCGCTGGGCGGACGGCACCTTCTACTTCCGCCCGGAGGAGGGCAAGCACCCCAACGACTACGGGATGCGTTTCGCCGTCGATCGCGCCTCGGGAGTCATCACGACAGGCGCGGGCCTGATCGTCGTCCGCGACCTCACCTGCATGAACTTCTGGAACGATGGCTTCAACCTCCACGGCGGCACCGGGCCGATGCTCTTTGAGAACATCACCGGCATCTGGAATGGCGACGAGGGCTTCAGCGCCCATGAGAACGCCGAATGCTACGTATGGGGCGGCGACTTCTCGAACAACTACTGGCACGGGATCAACGACATCATCTACTCGCGCACCCACTTCGTGGACATCGTCTGCCGCGACAACCTCTCCAAGGGCGTGCGCTTCAACGGCGGCATACACTCGCTGACCGACTGCGAGGTATCCGGCAGCCCGATCAACGTGGAGCTTCTGCAGGCCTCGTCCAAGACGTTCCCGATGGCCGCGCAGCATCCTCTCGATCGGAGCTTCACAAACCTGCGCAACATGGTGGTGCGCTCGGCCGATGACGAGACGGGCGTCTTCGTGGGGCCGAACTCAGAGGCGGTCATTGAGCACTGCCTGCTTGAGGGCGGCAGTACCGTTGTTGATGTGCAGGCGGGCGGCAAGGCGTTCGTGGTCAACTCGGTGGTGATGGGCGGTATTGAGCGCGAGGTCGCGTCGGCGGGCGAGTACGTCGGCGATCACAACCTCTACTTCCCCGGGCGCTTCCTGACGGCAGGCACGATGTATGACGCTGAGAGCTTCGCCGAGTGGCGCGCGCAGACGAGCAATGACGCCAACTCGATCATTGCGGAGCCGGTGCTGGATGAGACCCGCAGCCGCCTCGCACCGAGCTCTCCCGGCGTCCTCGGCGCCGACAGCGGCGCCTACGGCGGCATCGCGATCGGGCCGGAGAATCGGCTCGCACAGGCATCTGGGGCGGCCGGTACGGTGCCGGTGCTTGATGTGGAGGGCGAGGCCACCGAGGGCGGCGGAATGCGCATCACCTACGACTTCGAGACCGAGAACCCGTGGTCGCGCATCTACCCCGAGCCGGTGCAGAGCCAGGACGGGGTCGCGCTGGAGACCTCTGCCGAGCTTTCGGACGAACAGGCTCATGGCGGCGAGAAGTCCTCGCGGCTGCATGTGGTGACGCCTCCCGGCGCACCGGCGCGCTACAACATCAAGCTCTTCTCGCAGTATCTGCCCTTCAGCCGCCCGGTGCAGAAGCTCAGCTTCTGGCTTTACGGCGATGGCTCCGGCCGACGAGCGCATGTGCGTATCCGCGACAACCGCGGCGAGGGCTTTTATGACGCGCCCTTTGCGATCGACTGGGAGGGCTGGCAGCAGGTGACGTGGGACCTCAACGAGCGCCCGCCCGCGAGCATCAGCGCCGGTGACCGCAACCAGGAGCAGGACGGGCCGACGATGGAGCTTGTGGTGGAGCTCCACCAGGCACCCGGCAGCGAGATGACGCTGTTCTTCGATGACCTGCAGGTGGAGCTGGCGCCTGAGGGCTGGACTACACCGAAGCCGACAGGCGCGCCGGCCACTCCGGCGACACCCGCGGCTCCCGCCGCAGAGCCTGACACGGTGATGCAGGGACAGGTCGAGGGGCAGACGATGAGCTTCGACTTCGAGACTGAGAACGTCTGGGGCCGGACTTTCCCCGAACCTGCGGAGATAGGTGGCGCCGCTGTTCCAGCGACGTCCGAGCTTTCCGACGAGCAGGCGCACTCCGGCACGAAGTCGGCGAAGGTGATGATGACAGTCCCCGCAGGGGCACCCGACGCGCTCAGCCTCAAGCTCTTCACGGAGGATGTGGCCACGACTGGCCCCGCTACGGCATGGAGCGTCTGGATATACAGCGACGCTCCGCGATCGTTCGCAATGCGCATCCGTGATGTTCGTGGCGAGAGCTTCTACGGTCCGTCGGTGAAGCATGACGGCGGCGGCTGGCAGGAGATCGCGTGGAACCTGGACGAGCAACCTGCCCGCAACTCCGGCGGGAACAATGACAACGTGCAGGACACGCCGCTGGAGTTCGTGCTGACCACCTCGATCAATAAGGACGAGGGGCCACTGGTCTACTACGTGGACGATCTGTCCGTGACCGTCGCAGAGGCCGGTCAGGCGGCCGCACCTGAGCCGCAGCCTCAGGCTCCTGCAGCCGATCGCCCCGCTTCCTTCTGCGAGATCGTGCTGCCCGATCCTGCCGCCCCCGCCCCGGATCCGGTCACTTCCACGCTGCCGGCGGGCGGCACAGGGCTCGCGTGGGATTTCGAGCAGGCCCACCCGTGGAACCGCATCTACCCGGTGCCGGAGGCGAATGCCGCCGGGGTCGCCATCGGCGGTGTAGCGGAACTGACTCAGGAGGAGGCGCATGGAGGCACGGCTTCGGGCAAAGTCACCGTTTTTGCGCCGCCCGGGCGATTCACGGTCAAACTCTTCTCGGCGAAGCTGCAGATGGCGCAGGCGCCGGTGAAGCGGGTCGCATTCTGGCTCAACACCGGCGGCAAGCCGCTGTCGTTCAAGATTCGCGTGCGCGACGCCTCCGGCGAGGGCTTCTACTCGCCGCCGATGAAGGTCGAGGGCGCGGGATGGCAGCGTGTCGAGTGGGACCTCGCGGCGACTCCGCCTGCGAACATAAGCGGCGGTGACGGCAATCAGACACAGAACGCTCCGCCCGTTGAAATCGTCATGGAATATGGCGTGAGTGGCGACGGGTGGACGGAACACACAATCTTCATTGATGACCTCGAGGTGGATCTGGCGGGGTGAGGCCATCGGACAACCCAAAGATCGGGAGTGCTGACATGAGGAACCTGACGCTAGGCGGCATCGCTCTGATACTGCTGATGTCCGGCTGCGCATTGGCCCAGACCTCTGGTGCCCGGTGGGCAGGAGATGACAACGTAACGTTCTACCTCGACTTCGAGGACACCACTTACGCCTGGAAGGCCGCAGGCAACCCGTATCAGTTCGGTTCGGACTTTGAGCTTGTGGACGGCGGCGCTCACGGCAAAGCGTGGCGCAACACGACGCGGATGGGCTACCTTGGCTACGACGGCCTCGACAACATCCCGCTGGAGTCGGGCACGGTCTCGCTCTGGTTGCGCTCCGGCTCGGACAACATCTTCACCGACGGGAAAACACACTCCGTAGCCGTGCTCTGCCGCACCATCACCGGCATGGTGGCGGATCGGTCACTCTGGCCGAAGCAGGGCCTCGCGCTGTCACTGCGCAAGACGGAGGCGAACACCCTCGACCTGATCGCCCATGTCGGCGGCGATGAATGGATGTGGGACTCCAAGTCCGTGGTGCTCGCGTCATGCGATGCCTCGGCACTCGATCCCGCAGCATGGCATCATGTCGCTTTCTCGTGGGACTTCGGCGCCCGGAAGAGCTGGCTGGTCATCAACGATCAGACTATCGAGGGCGACTTCCCCGAAGGCGTGGAGCGGCCGCATGAGTATCTCGCGTTGATCCTCGGCAACTCCGAAGACTACCGCGCGCCCGCGCAGCAGCCACTCAATGGCATGCTCGACGAGGTCGCGGTGCTGTCGGTACCATGGCCGGAGGCGCAGGCGATCATGGCCTCTGATGCGGCGCTCACAGCGGCGCGTCCGGAAGATCCGACGTGGACCGCGGAGGCGACGCTCTTCCCCGACGATCCGAACCTCGCGCGCATCGAGCAGGTCGCGCGGCAGCATCTGGACATGCTGGTCGAGACGCAGCGGCATGGCGGATGGTGCCTCAGTATCGCGTGGCCCTCGAAGCTGCAGTGGACGGCCAAGTTCCGCATGCCTGAGCCGCGCAACATGATCTGGCTGTCGAAGGACGCTCATACCGCCTTTGGCGCGATGCACCTGCTATTCGCATACGAGGCGCTGGGCGATGAGACCTACCTGCATGCCGCCCGCAATACCGCGGACATGTACGTGACGACGCAGGACCCCGACCTCGGCTACTGGATACACGGCTACTACTACGACAATGGCGAGTATGTGCCGGACACGCAGAACCCGCTGATACAGGACCACTGCCAGACGGGGCCGATCACGCTGCTTGCATACATGCACCGCGTCACGGGCGAGCAGAAGTATCTCGATGCCCTGAAGCGCGGCGCCGACTTCCTCATCGTTGCGCAGAATGACAACGGTTCATGGCCGCATCACTATGATGTGGAGAGTGGCATCGGTGAGACCGCGCAGATGCTACCCGGAGGCGGCGAGATCAACGACTACGGCACCTCCGGACCCGTCACCGCGCTGCTGAACGTCTACGAGTACACCGGCGAGGAACGCTATCGCGAGGCGGCGCTCAAGGGCGCCGACTGGCTGATGGAGTCGTTCATTGACAACGGCAAGGTTGCCGGATGGGCCGGACAGTATGACGCGGACAATCAGCCTGCCGCAGCGCGGCATTTCGAGCCACCCGCTGTGACGCAGTATGGTGCGCGTTGGGCCGCGAATGGCCTCTTCGCCGCATATCGTGAGACCGGCGATGAGAAGTACCTGGCGCCGGTAGCGCGGGTCCTCGAGTGGTTCGAGCAGAACAAGGTGATGGTGGACGGTGAGGCGGCGTGGTGGTGGGACTACGACGTCGAGACAGGCCGGCCGATCAGGATGTATGACCGGCAGATCTACTTCATGGACGACCCGCAGCAGATCGCGGAGTATATGAGGGTGACCGCTGCGAGCAATCCGCCGCAGGCGAAGGACAGCGTGAACGTCCCGGGCCTGCAGAATCAGTATGAGGACATCCTCGCGCAGCCACACGGCCGCGTACTCGACCAACCGACTCAGGAGGAACTGGCGGAGTATGTTCAGGCCGCCGCTCCCAACTACGTCGCGGGGTACATCGAGGGTGGGAGCCCTCCGCTGAATGAGCGCGTGGGCCTCTACACGTGGGACTACCAGTCCGGCTGGCGAACGAACCTCTCACGGCACCAGGTCGCCCGGTTCTGCGACCTGCTGATGCGGGCGCGGGCGGGGCGCGGCGACATCGCGGCGGATAATCCGCTCTTCCGCCGCATCGATCCGGGCGTTGGATGGAACAAAGTCCTGCTCGATGCCGCGGAGTAACCCGATCCGGCGAAACAATCAGCAGCCCTGAGGCGACTAAGTAACCGAGGGACTCGACCGGCGCATCAGGCGAGTCTCCCGGTTTTGTCGCTACCACCGCAGAAGAGGATGACCGGTGTTGCTTCAGCGTTCCCCTCAGACGATAGCTGCCGCAGTGCTTCTGCTACTGGTTTGCGCGTTCCCTGCGCTTGCGCAGAAGCCGCGGCTTGACGTCACGGCCAACATCAACGCCGAGCACCTCCTCTACTTCGAGGGAACGGCCACAGCCAGAGAGCTTACCCCCGAGGGACAGCTTCAGGTGCGCAATGAGCTTGATATCCTCGTGGAGCAGATCGAGGATGGCGGACGCTTTCGCGATCTTCCCGACCGTTACATCGCTACCAGCGACGAGTCGTGGAAGGGCGACCGTCTGCTCGAGGGCGAGCGTCTCGAGGGCAGGAAGTCGCGCATCACGCTCATCTCCGGCCAGGAAATTCTGCCCGGGGATGAGGAGGAGCCTTTCCGCATCAGCGGCACGGTGGATCTTTCCGGCTCGAAGAAGTTCCGGATCATCGCACGACTCAAGCACCAGTGGTTCGGTAGCTTCCCGGCAGCGGAGTGTCGCTATCACGTGGCCGGTGAGTACAGCGTCAAGCCGGGCATCGCGCGCAAACGCGAGGGTGGCGGCCTGCTCGGCGATGTCGGCCGCTTCCTCGATCGTGCGGCCACCGAAGTTGGCGACACGCTCTGGGAGGGCGCCGGAATCGGGATCTCGCTCCTCGGCGGGGGCAACAGCCCGCTGGGGATAGTGCAGGCGCTGCTCTTCCACGAACTTCAGCAGCAGAATGGCGCACTGGGCGAAGCAGCGCAGATCATCGGCGGCGGCTACGGCGGCGGCGTGGACCTCGAGGAGATTTTTTCCGGGGGCTCTGTGGAGACCGATGACCTCACGCGCGTGCTGGTACGCGGCCTTGTAGCGCGCTATGGAAGAGAACTCGGGGTGCCCACGCTTGATAGCGGCATGGTTGATGCCGATGCGCTGATCGAGCAGGCCATGCAGCGGATCGAGAGCGAGTTGGGTGTCAATCTCGGCCTGCGCAATCTGGAGATCAGGCTCGATGACACGCAGGCGGTGGTCATCAGTGAGATGCCGAACCTGCAGGGCCACGGCCATCTGGAGCCCATCATCGCCTACACGCTGGTGAACGCGGCGCTGGCGGCTCCGTGGACGGAGGATGTGGCGGCGGTCTTCCAGCGGGCGACCGGGCAGACGCTCGGGATCAACGTACCGACAGAGGCCGCCAGGATGTTCGCGCGCGGACAGCTTGACACCGAGGCGTTCCTGCAACTATGTCGCTTCACGGATGCCGATGGGGTCGCGACCCCGGGCATCGTGGGGACTGGCGACAATCCACTTGAGGCCATCGCCGCCGCGGTCGTAGGCGCGCTGTTGCCGCGGGACACTCTTCCCGCGGGCTGGATGGCCAGCAGCACCCACCGGATCAACCTCGACGACCTCAGCCGGGTCATTCCAGGGATCGACTTTGACGCGCAATCCATCTCCTCCGGCGCTATCCAGGTTGTCTGGGTGGACGACCGCCCCGTGACCGTCGTCGGTCTGGAGACACCCGGCGGCACTCAGGCCGCGGGGCTGCTGCAACTGCTGGTCACCGGCGCCGGCGGCGAGTGGAACGACGGGCTGCTGAGCCTGCAAACCGACCCGCCGCTTTACGCGATGCAGTCCGGCGAGCGCACTTACCTCCTGCAGGGAGCCCCCGGAGCCGCCGCGAGCGTTGCGCGAAATATCATCGCGGGCCCCGGAATCGCGCCTCGCCGTTCCGGGCTCGATGCGCTGCTGCCGCCGTCGCTGGCCGAGCCGCCGACGCCACCGGTTACTCCTGAGGTCGAGCAGCCTGCGGAGCCGGTAGAGGCCGAAGCTGAGACGCCAGCGCCGCCCGCCACGCCCGATCCGCCTCAGGAGGCCGATCCCGCCCCGGTTGAGCCGCCGAAGCCCGACAAGCCGCAGACGGCGGAGACTACGACGGGCACGCCCGAGCCACTCGACCCGCCAGAGGACAGCTATCTGCGCAAGGCCTACCTCTGCACGGGACTGGACGGCGGCCGGCCGGTGAAGCTTGATGGCACACTGGCTGCCGGAAGCGATCGTCTCGGCGTCTACTTTGAGGCAGATGGCGCGCCTGAGGATGGCATGCTTTCGCTGAGACTCTACCGCGACGACCTCAGCCTAGGTCGCACATTGATCCCCATCAACCGAGAGCGGCGCAGCGTCTCATGGTTGATGCCGGACGGAGGCTTCACCTCGGGCACGTGGTGGGTGGAGATCCGCGTGGATGGCGAACCAGTGGCGAGGCTGCTCTTCGAAGTGGAATGACCCGATGCGCATAATGAAGAAAAGGACGATCTGCATGCGACTGATTTCTGCGGCCGGATTGGCCGCTTTTACGATGCTTGCTATTGCCACACAACTCCACGCCGCCCCAACCTGCGGCGCAGAGTGGGCCGGTCATGATGCGGTCACGCTTTACGCGGACTTTGATGGGCCCGCTGCTGCATGGAAGGCCGCAGGCAACCCGTGGCCGATCGGCGTTGACTACTCGCTGGAAGATGGCGCCTGGGCTAACACCTCCCGCAATGGCAACATCGTCTACGAAGGCACCGCGAATTTGCCGGTCGAATCGGCCACCGTCTCGTTGATGGTCCGTTCGGGTGACGCGAACATCTTCGCCGACGGAAAGCTTCACGCGATCGCTTCTCTCCCGCGGACCCTTGCCGGCATGTACGCCGATCCCGACCGGCAGGCACAGGCCGGACTGGCGCTGTCGCTGCGCAAGACCGAGGCCAACACGCTGGACCTGATCGCGCACATCGGTGGCGATCACTGGATGCGCGGCAGCGAGCCAGTGCCGGTCATCAGCGTTGATGCCTCGGGCCTCTACCCCACCGACTGGCACCACCTCGCGTTCTCATGGCACTGGCCGGAGCGCAAACTGTGGCTGGTCGTGGATGGCGAGGCGCATGAGGGGCAGATCCCTGAGGCGCTGCAGGAGCCATGGCCGTATCTCGCGGCCACATTCGGCAACACGGAGAACTATCTTGCGAACGCGCAGGAGCCACTGAACGGGCAGCTTGATGAGATCGCGATCGTGGCCCTCCCGTGGCCCGAGGCCGAGCAGGTGATGGCCGCCGCAAATCCGCTCACAATCGCACGGCCCGGACTGCCCTCGTTCGGCACGGAAGCGACACTCTTTTCCGATGACGAGCAGCCCGGGCGGCTTGAGTGGCTGGCGCGAAACCACCTGGAGATGCTGGTGGCTACGCAGAACGTCGGCGGCTGGGATCTTACTATCAACTGGCCGTCGCTGATGGGCACGAACGCGAAGACGCGGCTTCCCGCGCCGGAGACTTTCGTGCAGTGCTCGAAGGACGGGAACACGGCGTTTGCGGCGCTCCTGCTGGCATTCGGCTACGAATCGCTGGGCGACGAGCGCTACCTGCAGGCGGCCATGCGCACCGCTGACATGTACCTGCAGGCGCAGCACGAGGATGGCTGGTGGTGTCACGGTTACTGGTACGAGGACGGGGAGTATGTGCCCGACGCGCCGACGGCGCTGATACAGGACCACGTGCAGACCGGGCCGATGCAGCTTATGATGTATCTGCATCACATCACCGGCGATGAGCGCTATGACGAGGCGGCAAAGCGCAACGCGGACTTCCTGCTGAAGGTGCAGAACCCGAACGGTAGCTGGCCGCACCACTGGGACCCTCAGCGGCAGGCCGGCGTCAGCGCGATGCGCGAGGTAGGCGGCGCGGAGGTCAATGACTACGGCACGTCGGGGCCGATCGAAGCGCTGCTGTGGATGCACCAGCTTACCGGCGAGGAGCGCTACCGTGAGGCGGCGCTGCGTGGAGCCGACTGGCTGGTTGACGCGTTCATCGAGAGCGAGCACGTGGTTGGTTGGGCGGGGCAGTATGATGCGGAGGGGAACCCCTCCGCCGCACGCCATCATGAGCCGGCGGCGATGACGCAGTATGCAGCGCGATGGGTCGCAAGAGGCCTTTATGCCGCCGTGCGGGCAACCGGCGATACGAGCTATCTCGAGCCGCTGTGGAAGGTGCTCGCGTGGTACGAGGCCAACGAGACAGAGCAGAGCGGCTGGTGGTGGGACTACGACATCGAGACGGGGCGGCCGATCGAGATGTATCAGCGCGAGATCTTCTTCATCGACGATCCCGCGCAGTTGCAGGCATACATAGATGCCTCCGGCCAGCCTGCGCCGAAGCCGACGGACTCCGTGCAGGTCGCACAGCTTCGGAATGAGACTGAGAAGGTGGCGGCGAATCCTGAGGGTAGCCTGATGGACACGCAGACCGCCGATCAACTGCGCGCATACGTCGAGCAGCAGGCGCCGCATTACATTGACTACTATGTCGGCAGCGCGACTCAGCCTCTCAACGAGCAGGCTGGCCTGTTCACGCATCAATCAACGGCGGGCGAGGCGGTCTCTCTGGTGCGCCATCAGATCGTGCGCTTCCTTGACGTACTGATGCGGGCGCGCGCCGCGCGTGGCGACATCGCTGCGGACGACCCGGCACTTCGGCGAACCGAGGCATTCGTCGGCTGGCACAAGATCAAGCCAGCGTGGGACCAGACGCAGTGAGCATGAGGTGAATGGATGGAAACCGGCACGATTCTGACCATCGTGAGCATGTCGGCGCTGATCCTGACGATCGTCGGCCTGCTGATCCGCGACTGGCTCAAGGCCCGGCGGGAGTGCGAACGATGAAGCACGCGGCAGCGCTGCTGGTCATCATTGCCGTCGCGCTCTCACCGGCGGCCGCGCTTGAGACGGAGACATTCTACGTTCCCTTCGACGGAGCCCGCCAGTGGGCTGACATAGCGGCCGGTAATCCGTTCCCGCTCGGCAGCGGCTGGGAAGTGAGCGATGGTGCTCTGCGCATCACCAGCACCGATGGCTACCTCGCGTGGGATGCCACGGAGAATGTCCCTCATCAGCGCGGGACGCTGTCCCTGCGGATAGATGCCGCAGACGACTTCTGGCGCGATGGCAAGCGCCACTGCCTTTTCGCGCTTTCCCGCAGTGTCACGGGCATCTTCGCGCAGCCGGAGCGATGGGAGACGACCGGCCTTGCTCTGTCGCTGCACAAGACCGGGCGCAACACGCTCGATCTCGTCGCGCACACCGGCGGCGGCGTCTTTCTGAGCTTCGCCGAGGTAGAGCCTCTGATCTCAGTTGATGTGTCGGGCCTACGCGGCGGAGAGAGCGTGGTGGCGGTAGCATGGGATTGGGCGGAGCGCACAGTTACGCTGGCCGCCGGTGATGTGCAGGAGGCTGCGATCCCTGCGCAACTGACTGAGCCGTGGCCGTATCACATGCTGGTCATCGGCAATACCGGCGTTAGCTCACCCTTCGAACAGGAGCCACTGGGCGCCGCCGTGGACTCAATCTCCGTGACTGACGGAGCTTTCGAGGAGTGGGCGGCGAGTCAGGAGAACGGAATCCGCTTCGCGACTGAACCGCCTGAGCCGCCGGTTCTGTGTGCAGAGCCGACCATCTTCACTGATGACGAACTGCTTGCGCAGTTCGAGTGCATCTGCCGCCGCCATCTCGAGGCGCTGATCCGGGCGCAGGAGATTGCGGGCAGTGGCGGCTGGAATCTCGCGGTCGCATGGCCGTCGCTGATGACGGTCATGGGGCAGAAGTCTCGCCTGCCTGAGACTGACGGCTACTTCCTCGGCAGCAAGGACGGGAACACCGCCTTCGGCGGTCTCTTCCTCGCGTGGGGGTACGAGGCGCTTGGTGATGAGCGTTACCTGCAGGCCGCCGAGCGCACCGGGCAGATGTACCTGCGCCTGCAGTCCGACGGCGGCTGGTGGCAGCACTCCTACGTCTATGAGAACGACGAGTATGTGCCGACGCGCGACATGATCCTCCTGCAGGACCACGCACAGACCGGGCCGATGATGCTGATGATGTACCTGCACCGGCTGACCGGGAAGGCGGAGTATCTCGAAGCGGGCATGCGGTCGGCGGATTTCCTCGCCAGCGCGCAGAATGACAACGGAAGCTGGTCCTACATCTACGATGCGGAGCAGGGCATCGGCCTGACGGCTCAGCGCACTCCCGGTGGCGGCGAGGTCAACGACTACGGCACATCCGGCCCGATCGAGGCGCTGCTTCACATGGCGCGCCTGACGGGAAAGGCGGAGTATCGCGAGGCGGCATTGCGCGGCGCCGACTGGCTGGTTGACGTGATGATCGACAACGGGAAGGTGGTCGGTTGGGCGGCGCAGTATGACGCGCAGAACCAGCCGATCCCCGCGCGGCACTTCGAGCCTGCTTCGGTGTCAATCTACGGCTCGCGGTGGGCGGCTCCGGGGCTTGCGGCGGCTTACTGGGAGACGCGCGACGAGCGCTACCTCGACCCGCTGAACCGCGTTATCGCGTGGCTTGAGGCAAATGAGGCGCAACCCGGACAGTGGTGGTGGGACTACGAGGTGGAGACCGGGCGGCCGATTCAGATGTGGGAGCGCAAGATATACTACCTCGACGATCCCGCGCAGGTGGAGGAGTTCGCCCGAGTGAGCGGGAGAACGCCGCAGACGAGCACGGTCGGCCGACCGGACCTGCTCCGCGGCACCGTCACGAGCGCCGTCAGCCAGCCGTGGGGAAAGATCACCGAGCCGCCGACGCGGGACGGACTGGCGCGGTACGTTGAGTCACAGGCTTCGGGGCTGGCGGAGTGGTTCCTGGCGAACCCGAGCCAGGGCTTCGATGAAGAAGCCGGCATGTTCCTGTCCAGGGCGCAGTCCGGTCGGGCCATGACGCTTCACCCGCACCAGTGCGTGAGGCTGCTGGAGTTGCTGATGAAGGCTCGTGCCGCGCGCGGTGATGTGCCGATTGATGAGCCGATGCTGCGCCGGCTTGAGATGTCGCAGATGCACTGGAATGCGGCACTGCCGGTGCCGGAGGGCCTGTGATCTGAGATGAGCGGGGAACATCGCGGGGGCGGCGATTCAGCGGCGTGGCGCTTCATCACGTGGACCTTCGGGATCGGCTGGGGTCTCGCGGCGCTGCTGCGCACAATCACCGGGCCGATGAGCGTGCCGGTTGAGTACAGCGCGCGCATTGAAACCACGCCAGCCGCCATCATCCTCAGCGTCCTGTTCTTCCTCCTCCCTGCCATCATGGCATTCACCGTCGCCCGCTCCACGCGCACGCCGCTTCGCAGGTGGGGCCTGCGGTGGCCGGGCCTGACACCGCTGCTGATCGCGCCACTGGTGGCGCTCGGGCTTGCATTGCTGGCGACCGCGCTCCCTGTCATCCTCGGCATCAGCGAGTTCGAGCCCTCGGGCATGGGCGAGGTGCAGCGGCTGGCGGAGGAGCAGCGCATCGAGGCGCTGGAGCTGAAGCTACAGCTTGAGGACGAGGGTGCGGTTCTTTCGAGGAAGATCGGAGTCAGGCTGCTCGGCGGGCTAATCCTCGGGCTGCTCTTCGCGCCGATCATCGAACTGCCGTGGCGGGGACTGCTGCTGACAGGGCTCTCGGGTCACCGCTTCGCTATCGCGAGCCTCACGGCGGGCGCAGTTGCCGCGGCGTGGTGGCTGCCGCACGAACTGCTGGTTGGCTCTGCGGGCGTTCATGGCTCGGGCATCTGGGCGGTAACGCTGATCTCGTATGCCCTGCTGGGGATACCGCTCGCGTGGGCGCGCATACAGACCGACTCGATCCTCCCCGCGGGGGTGCTGGCGGTGACGGTGTCGGCGATGAGCGAGATTCCGGCGCTCGCGACCGCGGGCGGTTCGCACCTGCAGCTTGAGTTATGCGGCATGGCCGCGGTGGGTCTGCTGGCGGCAGCGGCGATCATCTGGCAGCCGAAGACTGCTCAGAGTTCGGAGGGCGGGCGGGCAGAGCAATGAAGGGCGTCAACTGGCGGCGCGTCCTGACCTTCCTCGGCATCACCTACGCGATTGACTGGGCGATCGCGGGAGGGCTGTGGCTCTCGGGCGCACCACTGCCCGGCCCGGTGGCGACCGCCGTGGCGATGGCATACATGGTCGTCCCGGCGGCGGTGGCGATTGTGCTGGCGCGGCGCTGGGAGGTGCCGCTCGCGAGTTACGGTGTGCGCGTGCCGCGCAACTGGTACCTCGCGCTGGCCCCGCTGGCGCCGATGCTGCTGGCGGTGATGACGATCGCCGTAGCGGTGTTGCTCGGCTTCGCGCAGTACGACCCCTCCGGCGCGGGAGGGATCGAGCGCATGGAGCGGATAGCTGGCCCGCAGACCGCGGAGCAGATGCGCAGCGCGTGGGAAACACTGCCGGTCAACCCTCTGCTACTCGCTCTGCTCAGCGCGCCCATCGCGGGCTTCACGATCAACGGCCTCTTTGCGTTCGGCGAGGAGCTTGGCTGGCGCGGGTTGCTCCAGCAGGAGCTTGCGCCGCTTGGTTTCGCGCGCGCCTCGATGCTGATCGGATTCGTCTGGGGGCTGTGGCATGCGCCGCTGATCCTGCAGGGGCACAACTTCCCCGAGCATCCGCGCCTCGGCGTGCTCGTGATGATCGCCGCCTGCATCCCGCTGGGCATCCTGATGTCGTGGCTCGCGCTGCGCGCACAGACGGTCATCGCCGCGGCGGTGGCGCATGGGACGTTCAACGCGGCTGCGGGCATCACACTCCTGGCGATGCGGGGCGGTGAGGCGATCGAGATCCTGCCGCTGGGCTATGCCGGGATCGTGGCGATGGTGCCGCTCGTGCTTGTTGTGCTGGCGCTGAGGCCGCCCGTGCGATACGAGGATCTTCAGGAGCCCGGCGACGAGATGGTTTGACGGGCCCTGTCACGATGCCGACGCCGTTGCTCCACCAGGCGGAAGCGAAAGACTGGAGGCGTTCGTCATGCTACGCGCGGTCATTGTCACGCTGGTAGTGGCGCTGGCTGTATCTCCACTCTGCGCTCAACCGGACGTGGAGGCACAGGTGGACCTCGACCGGATAGCCGCCGAGCAGCAGGTCCAGGCGCGCGTGGACAGGCTCGTGGAGATGGGCATTGACCACGAGGGCGCGCTCTTTCTCACGCTGCTGAGCGAGTCGGGCATGGACCCGTCGCAGATCGTGCTCATGATGATGATGGCCGAGCATGGCGGCAACGAGATGCTCCCCCTCATGATGATGCGGCAGCCGCAAGGGCAATCGGCCCCGCCGGCCGTCATCGACCGTGGTGAGGAACTGCTGATCGTCGAGGACGGGACGCTCTACGTCATCGACATGACCACGATGGAGATCAAGTCGCGGCTGAAGTACGCCCGGCCCCAGCGCATCGGGGACAGCCCGATCTTCTCGCTGCTGGCGCCGATGATAGCGGGGGCTCGCGAGGATGCTCAGCAGAGCGCCTGCATGAGCAACCTCAAGCAGCTTGGCCTCGCGTTCATGATGTACTTACAGGATCGCGAGGGCCTGCTGCCGGAGGAGAACTGGGTGGCGGAGGTGATGCCCTACATCAACAACGCAAAGGTCTTCGTCTGCCCGTCGCGAGAGCACCTGCCCGTCGGCTATGCGCTCAATGAGAAGATCGTGGGCATGGACATCAACGCGCTTGAGGCCTCGCCGCAGACCGTGCTCGCATTTGAAAGTAACGTCGGCGGCGAAGCGCCGGTTGGGGGTGCGGATGACGTGCCGCCTGAGGGCGTACATAACGGCGGCATCAACGTGCTCTACGCTGACGGGCACGTGAAGTGGTCGCCAGCCGAAGAGGCGATGGATCTGCTCGCGATGGCGGTGCAGTAGGCGCAGGCGAGCCCCACGGCTCGTCGTACGCCGTCCGGAGAGGCGGGACCCCGCTCCCGCCTGTGCCGTCTGGCGTTGCCCGCCGCGCCTGCCACAACGCACGGACAGGAGTGTCCGTGCCACGGAAGGCCTCCTACTCCACACTGAACTCAATGTACATGCGGCACCTCCCCGGGCGGGAGTCGTCCGGGGGCCGCTTCCCCGTGGCGCGGGTCCTCACCTGCGGCCAGACGATGCTCAGCTATCGTCGCTGAAGTAGCCCTCAGTCCCCCGGCCTCCGACGCGCTCAACGGTGTAGGTCATCGCAACCTCCCAGCCATTCGACGCCTGCGGCAGCAGCCACTGCAGCGGCACCGGCGAGACAACGTAGTCGGTATCCTCGCTCGCCGCACCGAACATTACCGTCGGGCCGCGCAGGTCCGGAAGGGGGCTCACCAGCGCCGAATCGGCGGCCAACTCCAGCCCCGCCGTCTCCTCGGCCACCTGAGCGGCCTGGCGGAACTCGAACTGCCGCACCATCTGACCATCGGCGTCAAGGCTCTCCTCGTGCAGCCACTCGCTCAGGGGCTGCCATCCGCGCCACGATATGCGCCTCGGCCTTCCGCGTTCCTCGCCATCTTCACGTATCTCATAGACGTAGAACTGTGCTCCCACCGCCGTGTCCCTCCTTGGGCATCTCTGAGATTGATCGGGGACGACCTGCCGTCCAGCCACGCGGCGGTCTTCTTCAGCCTACCCTGCACAGGCGCAGCAGAAACCGCTTCCGTGCAAACAAGTAGGGATGGAAGGCCTGAGCGTGCAGGGGGCGAACCTGCACCCCCGTCGCAGAGGCAACATGCGGAGGATATTCAGATGAGCAATCAGCGGCATCCGATCGCGCAGCGCGCACATGAACTCACCGCCGATCTCGTGCAGTGGCGCAGGCAGATGCACATGTACCCCGAGCCGAGTATGCGGGAGCACCGCACCGCCGCGTACGTCATCGAGCGGCTGCGAGAGATCGGCATCGGGGAGATACAGGAGGGCGTCGGCGAGACCGGAGTGGTGGCGATTGTCCGCGGGCAGGGCGATCGTTGCGTGGCTCTGCGGGCGGACATGGACGCTCTGGAGCTAAAGGAGGAGACCGGCGCGGAGTATGCTTCGCGCATTGACGGCATGATGCACGCCTGCGGCCATGATGGTCACACCGCCTGCCTGCTGGGCGCCGGAGCGATCCTCCAAGCGATGCGCGATACGCTGCCCGGGTGCGTGAAGCTGCTCTTCCAGCCGGGTGAGGAGGCCATCGCCGGCGCGCGCAGGATGATCGAGGACGGCTGCCTGCAGGACCCTGCGCCCGAGGCGGCTGTCGCACTGCACGTCATGCCGGAGGTAACGGCGGGGGTCATCGGCCTCACCCCCGGCTACATTACCGCACGATGCGACGCCGCGGACATTGCGGTGATTGGCACAGCCTCACATGCGGCGCGGCCGCATGAGGGCGCCGACGCGATCTCGCTCGCCGCCCAGGCGCTGGTGATGATCCAGCAGTTCGTAGCGCGTTCGACCGACCCCATCCACCGCAAAGTCGTCACCTTCGGGAAGATCGGCGGCGGCACGCGGCGCAACATCATCGCCGAGCGCGTGGACCTGTGCGGCACCATCCGCAGCTATGAGCCGGAGACGCGTGACGCCATCGTTGACCTGATCGAGCAGCGGCTGCCGAAGATCATTGCCGAGCTTGGCGGGCGGCTGGAGGTGACTGTGACGGAGGGCTGCCCGGCGCTGTGGAACGACGAGCACGTGCTGGCCTGCGCCGAAGCTGCTGCATGCGAAGTGCTTGGCTCTGAGAGCGTGGAGGTGGTCCCCGAACCGAGCATGGGGTCTGAGGACTTCGCGCTCTTCGCGCAGATGGGGGAGCTTCCGGTGGCGATGCTGCAGCTTGGAACGCGCGATGAGAGCCGCGGTCACATCCATCCGGTGCACACCACGAAGTTCGACTTCAACGATGAGGTGGTGCTACCCGCAGGCGCGGCGGTGCTGGCAAACACGGCAGTGAAGTTGCTGGAGGAGTGAGGGTTGGACTAGTCGCAGTGGAGGATGGTGTCGAGGAGGGCGGAGGAGGCGGAGACGAAGTCTCGGGCCTGCGCGAGGTGTTCTTCTGCCTCATTCGCGGTAAACGGCGGCGCAGCATCGTAATCCGCTGAGATCCGACTCTCAAGGAGAACACCAATTACCCTGCTGTTTTCCTTACCGAGATCACCTGGCTCGACAAACTCGCGGCCGAGCAGACGGAGGACGGCGGAATGACGGTGGGCCACGAGACCCCTCGTCGCCAACAGCGCCTTCGCTGCGTAGAGCGTCGCATAGTAGGAACTGCTGATCGCATCGGGCACGAAGCCCCCCTGTAGTTCGTAGTCGGCAGCATCGAGTGTACGCTGGGCACGTGCCATGAATCGCTCGGCCTGCTCGCGCTCCACTTGATTCATACAGGCACTCCCTCCTGGCGAACAGCCCGTCCGAATCCGCTCTCCCGAACCAGCGGGGTCTCCCATCGCTCCTGCGTCTGCTCCACCCACTGCACGAAGATGTCTGTCTCCATGAGCAGATCAAACATCTTCCCCGCCACCTCCAGCTTCTCATCCATCGTCAGGGGCCTGGAGACGAGAAAGAACACGTCCACGTCCGACTCCTCGTGAACGTCTCCACGCGCAGTTGAGCCGAAGACACGTATGTCCAGCACGATGTCGCCAAGCTCCTCGCGCAGCCACTCTGCGAACTCACGCGCAACACGCATCCTCGCTTCGACCAGAGCATTCGCCACGCCGCGTCTCCTCCTTCCGGCACATCTCTTCGCCGGTCGCTGCCACGGTTCCTCCGCTCAACGCGGGGGCTCCAGCACCTCCACGCCCGCCGCATCGGCGCTGAGGAAGATGCCGCGGATGTCCGAGCCCGCGCCCTCTGTGTAGTATACCATGAGCACGCGGCCGTCGGGCAGTTCCACGAGGCTCGGGTAGCCGCCCACCACGCGATCAACCACCTTCGGCCCCTCCCAAGTCCGCCCGAGATCGTGGCTCCAGATGATCACCGTGCTGCGCTCCTCGCGCCAGCGATAGCCCGCGATCAGCACGCCCTCCGAGGTCAGCAGCATCTGCGCCGCCTGCCCCGGTATCCCCAGCGGCTGCGGCTGCATCCATGTCACGCCGCCGTCGCTGCTCTCCGACCAGTGCATCCCCGGGCGAATGAGCATCAGTATGCGCCCGTCCGTCAGCGGCTCAATCGTCGGCTCCTGGAAGGGCACGTTGTCCTGCGGCGTCAGCACCGCAAGCTCCGGCCAGCTTCTCCCGCCATCGGTTGAGCGTAGCACCCCGCACGGGCGCACGGTGCCGCCTTCGGTCGTCCCCACGCCGTAGACAGGCAGCAGCAGCGTTCCGTCCTCAAGCTCCGTCACGGGCTCAGAGACCGCCTGCGCGCGATCCCACGGCAGTTCGATACGCTGCGGCTCTCCCCAGCTTGCGCCGTCATCGCTCGAGCGCACGGTGAAGACCTCGTGCGTCGGCTGCCGCTCCTTGACGTAGCTCATGTAGGTCACGAGCAGGTCGCCGTTGCTTAGCTGCGTGATGGACGGGTCGCGGTCGTCAATCGGCGTGTCAACGACCACCTCCGCTTCGCCCCACGTTGCGCCATTGTCGCTGGAGCGCACCATCGCCACTAAGCCGCCGTTCGGCAGGTCCTCGCGCGGGAAGGAGACGTGCCCGTAGCCCGCGTAGAAGACGCAGAGCAATTCGCCCGCGTCCGTCATGCAGACATCGGGAAAGGCCTCGTATGCCCCGGGGCCACCGGCATCCGAACAGACCGTGATGAAGGGCACGCGTGTCACGGTGAACTCCTCCTCCAGCGTGGCAGGCTCGCCTGCTATCTGCAGGTCATCGAAGCTGATGTCGCCCTGTCCGGTGCGCAGACCGACAACGCCCGCCGGGATCGTGTCATCTTCCTCGGTGAAGATCAACTCACCGTTGAGGTAGACGCGATGCTGATTGCCCTCTGCCTCGACCCGGGCGGTGTGCCACTGCTCTTCCGCAAGCTCAAAAGGCCGGTGCCGCCGCGCCTCGGTCCACTCGTTCTCGCGCGTCGAGCGCACCCAGACGATCTGCTTGTTCTTGCTGTCGAAGTGGATGTAGTAGTAGTTGCTCTCATCGGCGGCGCGGTAGATGATACCCGGCGCCTTCACGCCTTCGCCCGCCGGGTGGATCATGAAGCGCACTTCCACGCTTACGTCGGAGAATGCCTGCGGCCAGAACGCGTAGGCATGTCGCAGGCCCGCCATCGGCTGGCGCAGCGTACCATCCTCGACGCGCCAGTGATCCACGTCGGAGAGCCAGCCCTCCAGCGCATCGGGGGCGTCAAAGTCGAAGGTCAGCTCTTCGGCAGGGGCGGCAGTGATCGCCACGCAGAACACCAGCAGGCAATTCATTACCCGCATCATCGAGTCACCTCGTAGCCGTGGTATCGGCCGTGCATGATCCCGCTCCGGTCTTCGCGCCGGCTCCTGCACTCACCTCCGAAAGCGTTGCAGGGTAATCGGCGGTGATCTTTTGACTGCGCGCCGGGAACTTCGTTATACTCTAAGACGTTCAGTGACTGTGAGAGGCGGGCTGCTCACGCCCGCACGGATGCCTGCAGGGTCTACTCCGCATCTGCACCGGAAGCGGAGTCGAACCACTGCTCGATTCTAATGTTGCGGATCTGACCCGACGTACATCCCCCGGGAGGATTGCCGCATGATACGCTGCGAGGGATTGACCAAGTACTACGGCAACCATCAGGCCATCGCCGATGTGACGCTGAACGTCGCCGAGGGCGAGATCGTCGGCTTCCTTGGCCCGAATGCGGCCGGGAAGACCACCACGATGCGCATCCTCACCTCATTCATCCCGCCCAGCGGGGGACGAGCTGAGGTGGCGGGGCACGATGTAGTGACGGACTCGCTGAACTCGCGACGGGCTATCGGCTACCTGCCCGAGACCTCATCGCTCTACCGCGACATGCGCATCACGGAGTTCCTGCGCTTCTGCGCCGGCCTCCGTGGCATGGGCCGAGCGGAGACGAAAGAGCGAATGGACTACGTCCTCGACACCTGTGGACTGCAAAACCGCGAGGAAAGCATCATCGGCACCCTCTCGCTCGGCTACCGGCAGCGCGTCGGCCTCGCGCAGGCGCTGCTGCATGACCCGCCCGTGCTGATCCTCGATGAGCCGACCGTGGGGCTCGACCCCAACCAGATCATCGAGGTGCGCAACCTCATCAAGAGCCTGGCAGACCGCCACACGGTCATGCTCTCCACACACATCCTTCCCGAGGCGCAGATGACCTGCCAGCGCGTGATTATCATCAATCACGGCCGGATCATCGCGGAGGATACGCCAGAGGCGCTGAGTTCGCAGATCCGCGAGGCGGAGACGCTGCTGATTACGCTCGCGTCGCCTGGTGAGAACGTGGAGCGGCAACTGCTGGACCTGCCGGAGGTAGTTTCGGTCCGCCCGACCAGCGGTGGCAGTTATCATCTTGACACCGCGGTGGGCACCGACATACGCGCGCAGATCGCCGAGTTCGTGGTCAAGCACGGTTGGGGCCTGCTCGAACTGCGGCCGGTGGAGATGACACTTGAGGATGTCTTCCGACAACTCACCACCGAAGAAGAGGGTGTTGAGTAAACGATGGGTAAGATCCTGACGATAGCCGGAAAAGAACTGCGCGGTTACTTCGTCTCCCCGATGGGCTACGTGGTGCTGGCCTTCTACCTCGGCGTGAGCGGCCTGATCTTCGCGCTCACGATCACCGCTCCCCAGGCGGAGGCCGAGATGGGCGGGATGTTCCACACCATGGTCTTCATCGCGCTGATGATGGCGCCGGTGATCACCATGGGGCTGCTGGCGCAGGAGCAGGCGACCGGCAGCATCGAGATGCTCATGACCAACCCGGTGCGCGACGTCGAGGTCGTGCTGGGCAAGTACTTCGGCGCGATGGCGCTGTTTGTCATCGTGCTCGTCGCCACGCTCATCTTCCCGGTGATGCTGCAGGTCTTCGGCGATCCGGGGCCCGACTGGGCCGCCGTGTTCTCGGGCTACCTCGGCGTGCTGCTCACGGGCATGGCATTCGTGGCTGTGGGGCTCTTCGCGAGCGCCCTCGTGGCGAATCAGATTGCCTCCGCGGTGCTCTCGTACGTCATCCTCCTGTTCTTCTGGCTGATCGGCTGGCTGGCGTATGCGGCCGGTGAGCGGATTGGGGACGTGGCGCGCTACGTGAGCATCCTGGAGAACTTCCAGGACTTCGCCCGCGGGATCATCGACAGTCGCCCGGTCATATTCTTCGTATCGCTCACGTTCTTTGCCCTGTTCCTCGCGGTCCGTTCGCTGGAGAACAAGCGCACGATCTGAGGCGGTCGGAAGCAGGGCACCGTTACATTCGACATAGCATTCCGGGCAGGTGACAGATATGGCGGACGAAACCAGGGATCAGGGCACCGAGCCGCGCCGGCCGATGGCCGATCCGCGATTGCAGCGGGAGGGCCGAAAGCTCTCCGCGCTACAGATCGCGGCGCAGTGGTCCGGTTGGGTCGCAGCCGTGCTGCTTGTCGCACTACTGCTGTGGCTGGCCGTCAACTCGAGCTTCATCCTCGGTCAGAAGATCCTGCTGGGCGTAACAATCGCCCTCGCGGTCTTCTGGGGGGTGGTGCACCGAGACTCGCTGATGGGGGCCACGCGCACCCGAGGGATGCGCATCGGCGCCAACAGCGCCATCTTCGTGCTCTTTGTCCTCGGGATCATCGTGCTGCTCAACGTGGTGGCCGCGCGGCATCACTGGCGCGCCGATGTGACCGAGAACCAGCGCTTCTCGCTCTCGGAGCAGACCCGGGCCATCGTCTCAGGGCTCGAGCAGGACCTTGAGATGGTCGCATTCCTGACCAGTGATAGCCCACAGACGCCGGAAGTCTCCGCTCGCCTGCGCGAATACGAGATGCTCAGCCCGAAGATCAAGCTGAGCACCTATGATCCGCTGCTCGACGCCGAGAAGGCCATCGAGTACGACGTGCGCAGCACCACCTCCAACGTGGTCGTGGTGAAGCTCGGGGAGCAGCAGGAGACGGTCTATGGTGGCGAGGAGGAGCAGTTGACGAGCACGATTCTCGCCCTGAGCAGTGGCGAGAAGGCCCGCGTCTGCTTCCTCACCGGACATGGTGAGTTGAGCCTGGAGGATGCGCAGGGGACAGGTCTTGGGACCATCAAGTCGAGCCTGGAGAACCAGCAGTACGAGGTGGAGACGTTGAATCTCTCCACCGAGGAGGAGCCGAGTGTGCCCGGCGACTGCGCGGCGCTGATTATCGCCGGCCCCACCGAGCCGATCCGGCAGGAGGAGATGGAGGCCATCGTTGCCTACGCGCAGCAGGGCGGCAACCTGATGGTGGCGCTGGAGATCGGCGGGCCGGACTTCGCCGAACTGCTGGAGCCCTACGGCCTCCGGGCGCGCGACGGGATGGTCTACGATCGCAGCTACGGCTTCCTCGGCGCCGCGGAGATCCCGATGGCCCAGCAGGCCGGCCAGCACATGATCGTGGAGCGCCTCCAGCGCGTGGCACTGGCTTTCCCGACGACACGCGCACTGGAGATCGTTGACACCTCCATGCAGGACCCGATGGCGCCCGGCATGCCGCCCACGCCGTCTCAGGCGCAACCGCTGCTGGAGACGAGTCCGTCGGCATGGCTCGAGCGCCCGGTCGCGGCTGCCGAAGGCGAAGAGGCGCCGCAGCCGCAGGAGGATCCCGGCGAAACGCGCGGCCCTCTGACGCTCGCCGCGGTGGTAGATGCCGGCCAGGGCGGCGTTGACCCGATGACGGGGATGCCCGCCGCGTCCGAGGAGACAGGCGCGCGCATCGTCGTGATGGGCGATGCCGAGATGATGACCGATCAGTTCATCGGTCTCGGCCTCGTCGGCAACGCGCACTTCGTGCTCAACTCGGTCAACTGGCTCATGGAGAACGAGAAGCTCATCACGATCCCGCCCAAGGACGACATGCCCCGCTATCTGACCCTGACGACGGGCCAGCAGCGGCTGGTCTGGGCGCTGACGGTGGGCATTATCCCGCTCGCAATCGGTCTCGCCGGTTTCATCGTCTGGTGGCGGCGCCGGTAGTGAGGTGCTCGGATCAGCCGGTCAGGCAATACAACTCGTTTCTGTTGACAGTGACGCAAGGGGTGCATGACTTAGCATGAACTGGAGGGCCACGCTCGCAACCGGTCTCGTCTTCATCGCGCTGCTCGCCTTTGTGTGGGTGGAGAGCAGAAATCGCGTTGCCGAGGAGGGTGAGGTATTCAGGCACGGCGTCCTCGGCCTCGACCTCTACGGCATAGACGTTGAGCAAGTGACCTCCCTGCGCATTGAGCGTGCCGGGCAGGAGGTCGTTGTCCTCACGAAGCGCGATGATGGATGGTTCATCACCGAGCCTTTTGAGGGCATGGCGAACGCCGAGGAGGTCCGGCGCATGGTGGAGACCATCGCGCAACTGCGGCCGAGCGCCACTCGTGAGGGAGTGGACCTCGACAGCGAGCAGTTCGGGCTCGCCGAGCCCGATCTCGTCGCCACCCTCACTTACGCCGGCAACCGGACGGCCCAGCTTAGCCTCGGCGGAGAAACGCCAGCGGGCGCCGAGCGGTATGCGAAGATCAGCGGCAACAACAACCTCTACGTGGTCCCAGCCACCGTTCGCACGACGCTGTGGAAGGACCCGCGCGAGATGCGCGAGACGGACGTGCTGACGGTGGAAGCCGATGCCGTGCAGAGCCTCGTGCTCGATCACGGCGAGGAGCATGTTGCCGCGCAGCGCACCACCGCGACCTCCGACGGACCGAAGTGGCGCCTGACCGAACCGCTGCAGGTGCCGGCGGATGAATGGGGCGTGCGACAGGTCATCACCAGCCTTGACGACCTGAAGGCCGAAGGCTTCGCCGATGAGGACGCGGACGCTGATGACGCCGCACTCGGCTTCGACGGACCACAGGCCACGGTGACACTTGCCACGACCGACGGCAAGAGCCGCACGGTCACCTTCGGCAGCACCGTAACACGCGAAGTTGGTCAACCGGCAGAGGAGAAGGAAGTAGTCTTCACACGGGTCTCGGGGCGCAACGAGGTGCTGCTCGTCCAGGCTGGGGCCCTCGACAACTTCCGCCAGTCGGCCTTCGATCTGCGCGACAAGAGCGTCGTGAGCTTCAACCGCGAGGACGTGACGCGTGTCAAGGTCGAGAGGACTCAGGGGCTCAGCTTCACCGTTGCGCGCCGCCCCAGCGGCTGGTTCGTCGAGAGGCCGCAGGACTTCGAGGCCCGGCAGGGCGCGATTGATGACATCCTCTGGGACCTCGAGGACCTGAGCGCGGTCAACTTCGTCAGCGACGACCCGACGCCTCAGGAGTTGCGCACGTTCGGGCTTGCGGTGCCGCAGGTCGCGATCACCATCGAACTGCGCGGCGAGGAGCCGATCAGGGTGCTCGTAGGCGCGAAGACGGAGGCGGGCAACTACTACGCCTCCACCAGCGCAAGCAAGCAGGTGGTGGAGATCTCCGAGTTCCTCATGGGCGATCTGCCCGATGAAGTTGATGAGTTGAGGCCGAGCGCAGTGCCGATCCCGGAACCGGAGGAAGCTGCCGAACCGGTCGTACCCGGCACCTGACGCTCAGGCGCGTGAAGCGACAACGGCCGGACCCGATTGGGTTCGGCCGTCGCGATTCGGGCTTCGGATGCAGGTGCGTCAGGGATAGGCGATGACCGCCACGCCCGGCACTTCCAGCGCCCGCCACAGCGTCTCATTGCGCTGCCACGGGAAGAGGTAGTAGCGCTTGTGCGCGCCCGGAACGACGATCAGCGACGACTCACCCTCCAGCGCCGCCGAGTGCACCGCCTCATGAGGCAGCGCGAGCGCCACGCTCACCTCACTCTCCACGTGGTAGGCCCGCAGATGCCGCTCCGCCGCCTCCCGGGCCTCCTCGGCCACCGTGCGCCGGCGATGGCAGGCGAGCACCTTCAGGCGCGCGTTAAGCGTCTCGCAGAGTTCGCCCGCGAAGGACAGCGCGCGGGTGCCGTTCACGGAGAGCTTGTACGGCACGAGAACGTTGCGTACCTCAACATGCCGACGGGCGCAGACCATCGTCGGCGCGACCAGCTCCGACAGCAGGAAGGTCGCGTTGGGGCCGATCATTCCGGGGCGGCGTTCGCTACCGCGACCGATCACCAGCAGCTCCGCCAGCCAGCTTCGATGCAGGAGGCGCGAGGCAGGGCTTCTGCCTACCAGCCGCTCGTCCTCGCAGACAATGTTCAACTCCTGGCAGCGCTGGTGGATCGTGTCGAGCGAAAGCGGCGTCTCACCGCCTACGCCGTCCTCGTCTTCGCCACCTGCAGCGGCGGGAGCCATGACCATGTCGGCTATCTCCCGCTCGCCCGGCCCCACTGCTCCGTCGAGGTCACCTTCTGTGACCGTCGTCACCGTAGCGAGATAGATGCGGCCGCCGCCAAGCTCCGCGAGCCCGATCGCCTGTTCAACCGCCACGTCAGAGCCGCGCGTGCCGTCATAGCCCACGACGATGTTCCTGATCATCGGTCCGCTCCCTGAGCGCCACCAAGGTCAGCTCGTCTGCGAGTCCGCAGGCTCATCCTGATCCTCATCATCGGCAGAGGCGGCGATCTCATCCGCCTTCTCGCGAGCGCGCTCGGCCTCAAACTGCTCGGCCTCTATCTGCGCTGCCTCCGCACGGGCGGCTTCAAGGTCCTCCCGCGTGCTACCGATGTCCTGCAGGCCGACGAGCTCCCCGGCGTCCTCCTCGTCGAGGAACTCCTTCGGCACGAGGAAGCCGACCATGCCGCGCTTGCCGAGGGTGCGAAGATACTCCGTCAGGGATACCTCCACCTCCCGCCGCCCGAGCTTGTACTCGTTGGAGAGGACGCGGATCATCTCATCCACAGTGTGCTCACCGTCGCACAGTTCCCAGACGCGGCTGCCCACCTCGTCGAGGACGATCGGGCGACTCTCCGGCACAAAGAACAGAAAGCCCATCACGCGCCCGAAGACGTCTTTGCGGCGCGGGACAATCACCTCAGCGTTCTCGTCATCATTGAGCCGCCACTTCAGCCGCGGGTTGCGCACCGGCCGCGCCTCAAAAGCCTGCTCGCGCGAGAGCGGCCTCTGACCCTTCCTCAGGCCCAGGCGCTCGAGTGTACCCGAAACGTCCGGAATCATGCTCACGACAGTACCTCCTCAACAGCTTTGCGGCTCCGAATCTCTCTTCGCACGGGGACTTCGCGACCGGCGGTCTCCCGGCCCCGCTCCAGCGTCAGCATTGCGACCTCCGGGCGGCAGTGAAAGCGCGCCCGTGTCGCCGACGCCACGCCTCTGCTGACGTAGCAGAGTGCATCTCCGGTCCTCAGCAGACCGGACGCTCGTCGCCGATCGCGCCAGACCGGCGCCCACGGCGCACCGATGCCGGGCAGCCGGATCTGCCCCCCATGCGTATGCCCGCACAGCACCAGGTCCGCGGCGCCGACATCCGGGTCATCCAGCACGTCGGGGGTGTGCGCCAGCAGTACCACAAACGCAGCATCCTCCGCGCCCTCAAGCGCGCTCTCCACGTCATCGCGCCCGAAGGCATACTCATCTACCCCTGCGATCGCCAGGTTCGCGTCATCTACCTCGATCCGCCGGTTCTCATTCGCCAGCAGCACGATCCCAAGGCCCTCCAGCGCCTCCCGGAGCACCTCCACGTCCTCAGGCGGGGCCTCAAGGCACGCGAAGGGATCCTCGTGTGCGCAGTCATGATTGCCCGGCACGGCCCACACGCCCAGCGGCGCCTCAAGGCCCTCAAGCTGCGCCGAACACTCACTCGCAAGCTCGCAGCTCTCAAAGAGATCGCCGGTGATCACGATCAGGTCCGGCTTTCGCTCCATCGCAAGCCGAACAGCCTCGCGGCTGCTCCACTCAATCGCGCTGTCGTGATGGCAGTGCGTGTCGGAGAGGTGCGCGATTGTCAGGCCCCGCAAGGCCTCCGGAAGATCCTCGAAATGAAGCACGGTCTCCGTGACCTGCATCCGGGCGGGCTCAACGTAGCGGATGTAGGCGACGAAGATGATGGCGCCCACCACCAGCGCCCACAGCACGATGGCGATCGCGATCACTCACGACCACCGTCCGGCCCGCCATCGTGCACCTGCAGCGGCGGCGGGCCATCCTCCGGCTCAATCAGCCTCCGCACTGCCAGGATCGTGACAACGTAAAGCGCGACCATCACGAGCAGCACCGCGCCGAGCATGACGACCTGTCCGGTGTCAAGGTCTCGCGCGACGACGCCGGGGCTTGCCCCGACGTTGACGTCAAATACCGGGCCGCCGAGGCGTATCTCAAGCTGCCACGCCAGCAGCAGCGTCACGATGACCGCGCTCCACACCAGCACCGCGGTGCGCACGATCTCCCGTCCCGCCCGACCACGATCCTGCGCGCGAATCACCAGCAGCAGGGTGACGAAGCCAAGCGCGACGGCGGTGACCACCGCCACCTCAAGCCAGTTCTTCCCGCCGATCATCTGCTGTCCTCCGAACTCATCCGCGACGACATCAGCTCAAGCATCGGCGGCCGCTGCTCGGCCGGGCGATCGGAGATCACGATGCCCCGCCGCAGTTCCTCAAGCGCCACCTCGGCGTGTTGCTCAGAGGCGGCCAGCACCTCGATCACCGGAACGCCTCTTTCCGTGCGCTCGCCCTCGGCGGAGATGATGCGCAGCCCCGTCGCCGGGTCTACACTGTCGCCCTTGCGCCTCCGACCGGCGCCTGCCGCAAGAGCCGCCCGCCCAACGGAGAGGGCGTCCATGCGCGTCACGATGCCGCTGTCATCTGCGCCGAAATCGGCGATGTGCGCCGGCGCATGGCCCAGCAGCGTCCGGTCGAGCGCAGACGGATCTCCCCTCTGCGCCCGCACCATCTCCGCGAACTTCTCAGCAGCGGCCCCGGATCTGAGCGCCGAGCCGGCACATTCTCTCGCAGCAGGCAGATCGCACTGCACCCCGGCAGTGACAAGCATCAGCGCCGCTATCTCCAGCGATACCTCACGCACATCGGCCGGCCCTCCACCGGCGAGCACCGCCGCGGCCTCTTCGACCTCGACGGCATTGCCCACCGCGCGTCCGAGCGGGCGGTTCATATCAGTCAGCAGCGCGGCCATCCTGCGCCCGGCCCGCTCTCCCAGCGCGATCATCAGCCCGGCCAGAGCGCGCGCCTCCTCGACCGTGCCCATGAACGCGCCGCTGCCGACGGTTACCTCCAGCACGATCGCCTCCGCACCGGAGGCGATCTTCTTGCTCATGATGCTCGAGGCGATCAATCCCCGGCTGTCCACTGTGCCGGTGGCGTCGCGCAGTGCGTACAGCTTCCCATCGGCGGGCGCAAGATCGCTGCTCTGCGATGCAACCACCAGTCCCATCTCGCGCGCCTGCGCAATAAACTGCTCGGCGCTGAGATCGGTCCGAAGCCCGGCGATTGCCTCCAGCTTGTCAATCGTGCCGCCGGTGTGGCCGAGACCGCGCCCGGACATCTTCGGCACACAGACGCCGCAGGCGGCCGCGATCGGCCCCGCGACAAGCGTCACCTTGTCCCCTACACCGCCGGTCGAGTGCTTGTCCACTGTCGGGCGAGCGATTGAGCTGAGGTCGAGCATCTGCCCCGAATGCGCCATCGCCTGCGTCAGGTGCCACGTCTCCTCATCGCTGAGCCCCTTCGCGCAGACGGCCATCAGCCATGCCGCCACCGGCGCGTCACCTATCTCCCCGGCGGTGTACGCCTCGATGACCCAGCGAAGCTCCTCGCCTGATAGCGCCTCGCCGCTCAGCTTGCGCTCACTCAGCCGGCGGATGTCGAAGCTCATTGCTCTCCCCCGAGGACCTCCGCGGCGAAGCTGGAGCCGGTCGGCAGCGGCCGGGCGTTGAGCAACTCGCAGAGCGTTGCGCCAACGTCGGCGTAAGTCTCCCGAGTGCCCAGGTGCACCGGCTGCACCTTCGGCCCCGCCACCAGCAGGGGCACCCGCTCGCGCGAGTGGTCGGTGCTCTCGGTCGTCGGGTCGGTCCCGTGATCGGCGACCATTAGCAGCATGTCGCTCTCGCCGAGCAGGTCCAGCATCTGCGGCAGGCAGCCGTCGAACTCCACCAGCGCGTCCGCATATCCCTGCGGGTCGTTCCGATGCCCGTAGCGCGTGTCAAAGTCGTTCAGGTTCGCGAAGATCAGGCCCCCGGCTTCCTCCGCCAGCAGGCCCAGCACTGCCTCCACGCCTTCGGCATTGCTGCCGGTGTGAATCGACCGGGCGATGCCCTGCCCGGCGAAGATGTCGTTGATCTTGCCGACTGCAACGACGGGAACGCCCGCCTCCTGCAGGTGGTCCAGCGCGGTCGGCCCCGGCGGCGGCAGCGGGTAGTCGCGACGCCGATCCGTCCGCTGGAGCGAGCCCTGCTCGCCGACAAAGGGCCTCGCGATCACCCGCGCGACCTCGTGCTCGCCATGCAGCATCTCGCGCGCGATCTCGCAGGCGCGGTAAAGCTCCTCCACCGGGATCAGCTCTTCATGCGCGGCGATCTGAAAGACGCTGTCGCCGGAGGTGTAGACGATCCACGCCCCGGTGCGCCGGTGCTCCTCGAACAACTCCTCGATGATCACCGTGCCGGAGGCGGGATAGTTGCCAATCGCTGGGCGGCCGGTGAGCCGCTCGAACTCCGCGATGACGTCACCCGGGAAGCCATCAGGGTAGAGGGGGAACGGCTCGCGGCGAATCTGACCCATCATCTCCCAGTGCCCCACCACCGTGTCCTTCCCCGCGGCCTGCTCGGTCATGCGCCCCCATGCCGCCTTCGGCCGCTCAACCGGTGGGACGCCGCTGATCTCAGTCAGGTTGCCGAGGCCGAGGCGCTGAAGGGTGGGAAGAGTGAGCCCGCCGACTGCGCGGGAGAGGTTGCCGAGGGTATTGCTGCCCTCGTCGTGGTAGTGTGCGGCATCGGGGGCATCGCCGATACCGGCGCTGTCGAGCACTACGAGTGCGATCCGGCGCAGGTGGGCCAGCGTCACGACCCCTGTTCGGTCCAAATCGCGCCCTCAAAGCCCTCGGAGGTGAGGCGCTCCTTGACCTTCTCCGCCTCATTGCGGCTGCTGAAGGCCCCTACGTTGACGCGCCGGTAAGTGATGCCCTCTTTGCGGACAGTGGTGATGTAAGGTTCGTAGCCCATCTCCGCAAGAGTCCGGATCTGCTTCTCGGCATTCTCCTCGTCGGCGAAGGCCCCGGCCGTCACGACGAAGCGGTCGGCAGCAGCCTGCGCATCCTGCTGCTCCGGCTCCTCAGCGGCCTCCTCCGCGTCGGCCTCAGCCTGGTGGAGGCTGGCGCCATCCTCGGCACCCGCCAGTTCCTCCCGGACCCGGCGCTCCTCACGAGCGGTTACCTCGCGCTCCGTCACGGTCACGACCGCCTCAATCGGCGGAGAGCTCGAGACCTCGTCCATCGAGGCCACGGTCACGGTGCCCGCCTGGGGAGTGACATCGGGCGCCCGCTTCTCCACCTCCATCGCATGGAGGTGCTTGCCGACGTAGTCGCGACCGACGTAGTAAGCCACAGTCCCGGCCACCGCGCACAGTACAAGCACGACCAGCCAGAACTTGAGGCTCTGCAGGAGCCGCATACCGACTGATTCCTTGCGCGAGGCCATCTGTCATCCTCCGATAGCATTACTGCGACTGTGGCCGCATCCGTGTGCTCCGATTGTAGCACGAACGCCTGCTGCGAACAAGGCATCAGCGCTGCACCGCGGAGCCCCTTGCCGTGGCAACGGGATCCCTACAGATTCCGCAAAAACGGGTTGTTGGCGGCCTCGTCGGCCATCGTCGTCGCCGG
>JAAYJW010000138.1 GCA_012522765.1 candidate division WS1 bacterium | reverse complement strand
GGCGATGGCACAGAGTATCCCGCCTCCGCCGACGGCATGAAGGTCAGCTTCTTCCGCAATGGCCCGAGGGAGACGGTAGTGCGGCGCGAGGGCTGGTACAGGTCCGCCGCCGGTCGCGACTACTGCCAGTTCATCACCTACACCTGGTTCTTCGCCGATAGTGCCTCCGTCCGGCACGATCACACGCTGGTCGTGGCCTTCGACACCACGCAGAACACGATCCGCGACATTCGCCTCTCGCTGCCGCTCAATGATGAAGTCACCTCGGCCGGGATCGCAACCGATCAGGGCGAGGTTTCGGCAGTGGATGCCCTGCCGGCTCGGTTGGTGCAGACTACCTCCACGGTCTGCACGCTGACCGATGGCGCAGGGGCGACTGTCGAGGGCGGCCGGTCAGGCGGCTTTGCGGGGGCTGCTGCCGCAGACGGCTCCGGCGCATGGCTTGCGATCCGCGACTTCTGGGAGCAGTTCCCGGCGGAGCTTGAGGTGACCGGCAGCGCGCTTGTGGCACACCTGTGGCCGCTGCACGACACTCCGGTGTTGGATTTCACCCCCTCGGTTGTCATGGGCGATGACTACCCCGGCGATCGTGTCTTCTATCAGGACTTCTACCGCGGCGGTCTCGACTCGTGGACGCAGGGCTACGGCATCGGCAAGACGCACAACCTGCTGCTGAGCTTCACTTCCGAGACGAGCGACGCACAGGCTAACGCGGCGGCGTTCGACACTCCGGTGCTTGCCTTCGCCGAGCCGGAGTACGCAACCGACACCTGGGCCTTCGGCCGGATGCATCACGAGGACCGGGAGCAGTTCCCGCAGATCGAGGCGCTGGTTGACGCATTCATCCACCGCAAGGAGTGGCTGCGCGAGCGGCTGGGCAACTTCGGCTGGATCGACTTCGGCGGCGTGAATAACTTTCTCTCCAACACCGGCGATCCGGAGAATATATCCCGCTCTCACTGGCGGCGATGGGGATCGATGTTCCATGGCGGCCCCACCACCTTCCCGCAGCTTTACATGCGCTCGGGGAGGCGCGATCTCTGGGACTTCCACCGGGTAAACACAAAGCATATCACGGACATTGACATCGCCCACTTGACCAGTGGTGACGAGTATGACTTCCGCTTCCCGAAATACAAGGGCGGCCGCTACGGCGGCAACGGCGGCGTCTGTCATTATGGCGCGGGCATCTACCCCGTGGGCTGCGACCACCACTCGCGCTTCATGCTGTGGGACTACTACCTCAATGGCACCCCCCGCACGTGGGAGGTCTTCGAGTACTACGTTGACCACCATGCGGAGCTGCGCAACGCGGGCTACAACCTGGTCTATCGCCATCGCATGACCGGCGGGCCACTGCGGTTCTTCAGCGAGGCCTATGAGGCCACCTGGGACCCGGAGTATCTGTCGATCGCGCACCAGTTCGCGGATATCCTCTACAAGGCGCAGGCCGAACTCGGCACCACCCGCTATGACGACATCTACATGAACGAGGGTAAGGTCTTCTACTACCAGCTCACTGGCGAGGAGCGAATGCGCGACCTCTTCCTCAACGACATGCGCGTGCTGACCCAGAGGCGGGACTCGGATGTCTTCACCGACACGCGCGGGACGACCATGTGGGGCCTGACGCACGCCTACTGGTTCACCGGCGACGAGAGCTTCCTGCCCTACGCACTCTGGCAGCTTGAGATCGCGAAGACGCGCATCCCGACGGAGGGCGAACCTGGGGAGATCGGCGCCATCGCGTGGACCGAGGAGTACCCCTACTCCTCCACGGTCTTCAACCAACTTCCGGCGATGGTCGAGGCGCTGACGATGATCGATGAAGACAAGCTGCCGCCGGCAGCGGGCCCCAACATCGTCACAAGCGGGCCGATCCATCTGAATCAACCAGAGGACGGTGAGCTTTCCGCGACGGTGAAGGTGCTGCCCTACGGGCGCGTTCCCGGTGTGGGGGCGGTGCCCTTCAGCAACTGGCGGACGTGGGCAGCGGCACTGCCGCCCGATGAGCGTCCTGCGCTGGTAATGACGGCGCCCGATGGCTCAGAGGTGGCGCGTTTCGACCTGCTCGGTGAGCGGGAGCAGGGGCGTGCGGCGTACATCAGCGCCCAGGGTGCCGCCGGTGAGATCCGTTTCACTCTGCCCGCTGATGGTCAGACCGGCACTTACACGCTGGCGCCGGTGGGAGAGGTGCCCCTGCATCTGACGCTGATGCAGACTGAAGCGGCCGGGGCGGTCATTGAGACTGGCGAGTTCTGGATCTCCGGCGTAAGCAGCAACTTCCTGGTGCCCGCCGGCACAGGGACTTTCGCGGTCGATGTCCGCTCCCCCGCGCTGCGCACGAATGTCCGCGTGACCGTGGCGGACACCACGGGCGAGGTGGTCGCCGAGAAAGAGTGGAATGTCGGCTCGGAGGCGCGTCAGACGTGGGAGAGGCTCGAACTGGACGCGGGGCAGCCGGCGCAAGACGAGGTCTGGACGCTGAAGTTCCTCGCGCCCACCGCGACCCACCTCCGGTTCGAGGGAGTGCCCGGCCAGATCGCGACCGATCCGAACATGCTCTTCGTGCCGGAGCGGACAGTTGCGCCGCCCACCGTTCCTGTTCCTGAAGGCGACGCGCCGGGGAGGGTCGATTCCCCGCTGACGGGTGGCGGCGAAGCGCTGGCGCTGCCGCCGAACGTGGGCATTTCGCTCGCTTCACCGGATGGGACGCCGTTGCTTAACGAGACAGAGGGCACGATCGAGATGTGGCTGCGCGACGGGCGTCAGCCCAGTGAGGTCACCAACCGCACTTTCATCGGCTGCGGCCAACTGAACCTCTACCGCCGCATCAATGTCGGCACCTACCTGTACATCGGCCCTGCGGGCTATCAAACCGGCATGGTGCTGCCCGCCGGACGCTGGGTGCATCTGGCGGCCACATGGCGACCTTCTCCGAAAGAGGCCGGTAACACCGAGGTGGCGCTGTTCATCGATGGTGTGCGGGTCGAGACGACCTTCAACGCGCACATCGTCCCGGAGGCGGACTGGGCGGGTGCCGAGTTGACCATCCCCGCCGCTCCGCAGGGGCTGTACATGGATGAGCTTCGCGTCTCCGACATCGCGCGCTACGAGGGCAACTTTGACCGCCCGGAGACGCCACTGCAGCCGGACGCGAACACGGTCATCCTGTCGAACTTCGACGACAGCACCGCGCTGGTGCGTGGCACCACGGTGGAATGGCAGACGAAGTAGCCGCACAGACACGCCATGTCGATCGAAAGCGCCCCTCCCGGGAGACGATCCGGCGAGGGGCGCTTTGGCATCTGTATTGCCGCGACCGGGCGCGTGGTCGCACAGTCATTGTGAAGACGCTCGACCGGTGATATAATCCGCGCAAACCAACTTCTTCTGTGGGCGGCGGAAGTAGGCGATATTCGGTGGCGAGGTGGCAAACGCCCGCGCGAGGATGCTCAGATGGCCACCAAGCCTCCGAACATCGCCTACGGCATCGATGACAGGCCGGATCCGTGGATCGTCCTCGTGCTCGGCCTGCAACACCTCGGCGTGGTCGCGATCTCCTTTGTTCTGCCGGTGCTCATCGTACGCGAGACCGGCGGTACCGAACAGCAGGCGGAGTTTATGGTGAATATGACCATGTTCGCCTGCGGGGTGGGCACGCTGCTGCAAGCAATCCCCCGAGGGCCAATCGGCTCGGGCTACCTGCTCCCGATGGTCGCCGGGCCCTCCTACATCGCGGCATCGGTGCTCGCGGCTGAGACCGGCGGGCTTGCGCTCGTCGCGGGCATGACTGGCTTTGCCGGGCTGATCGTGGTCGCGGCGTCTCGCATCATGAACCGGCTGCGCGTGCTGTTCCCGACCGAGGTCGTGGGGCTTGTGGTAGCGATGGTGGGGCTGACGATCCTGCGGCTGGCGGCCACCAACTTCCTCGGCATCAATGACCCCACCGAGACGATCCAGTCGCGGAACGTCCTCGTGGCGGTCATCACCCTCGCCACCATCTGCGCCCTGAACATCTGGGGCCGGGGCTTTGCGAAACTCGCATGCGTTATCATCGGCATGGCGGTCGGCTACGCCGTTTCCGCGGCGCTCGGCGTGCTGACCGGCGAGCACGTCAGGACCATCGCTCAGGCGCCGCTGATCTCGTTCCCATTCACCGGGCATCCGGGGCTGGCATTCGATGTCGCCCTGATCGTGCCGTTCATCGTGGCCGCGATCTGCTCGCTGCTCAAGAACGTGGGCGACCTGACCACCTGTCAGAAGATGAACGATGCCGACTGGCAGCGCGTGGACATGCCCAACGTCAGCAGGGGGATGGTGGCCGACGGCATCGGCTGTGTGTTGTCGGGCATCACCGGCGGCCATGGCCTCTCCGGCTCATCAAGCAACGTGGGTCTTTCGCTCGCGACCGGCGCCACCAGTCGCGTCATCGCCTACGCCACCGGCGGCCTGCTCATCCTCTTCGCGTTCTGCCCGAAGCTCTCTTCGGTCTTCGCGATCATGCCCGCGCCGGTGATCGGCGCCGTGCTGATCTTCGCGGTCAGCTTCATGGTCATCGCGGGTCTGCAGATACTCGCCTCCCGCATGCTCGACGGCCGCAAGACGCTCATGGTCGGCCTCGCGCTGCTCGGCGGGCTCTCGGTGGACATGCTGCCGCAGGTGGTTGCACAGGCACCGGTCTGGGCACAGCCGCTGCTGCACTCATCGCTCTCGACGGCGACCATCATCGTCATCTTCCTCAACCTGCTCTTCCGCATCGGCATCACCCGGCGGGCCACGCTTGAGGTCGCTCCCGGCGCCGATGTATCGCGCGAGGTCTTCGAGTTTTTCGAACAGCAGGGCGGGCGCTGGGCGGCGCGCAAGGACGTCATCGCCAGGGCCGAGTCGGCCGTCGCACAACTCGCAGAGGCCGTCTTCGAGCACGGGCTGACGCGAGAGCCGCTCCATGTCACCGCAACGTTCGATGAGCTGAATTTGGCCGTGGAGGTTGGATACGTGGGGGAACCGGTGCCGCTGCCGACGACAGGCCCGCATCCGACCGAACTGCTCGAGCGCCCGGAGGCG
>JAAYJW010000009.1 GCA_012522765.1 candidate division WS1 bacterium | reverse complement strand
CCTCGCGGATGATCCTGCCGCAGTACAAGATCGCATATGGCGATTCGGTGCCGCACGCGGTGCATGCGATGGGGATCTTCCTGCTGCACGACCTGCCGCTGTACGCGGCGTGGCTGAACATGGACGTCTACGAGGCTGTCGAGTCTCGGCGGCTGACCTTCGGCCGCGCGGGCTTCCACGGATACTGGGAGGACGGCGGCCGGGTGGCGACGGGCAACCAGGGCCTGGCGGCGAGTTACTACGAGAGGGCTTCGGGGCTGCTGCTGACCGTGGCGAACGTGACCGGCGAGGACATCTCGTCCACGGTCGCACTGGACCTGACGGGACTCGACCTTCCGCCCGATGTGAATGCGACTGTGTACGACCCGCTGACCGGGACGGAGGAGACAGTGGCGTTGAAGCCGAATGAGGCGCTGCCGGCGGACGTGAAGGCGTGGATGATGCTCCTCATTCAGCTTGGGGGCCCACAATGAGCCATGAGCCGCAGACCGGGGCGGATCCGCGCTCCGGTGGCGATGAGGTCGAGCAGATGGGCGGTCGCGCACTGAC
The DNA here is from genome assembly GCA_012522765.1 of candidate division WS1 bacterium. GTDB lineage: Bacteria > Armatimonadota > Zipacnadia > Zipacnadales > UBA5352 > UBA5352. Next base: position 3,461 of record JAAYJW010000009.1, on the reverse strand, counting down.
GGCGCGCTCGCTGATGCTGGCGCTCATCTTCCTGTTCCTGGGCGCCCTGTGGATCCGCAAGGCATCGCTGATCGCCTTCACGATCCTCGTCGGCGAGGGGACGCCGCCTGTCCCCGCGCTGACGGCGCTTGGCCTGATGACCGCACTGGGCCTGGCGCTGCACCACCTCACCCGCACCCGGCGCTGGCGGCGCGAAGCGCTGCTGGTCTACGTGCTGCTGACCTGCGCATTCATGACCATTGACGCGAATGGCATCCGCCAACTCCTCTCCGCCCTCACCTGCACCTCCTACTTCGCCGCGACCGGCAACGAGTATGCCGTGCTCTCGGAGAGCATCCCGGCGTGGCTCGCGCCCCATGACGAGACGCTGATCCGCTACTTCTACGAGGGGCTGGAGGGTGGCGAGGTGCCGTGGATGCAGTGGCTGCCGGTTATGGCGATCTGGGGCGGGGCGTTCATGCTGCTGACGCTCTCGCTGGGCTGCCTCGTATCGCTCTTCCGCGAGCCATGGGCCGAGCGCGAGCGACTTACCTTCCCCCTGGCGGAGCTTGCGCTGCGGCTGGCGCCTGATCCGGCCGATCGCCCGGATCAGCCGCAACTTCTGCGCTCGTGGGTTTTCTGGGTCGGGGTCGCCTTTGCGGCGATGTATGACGGCTCGAATATCGCGCACGCATTCTCGCCGGGCATGACCGCGATCGGACAGAGCTACGATCTCAGCCCCCTGCTGACCGAACGTCCATGGACGGGGCTGCGGCCACTCAACCTGACCTATCGGCCGGAGATCGTCGGCCTCGGCTATCTCGTCCCCACCGACATCCTGTTCTCGGTCTGGGCGTTCTTTCTGCTGCTGCGCTTTGAGAACTTCTTCGCGAACATGTTCGCATCCACGGCGGGTAGCTTCCCGTATGACCGCGCTCAGGGCATGGGCGCCTACCTGGCGCTGGCGTTGTTTGTGCTCTGGTCGGCACGGGGGCACCTCAAGCGAGCCGCACGGGCCGCCATCGGCCGCGGGGATGGCGGCAGCGACGAGGTCATCCCCAACGGTGTCGCAGTCTGGGGCGTGGCGTTGGGTATCATCGGCATGACGGCCTTCATGTCGGTGGCCGGCATCGGCGTCGGCAGAGCGCTCTCATACACCCTGGTGGTCTACGCCTCCTCGCTTGTCTACGCGCACATCCGCGCCCAGACCGGCCTGCCGATCACCTACGGCATTCCGCGTGAGGAGATGTACCTCACCGTGCTGGACCTGCGCCCCTCACCGGGGGGGCTGTCGCGCGCGGGAATGCGCGCGGAAAGCGTCTTCGCGCTCTTCACGTCCATCGGACGGATGACTTTCGGGCAGCTTGGGGCGTACCAGATGGAGGGCATCCGGATCGCGCGCCGCGCGCAGATCCGGCGCAGCCACCTCATCGCGGGGATCGTCATCGGCCTGCTCGGAGGACTGGTGCTGGCGTGGGTGATCCACCTGATGGCGGCCTACAACTACGGCTGGAACATCATTGATGGCGGCACCACCTCGGCAGGATATCGAACGCGCCAGGCGCAGATGGCATTCGACCGCGCCGAGACACGCATTTTCGCCGGTGAGGGCATCAAGTCGGGAGCCACTGTAGCGCGCGGCGTGGGGCTGGTGCTCTCGCTGCTGATGCTGTGGCTGCGGCACCGCTTCCTGCGCTTCCCGCTGAACCCGGTGGGGCTGGCGCTGGCGGGCACGTTCGGAGCGCCGATATGGTTCCCGATCTTCCTCGCATGGCTGGCGAAGGCGCTGATTCTGCGCATTGGCGGCGCGCAGACCTACAAGGACCTCGCGCCCGCCTTCCTCGGGCTTGCCATCGGCCACTTTTTGATCGCGGGAGGCATCTGGGGTATCGTCGGCGCGATCAATGAAGTGGTGGCGAACCGCTATCTGCTGTGGTTTGCGTGACGGGGGCGGGAATGGGGCGGCCGGCAAACGGCGCGCGGCCGTTTCCCGAGATGTAAGTTTGTGGTAGACTATGTGGGTCAGGCTATCGCGGGTAGTCAGGAGGACATGCTTGTGGCGCACACCACCATATCTGACGATTATTCGATCAAGCTTCCCGACGAAGTGAGGAGGCGCAACGAGTTCAAGCCCGGCGACAGGGTGGGGATCCTCCAGGTCGGCAACAGCTTGCGCATCGTGAAGACCAGGACCATCGAGGAGCTACAGGAGAAGCTGAAGGACGCAGACATTACCGGCTTTCGCGATGAGGAGGATCGAATGTGATACTTCTCGACTCCTCCGCATGGCTGGGGATGCTGACGCTGGCACCGAACTCCGAGGCATTCCGAGAACGTCTTGAGGCAGCGGACAAGGTTGTGGTGCCTACGATAGTGCTGTATGAGGTATACAAGGTCCTGCGACGGGAGGGGGCCGAGGAAGAAGCCAGCGCGGCAGCTTTGCTGCTGAAGGAGCACAACTTAGTCGAACTGGATGAAATGATCGCTCTTGACGCGGCCGAGACGAGCCTCGAACACGGTCTCGCCATGGCCGATGCCATCATCTACACCACCGCGCAGCTTAATGGCGCCACCCTGGTTACAGGTGACGCGCACTTTGACGGTCTTCCCGGCGTTGATTTCATCCCAACTATCTCCTGACCGCCCCGTCTGAACCGCCGCCACCTCCGCCGCGTCCTTGCATCAGGTGAGCAGCACGACGTATAATCCCCCTGCGGCCGCAATAGCAGTCGAGGAGCAGCTTCCTATGCAGCAGCCAGGCACTCGTGCGCGGTCAGTCGCAATCGTCGCAGCCCTGCTGGCCTGCGTCCATGCGCAGGCCGCCATTGAGGTGCGCGTTCTCGCCGAACCCGCCGACATATCCCCCCTGCCGCAGATCAGCCTTGGCGTGCTGGTAGGTGCGCCCGGCCCCATCGCCGGGAAGCTCGGCTGTCGCTTCATGAGCGGCGCCGACAACAGCCTCGTGATCGTTGCTCCCTCGGGGAAGCGCCTCACACTCACCCCCGGGCGAAGCAGCTTCGAGTTCGACGGGCTTCACTACCCGCTGCCCGCACCCGCTGTGACGGCGGGCGATCAGGTGATCTGCGCGCTGAGGCCGGTGCTTGAGGCCCTCGGCGCGACGGTCCACTGGAACGCACAGGCGCAGAAGCTCGATGTAGGGACGCGCGTGGACGCGATCGACGTCTTCGGCGATGAAGACGCGGTGCGCGTGCGCATTACCACTCCTCTGCGCTGCCGCGGCACTCTCGGCCATCTGGCCGATCCTGAGCGATACTACGTTGATCTACCGGGCACAGCAGTCGCGCTGGAGCATGAGCAGACACTGGTGAACTGCGCGGAAGTCCTGCGCGTGCGATGGGGGCAGTTCAAGAGCGACCCGCCCGTGACGCGGATCGTGGCGGACCTGAGCGCAAAGCGGCAGATGCGATGGGTACCGGCGGAAGATGGTCTCGGCGGCAGCCTTATCCTTGGCGAACCTGATG
>JAAYJW010000137.1 GCA_012522765.1 candidate division WS1 bacterium | reverse complement strand
GCGAGGCGCGCGTAGACCTGAGGCGCAACCTCCGGCGAAACGATCTCCGAGATGATGGGCTTGACCTGCAGCCTTCGCGCACCGATGAGCGCCAGCAGGACGCGGTAGTCATCGCGGGTGGTCCAGTAGCCGGGGCGGGACTCCACCTTCGGCCGCACAAAGGTGTGAGCGCCGATGAGCGAGACCCCGCGCCTGTGAACGTACTGATAGAAGTCGATGTTGGCGTCAGGGATGCGGGTGCAGCCGAGCAGGCTGATCCGGCCCTGCCAGGCCACGTACTTCAGCGCATCCTGCAGAGCCGTCGCAGCCCCGGTGACTTCAACAATCGCGTTGGGGCCCTCGCCGCAGGTTAACTCGCGGATGCGCTCCGGAAGATCCGCCTCATCCGGCGAGAATGCGTGGTCCGCGCCGAGTTGGAGGGCGAGATCCCGCCGCTTCGGGTCGAAGTCCGAGACGATCACGGGGATCGCGCCGTCTATCCGCGCCAACTGAGTGGCGAAGATGCCGAGGAGACCGAGGCCGATCACCATCGCCGACTCGCCCAGCTCCAGCCTGAGCTTCCGCACGCCCTGCAGGCCCATCGCGGCGATGATAACGAACGCCGCCTCGAGCGTCTCGATGCTGTCGTCGCGGATGATGGTGAGACCTTCGGCGCCGCGGACCGCGTGCGAGCGATGTCCGATGAACTCCGAAAGCACCCGATCGCCGACAGCCACGCCCTCGACGCCCTCGCCGACCTCGATCACCCTGCCGGCGCCGCAGTAGCCGGGGCGGTAGGGGAAGCCGCCGGAGGTATTCGGCAGGTTGAGCAGGTTTGCGCGTTCGGTTCCGGCGCTGATCACGCTGTAGTCGTTCTCAATCAGCACTTCGCCCGCGCCAGGGTGCGGCACTTCGAACGGCGTCAGCACTGCGTTGCCGATGGACTCGAAGACAATGTACTGTCCGGTCATTGCGATCTCTTCCCTCACGGTATGTGCTTCATGAAGCCAGGCAGCACTTCATTCGTGCTGAACGCGAGGATGCCTTCACAACTCTGCATTTACCCACAAATCGTGGGGCGGTTCGATCTGCCGCGACTCAAGCGACCGTAGAGGGCCGACCTCGTGCAGCTTGCTTCGCAACCTGCCCTCGTGCGGCCCCTCCACCGCCTGGACGAAGCGATCCTCAGTGACTGTGCTGGCCGATCTTCGTGGGACGGAGGGTGATGGAGCCGAGGACGCCGAGGATGGAGACCCCCGCCGCAAGCAGCATCGCCGGCTGCAGCGAACCCGTCGCGTCGGCAATCGCTCCCGCTGCCACCGGCCCCGCAGCCTGCCCGATGCCGAAGAAGAGCGTCACGAAGCCCAGCGCCGCCGGGGCAAGTCGCGAACCGCAGATGTCGCCGCAGCCCGCCGCCACGATCGCCGGGATGCTCCACGCCGTCAGGCCGAAGAGGATGGCCGAGATGGTGATGCCGGTGGCGCCCGAATCGAAGCCGAAGAGTGCGAAGGAGACTGCCTGGATCACGTAGACGATCGCCATCGCGCCGCGGCGGCCGATGGCATCGGAGACGCTGCCCCAGATCAACCCGCAGAGCAGGCTGAACCAGCCCATCGTCATGAACAACCGCCCCGCCTCCGCCTGGCTGTAGCCCGCCTCGCCGACGAGATACTTGACGAAGAACGTGATGTATATCACGTAGGCGAAGCCGAAGGCGACGTAGACGAGGCCGAGGTGCCAGACGGCACGGCGGCGGTAGACAAGCCCCCACGCCGGAGCGGCCGAGGCGGCTGAAGCGTCAGTCGCCTCTTCGGTCGCTCCAACCGGTCTCAGGCCCACCGCTGTCGGGCTGTTGCGCAGCAATAGCAGTGCGAGGATCGCCAGCAGAAGCGTTGCGGCGGCGAAGATGAACCAGCACGCGCGCCATCCGGTGTCGCCGTACTGCGCGAGGATCGCCGGGACGCTTGGCCCGAGCGCAATCAGCGCGATCGAAGAGCCTGCGACGGCCACGCCTGACGCCAGGCCCCTGCGGCGCGGGGCAAACCACGCCGCCATCAATCCCATCACCGGCACATTGCTCGCGCCGCTGCCGAGGCCGGTCACTCCACGCCATGCCGCGGCTCCGGCGAATCCCTGCGCCAGCCCGGTCAGCACCATGCCGCTCGCGGCAACCGCGAGGCCGGTGACGATGACCGCGCGCGGGCCGAAGCGCGAGGCGGCAGCCCCACCGAGCGCCGAGAGCACGAGGTAGCCGATCAGGTTGACGGTCGCGAGCGCGCCGGCCTGCGTGTTGTCCAGCGCCAGCCCCGCCTGCATCGGCGGCAGCACCATCGAGTAGCCGAAGCGCGCGAGGCCCAGCGCCGCAAAGACCACCAGCGTCCCCATGCCGAGGACGATCCAGCCGTAGTGCAGCCCGCGAGACTCCGCTTCGTTCACTGCGACCTCCCCTGATGCCTCAACGCGTCAGCACCCACGCTCGCGCATCGCCGCCGGCAAGCTCAAGCGAGACTTCCGCGCCCGCCGCGGCGGCCTCGCCGGTGAAGAACTCCGTGCAGCGCGCGTAGCCCTCCGGCAGCGTCAGCGAGAGCGTCCGCGGCTGGCTGGAGGTGTTCATCAGCGCGACGATGATCGTGTCGCCGAGGCTGCGCGCTCCGGCCCATTCGGCATCCTCCGGCACACCCGGCAGCACCGGAAAGTCACCGTCGGCGAAGATGTCATCATGCGCCGCCGCAAGCCGCGAGACCTCTGCGGATGCCTGCCACGAGCGACCCTCCACCGGCATGCGGTCATACACCAGCACTCCGCCGGTGCAGTCCATCAGCCGCCGAAGCATCACCGCGCGCGTCAGCGGCGTGACGGGGTCGTCGGAGTTGCGGTCGTAGGGGTGCATGAGGCGGCCGACCACCAGCGGGATGCCGCGCGTGCCATCGGGGGCCCGCAGCGCCTCGCGGGTCGCCTTCACCCGCTCGTAGTTGCGCCCGTAGCCGCAGGAGGCGATGTCACAGGCCTGAAGCTCGCCGATCATCGCCCAGTCCACCCCGTAGCGCCACTTCGTGTCCTCGGACTGATAGCCACTGTAGACCTGCAGCCGAGCAGGCGGATCGGCCCCATGACAGGCCTGCTTGAAGCTCAGCGCCATCACGGCCATCCGCCGGTTCATGAACTCCGTCCACTGCGGCAGGTAGTCGCGCTCGATGGTCGCGCCGTCGAGGGGCAAGTTTGCCGCCAGGCCGGCGTGCTCGACGAAGGCAGCGAGGCAGCGTGGGCAGAAGCAGGAGATCTGCCCGGTCATCACGCTGTACTCGAAGTCCCACGTGACCCAGTCGGGGTGACGCTCCGCGATCAACTCCTGCAGCCGCTCCACCGCGAACGGCCATGCCTCATCCAGCAGCGCCGAGGTGCAGGCGTAAGCCGGGTTGCTCTCGCCGCTGCGCGAGATCTGTGCGGCGTCGGGGTGCTCCTCGACCCACGGCGCCATGTTGATCGACCATGACTCGAAGTTGACCGCCAGCACGTTCTCCACGCCATGCGCGTCGCCGAGGTCCGAGGTCTCCCGGTCGCCGCCGACGATGTTGTTGAAGCCGGCCGCCCGCATCGTCTCCATCGTCAGCGTCTTCGCACTCGCCTTGTTCATCGAGGAGAAGAAGCTGCCCCAGAGCTGCCAGACGAGGCGGTCGGGCTGCTGCCCCTCAAGCGCCGGCAGGGGGCGGACGTTGAAGCTGCGGCGCGCCTCGCGAATGCTGCCACCCAGCGCTTCGGAGGCGTAATGCACGGAGTAGTCGCGCTCCTCCGGCTGAGCGCCCTCACGCCAGTCGAGGAAGATGTTGAAAACCTCCAGGATGCGCACGTTCTCGCTGTAGCGGACCTGCTGCTCGGTGCTGGCGACGTAGTGCGTGTGCGGCACGCCGTCGATCTGCACGGTGCCGGCGATTTCCAGCGAGTACTTCGGCTGCTCCTCGCGGGTGCCGTAGTAGGCGCTGACCTCAGCAAGCTCCAGCGGCTCGGGCAGCCAGAAATGACAGCGGTAGCCCTCCAGCACGTGCCCCGGCAGTCCGCGCGCAGCGACGGTCAGGTGCTGCGATTCGCCCTCGCAGACATAGAGCGCGGGCTGCGAGTTCGGGAAAACGCGCGTGTCCTCCCACAGCAGTTCGAAGCGCAGTCGCCCCGGCCCGATCCGCTCACCGGTCGCCACCTCCCAGCCGCGCGGATCAAGCTGCGCGGCGGACGCGTCGGCGACGTCGTCGGGCGCGACACGCCACGGATCGGCGGCGGTGATCGCCAGGTCGCCCGCCTCGATCCGCACCTGCGCCTCGTCCTCAAGCTCCAGCGCGAACGCGTTGACGCCCCTGCTCAGGAAGACCTGCAGCGGCTGTGTGCCATCCGCCGAAGCCCCCGCGCCGGCGACTTCACCGTTGACCAGCAGCCGCCACGGTGCCCCCGTGGTCAGTGCAACCGAAGCGGCCGTGGAGCGCACAGAGCGCGTCCAGGTGGGGGAGACGATCAGTGGTTGCAGGTCGCTCGCATTGAGCAGGGCGTAGCTGTAGCTGACATCGCCCTCGCCCTCGATCGCCAGCGGCGCGGCAACTTCGCCCGGTCCCTCGCCGAACGCCCACGAGCGCGTGACGTTCTCGCCTCGCCGAAGTATCGTCCCAAGCAGCGCGCCCTCTTCCGATGGCTGCAGCGTGGCGACGATCACGTTGCGCCCCGGCTGCACCGGCTCCGGCAGTGTCACGGCCGCTCCCGGCGCGGCGTCGGTGAAGCGCAGATCGGCGAACGCCCTCGGGTCGTGCAGACCCGGGGCGCAGAGGTTCCATGCGCTGGATTCGCTGTCTGCCTGCTCGATGCGCCCGGCGATGAACCGCCAGCCTTCATTCGCCGCCGGATCTCCGCCCAGGCTCGACAGACCGATGCGCGCTTCAACGGTCCAGTGACCGTCTCCGATCTGCGAGACGCTCTCCACGTCGGCATTGAAGCTTGTGTCGCGGCTGCCCCACATGTTCGCGGGGTTGGTGATGCGCGAGTCGTTCACCGCACCGTTCGCGTTAATGAAGAAGTCGTAGAGCCCCTCGCCGGTGTCGAGGATCAGGGCGATGCTGTCGTCCTTCCAGACATCGGCGTCGCGCTCGGTGACGTTGCGGCGGAAGTCGTGCAGCCGGTTCATCTCCGGCCGTAGCACCGGCTCTTCGCCGCGGAACGCCACGTAGAGGTCCTCACTGACGAGGCACATGCGCATCTGCGAGTGATGGCGGGCGGGAGTGCCTGCGCCGACGCGGCTGAAGCCGCTCAGCACCAGCGCCTGCCGCCAGCATGCCTCGTCCGCCGCGCCATCAAGCACCGGAGCGGCCTCAGCACGAGCGACGGTCAACATCGGAGACGCGAGCGAGACGCCTGCGGCGGCCTCAAGCTGCTCGGTCGTGGGTTCGGTGAGCGTGGTGAGGACGATGCAGTCAAGCTCCGAGTCGCCGGGGGCGTCATCTGAGCCGTAGAGCTGGAGGCGGAAGCTGTCGCCGACCATCGCGGCGGTGAAGGGCGCGCCGCCGATCCACTGCGGGTCGCGCGTGTCCTCGCCGGAGAGCGTGTTGATGCGCTGGCTGCCGCCGCCGGTGTCCACCACGACGCCCCATGATGACGCGGCATCGGCCATGCGTACGCGTGCGAAGAGGTAGATCGGCCGGCTCGTGCGCGGGCAGGGGATGCCCGACAGCAGCGCGTGCTTCGATCCGCGGACGACCGCACCGCCCGACGCGTCATCCGACTGCGCCACGTAGCGGTCCAGCGCGCTGAAGTCCTCAGCCTCGATGCGGATCGGGGCGATCGGGACGTCATAGACGGTCGGCTGAGGCTCCGCGAAGACCGCCAGCGAGCGCACCTCGACGGTCATCGGCGCCGCCTCTCGATTGACCAGACAGACCGTCAAGCGATCGTCCTGCAGGTCGAGCGGCTTGGTCAGCTCAAGCGTCTGCCACTGAGGTGTCAGCGTCGCGGTCTGGCGGCTGTAGAGCCAGCCGTTGCGCGAGTGGGCGATGAGCCAGACGTCGCCGGTGCCGCGCACTTCCGCACGGATCGTGCAGCG
>JAAYJW010000136.1 GCA_012522765.1 candidate division WS1 bacterium | reverse complement strand
GGGCCGTTCGGACAGCCGCTGGGTACCCTACGACGCACGGGTGAGGGCACCCGTGCCACATGAAGGACAACAACAGCGATAAGGACCGCGTCGCTTCGCGCCGCCCCTCGCGAGGCGCGAGGGCCACAACGACAAGGGCCCACCACGAGTTCCCGGGGGCGATTCGGAACTCCGATCCCGCCCCTCGGCGGGATTATCAGCCTTGCGAGCTCCCGGTTCCGCAGAGAGCCGTCGTACACAACAAGGGCCGGATCCTGTTGGACCCGGCCCTCAGAAGGATTGGTAGCGCGGGGAGGATTCGAACCTCCGACCTCAAGGTTATGAGCCTTGCGAGCTACCGGACTGCTCCACCGCGCGACGTGGAGATATGTTACTCGATCGGCCCCGCCGTGTCAAGGCAACTTTCGGCCTCATCTCACCCGCTCAACCAGCGGTATTGAAACCTCGCCGCCCCCGGGATACAATACCCTACAAGTAAGTCGACCGCCTCTCCACCGGAGTGTGAGATGCCGCAGTTCGACTACGTGGCGCGCAGTAGCGCCGGCGAACGAAGCGCAGGGCGGCTCGATGCGCCCGATGAGCGCTCGGCCGCACAGGCGCTCCGCGCCGAAGGCCTCTTCCCTCTGCAAGTGACCCGCACCGGGCCTGTGCGCTGGGGAGCGAGTGCGTGGCACCACGTCTGGCCAGTCTCAGCGGGCAGCATGGCCCTGTTCTTCACACAGCTTGCGGCACTGCTGCGCAGCGGAGTGAACGCGCACCATGCGCTGGAGGAGCTGTCGGGGGTCGCCGCTGACCGACGCCTGCGACGTGTCGCGCGGGAGATTGCGCCGGAGCTTGGTGAGGGCCAGGGCCTCGCGGAGCAGATGGCGCGCTACCCGGCGCTGTTTCCATCGTACGCGGTCGGGCTGACCCGCACCGGGGAGCAGTTCGGGGCGCTGCCGGAGGTGGTCGCGTCCCTCGCGGAACAGTATGAGACGCGGGAGCGTCTGCACGGACGCCTCAAGTGGATGCGGCTGTACTACGGCGCGGTGCTGGTGCTGGCGCTGCTGGTGCCGCAGTTCCCGTGGTTTGTGTCACGCGGGATGGCATGGTACGGGCGGCTGCTCGCGACACAACTGCTGCCTGTCCTGATCGGCGCGGTGCTGGTGGTCTACCTGCTCCGGGCGCTGAATGCGGTGCCGGCGGTTGCACGGCTGTACGCGCGCGTGACGTCCGCGCTGCCGCTGGTGGGGCTGCTGGCGAACCGGGCGGCGGTTCTGCGCGCGCTCCAGGCGCTGCATCTTGCCCAGCGCGCCGGCGCCACCTTCGCGCAGGCGCTGGAGCTTGCGGCTGAGGCAGCCGGGCTTCCGCGGATGCATGCGGCGGGCCACCAGGCGGCGCTTCGGGCGAGGCGCGGCGACGGCCTCGCGCAGGCGATGGAGGCGGCGCGCTTCCTGCCGCCAAGGGTGCGGCAGATGATCGCCGCAGGTGAGCACACAGGTGGTCTCGAGCGGGCGCTTGATGCCGCGGTGCAGTGGGCAGCCGAGCGGCAGGAGGCATCCGTGAACGCAATCTCAAGCGGAACGGCGGCGATTGCGCTTGCCGGCTCCGCCGTCATCACTCTCATCGCGCTCGCGCTTGCGTGGCGCAACTTCTATGCGGCGCTGTTCGAGCGCGCCGGGGTCTGAATCGGGAGACGCGGCAATGCTACAGAAATCAGCAGCAGTCTCAGGGATCATCGCACTAACGCTCCTCGCGATGGCGTGGGCCGAGCCGATCGCGGGATTCCCGGCCAACGCGGGCTTCGATGCGCCTGCCGACGGCTGGACGCTGCCGGAGGGCGGGCGCGTCGTGGAGGGTGACGGCGCTCGCGGAGGTGCGCTGTCACTCGCGGGCGGCTGGGCTATCTCCGCGCCGGCCGAGCAGCCGCTGAGCGGGTGGCTGCTGGTGAGCCTGCGCGCGAAGGGTCCCGGCGACAGGTCATCATCGGAGCTTGCGCTCTCCTTCGTGACAGATGACGCCGCGCCCCGCGCGGCGGTGGCGGTTCCGGCGTCCGCGCTCGGCTCAAACTGGCGGCGCGTGGAGGCGCAGCTTCTTGTGCCCGCCGCCGGCTCCCCCCGGATTGCGATCGGGGTGCGGGGGGAGGAAGCGTGGCTCATTGACGAGATCACGGTGGAACAGACGCATTTCACGGCAGCCGAGGAGCCAGCGATTGTCCCCGAGGTGCTGCCGGAGGGCTGGGAGCCGGAGGGGATGCTCGATGCCATTGAACGCGTGCTCGGCGCGGGCCGGGAGTTGCTGCTGCACGTCGGCGGGATGCAGATCGGGCTGCCGCAGGAGGTAAGCGCCGAGCGCGGCCACCGCGGCGCCCTGCGCGTGATGGTCACGAACCGCGGCGCGGCGGCAAAGGAACTGACCGTGTCCGTTGCCGGCCCGCCAGGCTTCTTTGCCCCGGAGCGCACCGTCAGCATCAAGCCCGGTGGCGACACTATCTTCAGAGCCTCCGTGCAGGCCTTCGCACTCGGCGATCACACGGTGCGCGTGACCTTCCGCAGCGGCGGTGAGGAGGCTTCCGCGCCGATCAGAGTGTCCGTCAGCGAAAGCTATCCCGCAGCCGGGCTATCTTTCCACGCATCCGCGCCCAGCGCCGATGAACTTGCGCAGGCGACGGAGCTTGGCGCGCAGTTGCTCGCGGTGCGACAGCCATCGGGACAGGGAACCGATCACGTGCTACCTCCGCACTACACACGGATGCTGCTGCTTGGCGGTTCCTGGTCCGCCGAAGCGTTACACTCCGCAGTGGTTCGCCTCGGGGGCGCCTTCGAATTCATGGCGATGCAGCATCTACGCGGGGAGGAGCCGCTCGATCAGTCTCGCGAGCTTACCGACGCCATCGTGCGGGCCGCGGAGGCGGCGGATGAGGTGGTCTGGACCGTCTCGCCTCCCGTCGATCTGCTGTCCGGCTCACCGATGACCATCGCCGAGGACGACCTCGCGCTGGTGCGGGGGCTGCGGATGGAAGCGGGAGCCACGCCGTCGTTGCGGCTGCCGCCAATCGGCGGCGCGAATCTCGCGGCGGCTGTGACCGTTGACGGCAAAGCGGTCGCTACCGTGCAGCCAGGCTGGACGGAGTTGGCGGCAAGGACGAACCTGGACGCGGTGACGAGGGCGATCAGGACCGACCTCGCCACCTCCCTCTTCTTCCCCGACCTTGCGGCGGCAGGCACCGGGTCTCCGGAGGCCGATGCGGCCATCTTCGCGCGTACGCTGGTGGGATGCCTCTACCAGGGCGCCATCGGCTTCACGGTGCCCGCGCGTTCTCTGGACGCACCGGGCGCGGAGGCCCTCTGCCCTCTCGGCAGCGATGGACCGGCGGCCGCGGCTTTCCGGGAGCTGTCGCGGGAGCTTTCCGCCGCGACACCGCTGGTGATCTTCAATCAGTCGCCGGAGATCGGCTCCGCCGACGATGCGCTGGTCGGCTTTAGGCCCTTCATGCGCGGGGATGAGGGGATCCTCGCGCTGTGGAACAACACCGGCGCGCCGATGGCGCTGATCGTCGAGACGCGGACGCAACCGCTTGATCTGCATACTGTTGCGATTGGTCCCGCGGGGGTGAGCAGGAGCTACCGAGGTTCCTTCCGCTACAGCGAAGAAGCCATCGCGCTGAACCGGCCGGTGCTCTTCGTGGACCTTGAGCCGGGCGAGCTGAAGGTGCTGTCAATGCAGCTCGCGCGCCCGCACATGGGTTGGCTGGCGGCGGTGGAGGAGAAGCCGGAGGTCCCGCGCGGTTCGAATCGGCCGAAGACTTTCTTCGAGGACTGGGAAGAGAGGAACCTCTACCATTGAGCGCCGACGGGGGAGAGCGGCCGGCAGGGTACCCGCGCTGGGTGCTGATCTTCAGCGCGGTGGTGGCGTTGTCCAGCGCTCTGCCGCACGTCCACCAGGCATGCACAGTGCCGCAAGGCGAGATCTTCACCGGCATTGTGGAATCGCACCAGGATCAGAACCTTTACCTTGTCTGGTGCCGGCAGGCGATGGCGGGGCGGGTGATGATGGAGAACTTCGCCACCGCCGAGGAAGCGCCGCCGATCTTCGTCGGCCCGCACTGGCTGGTCATCGGCACGCTCGCGCGCTTCATCCCCCTGCCGCTGATAGTCACATATCGCATACTGGCCGTGGCTCTCGCTTTCATCTACCTGCTCATCGTCTGGCGGCTGCTCTGCGCAGTGCTCGAGGATGAGCGTGCGCGGCTCTTCGCGCTGGTGATAGTCGCCCTCGGAAGCGGCTTCCGCACGTTTGTCGCCATCATACACCGGCTCCTCGACCGGGAGGTACTTCACTCCGCGGATGTGATGCCCGAACTGTGGGCATACCACTCCTTCCTGCTGCCGCACTTCACACTGGCGCTGTGCCTGATGGCGCTGCTCACGCTTCTGCTGGTGCGGGCATGGCCTGCGCCAACGGGGCGCGGCTGGCTGGGCATAGCCCTCGTCGGGGCCGCGATGACCTCCGTGCACCCGTACAACATCGCGGTCTGGGGGCCACTGCTTCTTCTGCATGCCGCCATCTCCCTGGCATACCGTGCGCTCGACGTCCGAGCGGTGATGGCGAACGTAGCAGCGCTGCTCGGAGCGGGCGGCATGGCGGGTCTCTACGTCCTGGGCTCTCACTCCAACCCGATGCTGGCGGCGTGGGCGGAGCAGAACGTGCTGCGTTCGCCACCGCCGCTGTCATACCTGATGGGCCTTGGGGTCGTGCTGCCGCTTGCGATCGTCGGCCGCTTTGTCATCAGCCGCGAGTCCCGGCATGGGCCCGCGATGTGGCTCCTCGTGCTCTGGCCGCTGGTGACCGCGGTGATGGTCTACAGCTATCCGCTCGTGCCCTTTGAGCGCCGCGGCGTGGAGGGGTTGCACATACCGCTGGCGATACTCGCCGGTGCCGCGATGGCCGGCTGGGTGATCCCGTGGCTGCGCGAACGCGTGGGGGAGAGGCGGGCAATCGGAGTAGCGATGGCGCTGCTGCTGGTGATGATCCTGCCGACGAACCTGAAGCTGCAGTACGACAGCGCTACTACGCCGATGGGGCGCATGCCGCGCGGCTGGCTTGAGGCATACGAGTGGCTGGCGGAACAGACGCCTGACGACGCCCGCATCTTTACGAGCATCCGCGTCGGGCAGTACTGCGCGCGCTACGCTCTGCGGCACGTCTACGTAGGCCATGTGCAGGTGACGGTTGACGCGGAGCGCAAGGAGGACCTTGCAGGTGAGTTCTTCCGGATCACCACCGCCCCGGAGCGCCGCGCGGAGATACTGCGCGGCTCAGGCTGTGGCTGGCTTGCTGCCACCTCCGGTCAGGAGCCGGCGGTAAAAGATATGCCGGGGCTGGAGAAGGCGTACGACGCCGGCGACATGGTCATCTACCGCGTGCCCGATGCGGGCCCTCCGCCGCGGCTTCAGCCGATCTCCAGCACACGGTAGCGGAACTGGGGCCTCAGGCGGCTGACGATCACCTGGTTCGGCTGATTGTGCCTGATGAAGAAGTCGAACTCCACCTGATTGTAGCGGGCCACCGACCAGCTTCTGAGCTTCGTGAAGTCAAGTACTCGCCCGTCCGGACCGACCACCCCGACGTGGCCGATCGACTCCTCCTGCGGCGGATACCACGGCGAGTGCCGCACACCGATCACATCCCCCGCCTGCACCGGGCCGGCGTCGGGCAGCCGCCACGAGACAAAGAGCGTACGGTCGAGCGATCCGCCCTCGCCACAGAGCAGATGGTCGCTGCCAGCGCGGTTGAAGCGCGCGCCGGTGCCCAGCGCCTCGTCTATCACGCAGCCCACGAAGTCCGAGCAGTCGTTCTCATGCAGCACGAAGCGCCCCATCGGCTGCTCGTGGAAGAAGCGTTCAGCGGTCTCGGCTATGCGCCAGTTGAGCGGCTTCTCGCCGGGATAGCGTCGCTCAAACAACTGCCGCGCCTCGCGCTCGTATGCCTCCGGGGTGATCTGCCGCGCGGCATGAAGACGCAGCTGGGCGGCCTCATCCTGAGCGAAGGTCACCGCGAGCACCGTGAGGAGGATGAGGCCGGCTATCACCCCGAGGATGATCGCCAGCACCCGCTTCATGGGCGTTTCTGCCGCGCGTTCATTCCGGGGCATCGCCCCAGTCGGGCACGTCGAGCAGTTCGCCGTCGCGCTGGATGGACTTGTATGCCATGACGCCCGGCGCCACGAAGCGCGCGGCCTGCCAGGCATTCACGAGCGGCTGCCGCTCCTCGATGCAGGCGGTGACGAACTCATGCACGAGGTAGGCGTGCGAGCCGCCGTGACCGCCCTTGTTCGCGGCCAGCGCATCGGGCAGCGGGTCGCTCACCTCGGTGAGGTCTACCTCCTCCTGCCCGTTGAGCGTGAGCCAGATCGATCCGTTGAAGTTGCGCTCGAAGGCGCCCGCGGTGCCGTAGAGGCGGAAGGTCTCCAGCCCCGGTGTGCCGATGCGCCGCATCTCCGCGATGCGCACCACCATCCCGTTGCTCATGCGGTAGAGGCCGACCATGTTGCCGTAGACGTTGTCGTAGCGGCCGCCCGGCAGGTGCCAGTCCTCGTTCGGCATCTCGTAGCCCATCGCCGAGACCTGCGTCATGTGCGCGCCGGTGATGTCAATGATCCCGCCGGTGGAGTGCGTCGGGTAGTGCATCGGGATGCCGCCGCGCTTGCTGTCGTCCCAGTCCTTGCCCCAGCGCCACATCGCCACGTTCTTGAGGTTGTGCTCGATGTCGTGGAAGTAGTGGCCCTCCGCGTAGCAGAAGTGGCCGAACTCGCCCGCGGCGGCCTTGCGGCGGCAGAAGATGCTCTCTGCACGGTAGCAGGTGGTCTCTCCCATCATGTAAAGCTGGCCGGTGCGGGATGCAGTCTCGACCACCCTGTCGCACCAGTCGAGCATCTCATCGCCGCTGGGCAGCATGATGATCGGCACCGCAGTGTAGGCGTGCTTGCCCGCCTCCATCGCCTCGATCGCCTGCGGTGCGTGCAGCCACGGCTGCGTGAAGATCATTACCGCCTGCAGGTCGGTCTTCAACAGGTCATCAAGGCTGTTGTAGCACTCGCTGATCTCATACTTGCTGGAGCACTCGGCGAGCTTGTCCGGGTCGAGATCGCACAGGGCCATGCGCTCGACCTCCGGGTGGTCGCGGATCAGTTCGATGAAGTGCTTTCCGAACGCCCCGCATCCGACGACGCCAACGCTCAATGGCACGGCGGTTCACCTTCCTCGGCTCAATAGTATCCGGCTCAACGGCTGTCGCGGCTTCGTGGCTCGACCTCAGCGTTCCTGTAGGCATCGCAGAAGCGGCTGATCGGGCAGGCGTAGCAGTCTGGCCGCGAGGGGCGGCAGGTCTCGCGGCCGTGCTGGACGATGTTGAGGTGAAGCTGGTAGTGCAGTTCGTCGGGGATCATCTCGGTGAGAAGCTCGTAGGCCTGCTCGGGGGTGGTCCGCTCGCCGATCCAGCCGAGGCGGCCTGAGACTCGATGGATGTGCGTATCCACGGGAAAGCGCGGCATGCCGCAGTCGAAGAGCAGCACGATGGCGGCCGTCTTGGGGCCCACGCCCTTGAAGGACAGCAGGTACTCCTCCGCGGCATGAGGCTCCATGTCGCAGAGATGCTCGAGCGACAGCTCCTCGCACTCCTGCGCAAGCTCCTCGAGCAGCGCGTGTATGCGGCGGCTCTTCGTGGGGGCGAGGCCCGCCGGGGCGATCGGTTCGGCGATCGCCCCGGCCCGGCCGCCAGCGCTTCGCACCAGTCAGGGAAGCGCTGCTTCAGCGCATCGAAGGCCGGGATGGAGGTCGCGTCGGTTGTGTTCTGCGACAGGATCGTGCGGATGAGGGTGTCGAGCGGATCGCCCGGCTCCCGCAGCTTCACGCCGTAGCGCTCGGCCAGCAGCTCGTCCACACGATGGAATGTGCGCGCCCGCGGCGGCATGATCGTGACGAGCCTCCCTCAGCCCTCTGCGCCTCCGTCATTCGCCTGCATCGGCCCGGTGTCGCGACCGGGATGCTGGTCGAGCAGAGGCAGTGTCTCCACCGTCACGTTGCCCGCGGCATCGCGGATGCGCACCTGGATCGAGTACTCCGCGGCCGGGATCTCCGGCAGGCGGATGGCGAACATCTCCCGGCGCGAGTCGAGCAGCCCATCGCCGATCTCGGTCGCCCGCCAGCGCTCGGTGGAGCCGAAGGTCCAGTCAACTGAGGTGATGCGGCTGAGTTCGTCTATCGCCACGCCCGAGAAGACCGCCGGGTCATCGCCATGCCGCGGCTTGTTGACCACGATCAGCTTCGGATAGGTGTTGTCCAGGGTGATGCCCCTGACTATCTTCTCATCATCGAGCGCGCCCGTCGCGTTGCTCGGCTCATCGCTGAGCACCACGCGCAGGTCGTAGACGCCGTCGGGGCAGCCGGTGGTGTCCCACTCGAACGTGGTCTCATCCTGCACCGACTCAAGCTCGGCCCATGCCTCAGCGCCCGCGGCGCGGTAGTAGATGGTGGCCGCCATCGTATCTTTGTCGTCGTCGGTGGCATCCCACTTGACCTCGTACTTGTTCCGGATGTGAGCACCGGCGGCGGGCTGCGTCAGCTTCAGCGTTGGCGGCTGGTTCTGCGCCATGTAGAGCGCCTCCACGCGCCGGACCTCGGGCCCGGCGTCTGCGGGTCCGGCCAGCCTCAGCCGGTACTGCAGGAAGCGCGCGGCGGGGGCAAGCAGTCGCTCGCCGGCCTCCTTGATCGCCGAGGTCCATGCACTCCACGCACCATCGCGAGGCACCTCGCTGTTGCCCGAGCGCGCATCAACCTGCAGCGCTGCTCCGGTGGGAAGATCGGCATCCCACGCGATCCGCGCCCACTCTGAGGTGCGCTTGGCATCCAGAGCGTCGGAGAGGTAGGTGCCCTCAGTCATGCCGCGGCTGTCAAGGCGCCAGACGCGCGCGGGGCTGGAGGTGGCCGCGTAGACCACGCCATCGGCGGCGGAGATGCACGTCACCTGGTCGCTTAGCCGATCGCGGTGGGCCACGGCGGTGCGATCGAGCGAGTCCGCGGTGACGATCCGCCCCTCGTGAGAGGTGGCCGCCCATGCGCGCCCGCTGGCGAAGGTCACGCCCATGATCTCGTCATCACAGTCATAGATCTCATGCTGGCGTCCGTCGGGTTCAATCACCTGCAGAGTGCCATCTCCCGATGTGGCGATGATGAGCCTGCCGGCATCGTCGAGCGCAACACCCACGGCCGAGTCATGATCGCTGCCGAAGATGTCGCGGATATGTCCGCCGGGCCTGATCTCGAAGACGCCGGCCTCACCGTCGCCACCGGCTGCGTAAAGCCGCTCACCGGCGGCGAGCAGGTCGAAGACGTGAGGCTGGGGGATGGTGGTGAAGAGAGTCGCGCTGTCGTCGAGGCGATAGATGCCTCCGCTCGGGCCGGTCCCGGCGAGCATCGCCCCCTGCTGCTCCTCCAGCGACCAGACGTAGGCGGCGTCAAGGTCCCACGTCTTCGCCACCGCGCCGTCCGCGGTGAGCTTCAGCACGCGCCCGTCAGGGCCTGTGCCGACCAGCACACCGCCATCTTCGGCCGGCAAGAGCGAGAGCACCATCAGGCTGCCCGTCTCGCAGACTACCTTCGCCTCCGAGCCTGTCTGCCAGCGGTAGACGCGGCCGGGGTTCGCGGTGCCGAACCAGACGCCATCACCGTCGGCGGCAACCGACCAGATGCTGGGCTCTGCAACGCGCGCTATCAACTCCGAGCGTGGCGCCAGCAGCACTGCGCCGTCACTGCGCACCATCGTGCCCTCGGTCTCGCCCGCCTCAAAGTCGGATGCCGCAGCGTGAGAGAAGCTGCCGAGGCCGCGCGCGAGTGCTTCCCCATCGGGCTCAGGATGGTCGCCTGCATCGTCTTCCTCCGCGTCTTCCTCCGCGTCTTCCTCCTCCGCCCCCTCGTCGCCGTCTTCGTCGCCGTCTTCATCGCCGTCCTCGTCGGCTCCCTCCTCCGCATCGGTATCGTCCAGCACGGTGTCGGGGTCTACGGAGCCGTCACCATCGGCGACATCGCCCTCCTGCAGCGGGAAGCGCAGGCCGGCGGCAGGCCGGATGCTCGCATCCACCGCCGAGGCCGCCCATGACATGCGTTCCATCGGAGGCACGCCCGCCGTCGCGGCCTCTGCGGCGGCGCCGTCGTCCTCCTTGGTCTCCCGCACGGTACCGCGCTCCCCTGCAAGATTCTCCGTGGGGACGCGGGCCACCTGAACGCCGTAAAGGTAGTCATCGCTCTCGAAGGTCTCGCTCAGCTCGGTGTACCCGGCGGTGAGATCGCTCTGCTGGTCCTTGGTGAGGATCTTGAGCGCATTCGCCGGGATCGCGGGCAGCGTCTGCCCCTCCATCCCCACGGCGATCTTCGGCATGGCGACCGCGACATAGAGTTGATCCGAGCGCTTCATCGTCTCAATGACCTGCGCGATGTCGTCGAGACTGTCTATCTGCGGCATGAGCAGGCGCAGGTAAGATCGCAGGCTGTACTCCTCACCGCCTGCCGCCGCCCCGATGCGTAGCGTCCCCTTGGGCAGGTCCTGCGGCATGCGGAAGTTCACCACGCGCTCGTAACGCTCCCCGCTCTCGGGGCGGATCACCACGTGGACCTGCAGGTCCTCCCCCGCGCGCGCGACGCTCTGCCTGGTATAGACGCGCTCGACTGCCGCCAACTCATTCTTCTCGCTGATCGTGACGCTGGCGGTGAGCGATGTCGGCTGCTGAGGCTCAAACTGATTCTCGGTCAGGTAGTACATCGCTTCATTGACCCACGAGACCACAGGCGTCAGCGCACCCGCGTGCCAGACCGTGTCGGAGCGGCGGATGATCGCCCCCCCGTCGCCGCGAAGTTCGAAGTCGATGGTGGCCGAGCCCTTCGTGCCGACGGTGGCCGCCGACTCCACTGCAGAGAGCAGGCCGGTAAGCAGAAGTTGGGCGGTCAGCGCATCATGCTGTGCGACGCGGACGTTGTATGTGCTCGTGCGACCGCGTGCGAGGTCGGTGACGGTGAAGCTGCCGGGGATCATCGGAGCCTCGGCGCCCACCTCACAGGCGATCGACCATGGCTCATCGCGAACAAGAGAACCGACCGCCTCCATCGGCGAAGCCATCTTCGATGAGCGCGACATTGATGGCAGGAAGTCATGCACCCACGCGGTGGTGATCGGCAGGCGCACCTTGCCGATCTGCATCATCGGGTGGCCGAAAGCGAGCACCTGATCGCCATTGCGCCAGGTGACGGTGCCGACGCCGGAGATGTCGAAGTCGCCGTCCATCAGCCTCACGCCGATTGCCGACCCCGGCGCAAGTTCGACCGGCACCGACTCAGAAAGCTGCCCCGGCCCGGGCATGGCCTCAAGACCGTATTCGCCGAACATCTCCTGCAGGCGCGTCATGGCCTCGCCGCTGATGCCGGCGGCGCTGATGATGGGGCTGACCGGGCGCATGGTGATGGTGCTATCATCCACGAAGGCCGGTCCGCTCGTGGCGATCCGCGCCTCCTCCACCCAGCGGCCGGCAAGCTGTGCGCCGCGCGCGGGATGATCGTCGGGCAGTGTTGCCTGCGCCCTCGCCGGTTTGTCGGAGAGCGCGCTGAGCATCGACTCTATCGTGGTGACGCCGCCGATGGCCTCGTGCAGAAAGCCCCAGCCGTAGGCGATGGCGCCGATGAGGCGGCCATTGATGTAGATCGGGCTGCCGCTCATGCCGCCGATGATGCCGGACTTGCGCTCCACCACCGGACCGGAGGTGACCTCCACCAGCACCAGGTCCTCGCCGAGGTTGGCCTTCTCCAGCACCCCGAGCACTTTGACATCAAAACGCGTGATCTCCACGCCCGAGAAGACGGTGAGGCCGTAGCCGGTCATGCCGCGCTCCAGCTCCGACGCGCGCATCATCGTCCCAGGATCAAACAGCGGAGACTGGTGGGGTGCGGCGACGGCCGCGGTAACGGTAGCAACTAGCGCAAAGATGATCGCGCAAATGCGCATCTGGCATCTCCCTCGCGGGCGGGACTGGGTGCTGGTGAGGTTTCGGCGGCATTTCCGGGTCGAGAGGGTGAATCCTGCCCCGCCCGCCTTCTCTCCTGTTGACTGCCGAGGAGGGTGTACAGTTCATGGTGGTCCGTGTGAGACATCGTCGGTGTCTTTGTAGGGGCGCCGACGGTTCAACACGGCCGACCGGACTCTCGGCTGCCCTACCCACTTGACTCCGGCCGTGATTTGATTATAATCAGTAACAGTTATCATTTAGCGTCAGCCAGGAAGGTTCTGCATGGCCGGAAACAATGGCCTGAGCGAGAAGGTGCATGAGCGCGGGGGGCGCATGACCCGTCAGTGCCGCGCTGTGCTCGACGCGCTGGCGTCGGTGGATATGCACCCCACCGCTGCTGAAGTCTACGAAATAGTGCGAGAGACCGTTCCGGACATCAGTCAGGGGACGGTATACCGCAATCTCAGGCGGCTCGTCGAGCTTGGCTATGCGCAGGAACTCGACTACGGTCCCGGTGCGTCGCATTTCGACGCGAGCGTTGAATCGCACTGTCACGCGCGTTGCACCAACTGCAGCAAGATCATCGATCTGGACATTGACTCGAGTCTGGCGCCGTGTCTGAAAGAGGCGCAGGCAGCAGCTAAAGGCTGGCAGATCTCCGACCAGCGTATCGAATTCGAGGGGCTATGCCCCGAGTGCAGTGAAGTCAACAAGAGCGAGTAGCAACAGGAGGGTTCATGATGGAACTGAAGGGCAGCCAGACCGAGAAGAACATACTGACCGCGTTCGCCGGGGAGTCACAGGCCCGCAACCGCTACACCTACTTCGCCAGCCAGGCGAAGAAGGAGGGCTACGAGCAGATTTCGGCGATCTTCGCGGAGACCGCCGACCAGGAGAAGGAGCATGCCAAGCGGCTCTTCAAGTTCCTTGAGGGCGGCGAGGTCGAGGTCACCGCGGCCTTCCCCGCCGGCTTCATTGGCACGACCGCCGAGAACCTTAAGGCGGCCGCGGAGGGCGAGAATCACGAGCACGAGCAGATGTATCCCGAGTTCGCCGCGACCGCCGAGGAGGAGGGCTTCTCACAGCTTGCCGCCGTCTTCCGCGCCATTGCGAAGGCCGAGGTGGGGCATGAGCAGCGTTACCTCACGCTACTCGAGCGCGTCGAGGGCGACAAGGTCTTCGAGCGCGAGACGCAGACCGTCTGGCGCTGCCGCAACTGCGGCTACATGCACGATGGCACCGGCGCGCCGAACAAGTGCCCCGCGTGCGATCACCCGCAGGCACACTTCGAGGTCATGACTGAGCTGCTGTAGACCCACCGGGGTCATGCCTCCCACGGCGGCGGTGGGTCATGCAGGCCCACCGCCGCCTGACGCGAATATTCACTGGGAGATCTCTTTACACTGGGTTGCCGCGAAGGAGCATCCTAAGATGCATGTTGAGCTGACCGACGGCATCACCTGGGTCGGCGTGATTGACTGGAACATCCGCGACTTCCACGGCTACGAGACGCGGCGCGGTTCCACCTACAACGCTTACCTGGTCCGCGGCGAGAAGACCGCGCTCGTTGACACGGTGAAACACAGCTTCGTCAATACGCTGCTGGAGAACATCGAGGAAACGGTGGGTCTCCCCGCGGTTGATTACGTGGTTGCCAACCACGCGGAGCCCGATCATTCCGGTTCGCTCCCGGCGGTGCTTGAGGCCACCGGTGCGACACTCGTCACTAATGAGAAGGCGGTCGGCGCCCTCAGCGGCTACTACGACACGACCGGCTGGCCGATCGAGATCGTCGCCACCGGCGATAGCCTCGACCTTGGCGGCCGTTCGCTCTCGTTCGTGCAGACGCCGATGGTACACTGGCCCGAGTCGATGGTCACCTACTGCCCCGAGGATAGGGTCCTGCTGTCCAACGACGCCTTCGGCCAGCACCTCGCCACCTCCGCGCGCTTCGACGACGAGGTGGAACTCCCGGTGGCGATGGATGAGGCGAAGACCTACTACGCGAATATCGTGATGCTCTACGGCCGGCCGATCGCGAAGGCGATGGAGGCGCTCGGGGGGCTTGAGATCGATATGATCGCCCCCGCGCATGGTGTCATCTGGCGCTCGCATGTGCCGAAGATACTTGACGCCTACAGCGACTGGGTGCAGTGCCGCCCGGTGCCGAAGGTGCTGGTGATCTACGAGAGCATGTGGGGCTCCACCGACTGCATGGCGCACGAGATCGTCAAGGGCGTGATAGCCGGTGGCGCGCAGGTCAAGCTGATGGACGTGGGCCACACGCATCGGACGGAGATCGCTACCGAGGTGCTCGATGCCGCCACCATCGCGGTCGGCTCGCCGACGCTGAACATGACTCTCATGCCCGAGATTGCGGGTGTGCTGACCTACCTTAAGGGCCTCGCGCCGAAGGGCAAGGCAGGACTGGCCTTTGGCTCTTACGGCTGGGCGCCGAGTGGGCCGAAGGCGGTCAGTGACTACCTTGAGGAGATGAAGGTGGAGGTCCTGCGCGAGCCGCTGACGGCGCAGTGGCGTCCGGGCGAGGAGCAGCGCGCAGAGTGCCGTGAGGCGGGACGGCTTCTGGCCGCAAGGGCGCTGGAGACTGCCGGCGAGACGGCATGCGCCTCTCTCTGAAGCTGATCGGAAGACGCACAGTTACGATGTTTCGGCCGCACATCACAGGAGGAATTAGCGATGAAGAAGTACGAGTGCACGGCATGCGCCTATGTGTACGATCCCGAGAAGGGCGATGACACGCAGGATATCCCGCCCGGCACCGCCTTCGAGGATCTTCCCGACGACTGGGTCTGCCCCGACTGCGGCGTCGGCAAGGACATGTTCGAGCCGATGGACTAGCGGCGAGCGATCTGAAGATAGGAGGAGGCTACTATGCCCCTTTATGAGTTCCAGTGCAGCAAGTGCGGTGAGCGCTTCGAGAAGCTGCTTACCGGCAAGAACAAGGACAAGGGCGGAGAATGCCCGAAGTGCGGCAGTGAGGCCACTGAGCGGGTGCCCTCCGGTTTCGCGATGGGAGCCGCCAAAGCCGAGAGTTCGTGTCCCACCTGCTGCCCGGGCGGCATGTGCGGGCCGGGGTAGCGCGGACCGTGCAGACAGGCAGTCAAAGACGCGTACGGAGGAGCGGATGGCAATGCGGCGACTTTGGAGATGGCAGGTCGTAACAGCGGGCCTCGCGCTGGTGTTGCTTGTCGCTATAGGGGCGGGTTGCGAGCGTGACGAGCAGGCGGAGATGGAGCCCGAACCGGCGCCGGTCGAGGTGCCGGAGGCCGAGGTGCCGGATCAGACCGCTACCGAGGAGCCAGCGGGGGAGCAGGCGCAGTCTCTCACGGATGCGTCCGGCGAGATAGTGATGGCCGGCGAGTCGGAGTTTGACAGCCAGGTGCTGCAGTCTGAGATCCCGGTGCTGGTTGACTTCTACGCCGACTGGTGCGGCCCGTGCCGCGCGATGCACCCTGCGCTGGAAGCGGTGGCGGAGGAGTATGCAGGCCGCGTGAAGGTCGTCCAGGTCAACGTTGACAACAATCCGAACCTCGCGCAGCAGTACAACATCCGCAGCATCCCCGCCCTCTTCGTCATCAAGGGCGGGCAGGCCGTGGACCAGGTCGTGGGCCAGCAGAGTGAGAGCGAGCTTCAGCGGCTGCTGAACAAGCATATCTGACCTTGAGCTACCGCCG
>JAAYJW010000135.1 GCA_012522765.1 candidate division WS1 bacterium | reverse complement strand
CTTTGTCCGCGAACCATCGTTCGGCCAGTGCTATATCCGCGAGCAACTCGGTGATGTCCTTCGGCTTGTCGGCGATACCCACAAAATCTGGAACCAGATTGACAAGCGTCTTCGGCCCAGTCCGTCGCATGTATCAGGCACTCCCCAGTTTCGCGAGCACATCGAGTAACTCCTCGGCAGCGCTGACAAGGTCCCTGATTATATCGACCTGACCTTCTTCCAATCCCTTCAGCTGTACGATGCCAGCATTTCTGATGGTTTGCGTGACCGAGGCCACTTCAGTCATCAGTTCTTCGGAAATCTCCTCTCGCTTGGCTACACGAACGGCGTCAAAGAAAGTGCGACCATCGTCAAATAGGAGCCTGCGCGCCTCCACGTTCGGCAGAATACTGCGCAGCTCCCGAACCTCACTGAACTTGGTGATTTTCGGATCTGTTGTTACTCTGTTATCGTCCTCCTGAGGAGTGAACAACCCATAGAGTTGTTCTAACCTTTCGGTGTCTTCAAAGCACCAGTTTTCCTCGTCCCAACCAACCCACTCCCGGACAACCGGCAACGAGACGGCCTCGTGGAAGAGCGGGTACATGTCAGGTGATGCGAACTCGGCATAGTCCTCGTGTTCGCTCATCTGCTGGAGTGAGTTATAGGCCCTGTAACGTCGGTTCACTTCTGTGGCGGACATCCCAAGTTGGTCGGCGATCTCCCCAGCCTCCAGGCCGTGCTCATCGCGCAGCGCCGCAACGAGTTTTGCACGCTGGTACCCTCCCCACTCTCTGATGCCGGAGACATGCCGTATCCCCATCAGTTTGGCGCGAAAGCGTGGGGCGTCCTCTTCGTCCGCGATCTCCAACACGGGTATACACTCAATGTCCGTGACAACTGGTTCGTCTTCTTCCAGTGCTCCAGATGCTACGTCCTCCTTCAGCCAACGCATTGCGGCGACCCGGCGATTACCTTCCACAACAACGTAAGTATCCTCCGCGTGGGGGTAGGACTGCACGATGATCCTATCGACGGGCAGAAACCCGTTGGTGCGGATCGACTTTTTGAGCGCAATGAGAGCCTCGTCCTTCAGTCGATCGAACGCTGCAGCCTGCACTCTCTGATCGTGATACCGATCCGCTGCTACCGCTTGGTAGTTCTCGTCGTCCTCGTATCTCCAGTTGTTGGGGTCTAGAAGAAGCTGGTCGATACTGAGTTCCAGTTCGTTAAGCTCTTCCATCCGGACTCACCACCTATTGCTCGTTAGCGGCCGTATTACTCGGCTGCATATTCCCGATTTGCGGGTTGATGTCCTCCGCAGTCTACTCTGCCGCCGCTGAACAGCCGTAGTTAGCGCCCACATCGGGGCGGTCATTCTGGCAGCCCAGCGTGCAACTGTGATAGATCGTAGATCGCAGGTAGTTCCCGCCGTCCCGGGGAAGAGGTGCGGGAGGCGCCGCTGCGCTACGGGCCGATCGAAGCTGCTCGCCGGGGTCGCTCGATGCCACCGAAGTCCGCGCCAGGATCGTCGCGCGCGGCGCCAACCTTGACGTGTGACCCACTGGCGGGCCGCGGGGAGGTCCCTACCCCCTGCTCGGGAAGATACTTCGGCACGGAATCACTGCAGAGTTCAGGAATGATCGGCATGCCGAGGCGATACCTCAACGCGCGAAGCGGAGCGCATCCGTACGAGCACGACGAGAGCGTGTGCCCTCCTGACATCTTTTACATCACGGTGGACATGATCCCGCGCGAGGCGTGGCACCTCGACAGCCCCATGCGGGAGCACCTGCGCACCCCCAACCTCGACCGGCTGATGGGCGATGGCGCAACTTTCACCCACGCCTGCTCGAACTCGCCGCTGTGCGGGCCTTCGCGCGCAGGCACAATGACCGGGCGTTACTCCTACCTGCTGGTCAACGAAGAGCGCGCACATGACGGCATGGCGGTGCTGCTGCGGCATGATGACGCGATCTACCCGGAGTATCTGCGCGACACAGGCTGGCTGACCTCGCACGCCGGCAAGT
>JAAYJW010000134.1 GCA_012522765.1 candidate division WS1 bacterium | reverse complement strand
TCTGGTTGCCGTCACCTTCCCAGACGCGTGCCTCGATTGCAGCTTCTACGTCATCCGTCTGCCATGGCGTGGCCGGCGCAAGGTTCGGCGTCCCCATCTGGGCGAAAGCGGCGCTCGTCACAACACACATCATGACAAGACATACTCCGACTCGCTGCTCCGACATGCACATCCCTCCTTCTTGGTCACGTCGCAACTTCCAAGTGACACACGACTATCCTTACTCAGCGCCAATTTCTGCAATGCTTGGTCGGCGTCTTCCTCCCTTCCGACGTGCTCGATCACCACGGAAGCATTCTGCAAACGTCGGTCAACGAGCCGCAGCGTCGTCGGATTCCTCCACTGCTCTCAGGTGCCCGAAGCGGCCGTAATAGCGGCCTGTTCGGTCACGACCATACTCCCCTTAAACCGTGCGCTCCACAGGCTTCGCCTGCCCCTCCACCGCGACCCGGGGGGACCACACCTGTTCACGTTAGGTATAATCTATCTGAAACTCAGGTGTCTTACATCTGCCGGTTGAGGGAATTACGCCTCTATCATTCGGTAGACCAAGCAACTCGAGACTCGGCTCCTCGTGCACGCGACACTCCATGTGCAATCGGTCGGATATTGTGATCAACCGTGTCGGGTGCTGAGGGGCAAATGTCCGTGCCGCCCTGTCTTGTGCGGGCATTGCGGACAGAGTCCGATCGAGCAGCAATGGCCGGGCGGAAACCGCGGCAGGCTGATCTGTCGCCTGCAGCGTCGCAGAACTCCGCTGCTGAGCCATCCATCGGCGTGCGATGTATCCGGCGACCCCTCCGCGGCGGCTGCGGAACGTTGTCAGGGGCAGCCTCGCGCTCACGCTCACAAGCCCTCCGGAGCCGGCAGGCGCGACCGCATTCGACGGCGAACCGGCAATCGGCACAATGATCATGCTCCACGGAGGCGCCGAGATGACCGGAAGGGCGATCGCCATGACGGGAGTGGTCATGCTGGCGCTGGGCATCCCCGCTGTCGCCGCGGAGACCCACCCGCGACTGTGTTTCAGTGCGCAGGACCTTCCCACCCTGCGGGAGCGGGCCGAGGCGATGCCCGAGGTTCGCGAGGCGATTCTCAGCGAGGCCGAGAGTCTCATGGGCCCCGATAGCATCGCCCCGGAGAGCCTTCTCGAACTCGGGGCGGATACCCGCCAGCAGATCCGCGGGCACATGATCGGGCGAGAACTCACCAGTCGGATCGAGACCCTGGGGTTTGCGTATCAAGTCACCGGAGACGAGCGTTTCGGCGTTGCCGGAGCCAATCTGCTGGAAACCGTGCGCAATCTTCCGCCCGATGAGCCACCGGTGGGACCACATGCCTTCGCCGGCGCCCGCGGTGACATCCTGCGCGCGATGGTCATCGGCTACGACTGGCTCTACGACGCGATGAGTGAGGCACAGCGCGAAATCGTCGCGGGGATGATGGCACGCTACGTGGAGAATCTGCTGGCGGAGAGCCCGGATGCGTGGTGGATGCCCTACCACAACTTCATCGGAGTCGCCATCGGTGCATGCGGCACGGCGTCCATTGCACTGGAAGAGCGCTTTCCCGAGCGCGCCGCCGCGTGGCGAAAGCAAAGCCTGTATCTTGTCGAAGAGTGGCTGAGCAGCGGCTTCGACCGGGAGGGCGCGTATCTTGAGGGCGTGGGCTACTCGTTCTACGGACTGGGCAATGCGACGCTGTTCATGGACGCGCTGAAGCGAGCGGGCGGCCCCAACTTGTTCGCGCACCCGCACCTGCAGCGCTATCCGCACTTCCTCGCACAGTCACTGCTGCCGGGCGAGAGCGTCTTCGACGCGCGCAATGACAGCGGCTACACCAACGGCGCGACGCCGGTCCTGCTGCGGCTCTCGGCCGAAGGCCTGCCGCTGGCGAAGTGGCTGTGGCAGAACACGGGCGGGGTGAGCAGGCGAGATCCGTGGCGCATCATCTGGGCGAATGACGTGGAGGGACAGTCCCCGGTTCAGGCCGATGAACCGCTCTCAGCACACTTCCCCGGCCGCGGCCTGGTGGTCTTCCGCACCGGATGGGATGCTGACGATCTTATGTTCTCGGTGGAGGCCGGGGAGTATTTCCCGATCGTCCACAATCAGGCGGACAAGGGCCACTTCACGCTCTACGGGCAGGGCGGGTGGTGGGCCATCGACTCAGGCTACGGGAACAATCGCGAGCCGGAGGGCAAGGCACAGACGGTCGCGCACAACTGCGTGCTCATCGATGGTCGCGGCCAGGCGCTGACGGGTGCAAGCTGGGGCACCGATGGCGCGATCCTCAACTACCGCGCGCTCGACACGGTCGGCTACGCGCTGGCGGACGCCACTGCCGCGTATCGCGAAAATAACCGGGGGCACGTGGGGGTGCCGCTTGAGCGCGCGCACAGGCACTGCTTCTTCGTGCGGCCCGCAGATGGCGCGCCGGGCTACGCGATCATCGTGGACGACATCCTCGTCGATGGCGCTGAGCATCAGTACGACTGGCTCCTGCACAGCGGATCGCGCTATCGTGTGACGCTTGAGGAAGCCGGAGCCACGATGCAGGCGATGGCGGCCGCCTCCGGAGGCGCGTACGTCGTCACGCCGGCGGACACCACCGGAGCGGGCGAGGCGGTCTTTGAGTTCACTGCGGAGACTGCGGGCAACTATCACGTGTGGGCTCGCGTGAGGGCCGGCGGCGAGCAGGCCGGGAAATCCGACTCGTTCCGCGTGAGCATGAATGGTCTTGAGCCTGTGGATTGGCACATGAGCATCGGCGGCGACTGGGTCTGGCGAGAGGTCCACGAATTGCTGGCGGACAGGCCGACGACATTCGCGCTGGAGCCCGGCCCGCACCGACTGCACATCGCCACCCGCGAACGCGAGGCGCAGATCGATGCGCTCTTCATCACGCCGCGCGAGGACCTCGCACCCGCCGCCGCATCTCCCGAAGAAGCCATCTTCTTCGAGGCGGAGGATGCCGCCGCAATCAAGGCGCCGATGACGGTCAGGCAGGATCCGGTCGGCGAGGGTGCCAAATGCGTGCTGCGTTTCGCATGGCCCCCATCCCCTGCGCTTTCGCTTGATGATTACGAAGACCACCCGCGCCTGCACGCATCCAACCGGATGGTTGAGGGGCGATTTGCGGCCGTGCTCGTCCCGCTGGTGGATGCCGCCGATCCGCCGCGTGTCAGCGGGAGCGACGGGCGCCTGACCGTGGACTTCGGGGGAGTCGAGGACACGCTTGAAGTCAGGCACTCCGCGGAGACGCCAGCGGCGTGGCGGCTGATGCGCACTGTGGACGGGGAGCAGCGGTGGGAGACATCGAGCGAACATCCCGAGTGAAAGGGCGTCTGGGATGAAGCTGGTTAAGAGCACCAACCGTCAGCAGACCGCAGAAGAAGTCAGAGCCAGGCTATCCACGGCGATTGCTTACCGGTGTTAGTGTGTTGCCCCCGCGGGACATCATCCCGCCGCCGTGGAGGACGCTCCGACATCCGGCGAAGAGTCCCTTCACTCAGCGGGCTCTCTCGGTGGCAGTCAGCAGAGAGACCAGCAGACTCGTCGCCAGCCACTTGATACTGCGGGTCTCTTTCCAGATCGCCCATACCGTCACCAGGCAGGGCAGGTACAACATGAAGAAGACCATGAACGCATATGACTGCATCGGCGACCATCTCAGAGCCAGACCAGCCAGCGCGCTCGAGGATGTGTCGGCGAGTGCGGACTGAAGGCCGTGCGTGATGGCCAGTGACGGCACAACGATCTCCTTTGCGGGGAGTGTGAATACAAGAGCGGTGAGCATCTCGCCTGTTCAGTCCCAGCGGCGCGCCAACAGGCTCCATCCACGCCACGAGGTAGCCAATCGCCGTCTGCTCGAACGCAACACCAGGCGGAAGATGCCCCAGTGCCCAGAAGATCCCGCTTGCCGGTGCCGCAAACAGCACTGCCCTTCCAAGCACATGTCCGACCTGGTCCACAAACGCGCGGCGCAGAACGGTTCGCCATTCCGGCGGGCGATACGGTGGCAGTTCCATCACGAAGCCACTGGGTTCCCCACGAAAACGGTCTTGCTCAGGACGAATGTCGCGACCAGTGTCATGGCCACGCTCTTATGATCACGGCCTTCGTTTTGGTCATGATGCTGCTGATCGAGTAAGTCAACGTGCTCACGCGCGGAGTGTGGACGCGTGGTCTGCAGCGGAGGGGGCGGCAGCAGTACGCGCTCGCCGTGCTGCTCGGAGCAGCCACGAGGACACGCTCAGGGAGTCCTCCCGTGGCGGCGTAGACCTGAAGGGTCTTCGAGCGAGTCTCCGGGGCAGCCGCCCCGCTGTAGTCGATGCCGATGCAGATGTTGAACTCCATCGCGAGCATCACTCCCTGCTCTTCCGCCGACAGGTGGGCCGGATCATTCGGGCGCGCCGGGGGAAGCGAGCACTGTCCCCGCGCCGGCGGCGGTGTGGAACCGGCCGTCGAGGCTCCCTTCGAAGTCGAAGTGCAATAGTCCCTCTGCCGGTGGCAGGGTCGTCTCGCGCTCCGGCACGAAGTCTTCGGAGTAGCGCGGGATGCTCCAGATCCTCAGTTCGTCGAAGTCGGCATCGGCCCATCGCTGGCCGGAGTTCAAGCCGCCCAGTTGCGCCAGCCAATCGCCCTCGTTCATCGCGAGCGGCGTGCGATCCTCGACGCCACCGGTGCGCCCCCAGATGTTCTGCGCGCTCTGCTTGCCATCAAGGTAGAGCCCCATATGCACCTGCCCGTCCGCGTCAAGGTCCCAACTGCATGCGATATGATGCCACTCGCCCGCCCTCCAGTTGGGCAGGCGCGCATGCACCAGCCGCCTGTCGCCTTCCGGGCCGCTGAAGGCGAAGCTGATCCATCCCTTGCGCTCGTGGGTGATCGCCATCGAGTTCCCGCCGGGGGAGGTGCGCTCCGGCGCCTGCTGGGGGCCGTAGTGAAAGAGGTAGACGAAGCTCTCGCCCCACTGCTCCGGCGGCAGCGCCATGTCCATGCGCGGGCGCAGCCAGAACTCGACCGTGCCCCGCTCAAAGCTCAGAAGGCTTTGCCCATCGGCCCGCAGCGGCACCGAAACCGGAACCGCCACCGCCTGCGTTCCTGGCAGCAGCCCCTCCGCGAACATCTCCTGCGCCGGCACGGCCGCCTCCACGTCGCCGAGGACTGTCTCGCGCTGCACAGAAAGCTCCTGTCCCGACAGCGTCCGCCAGCGAAGCGTGGCCCGCAGGCGCACTCCCTCATGCACATTCTCAAGCTGCAGGCTCAGCGGCGCAGTCGTGGCATACTTGAGCGCGATGGTGCCGCCGTCCATCACCTCCGCCTGCCCCAGCACCCGATCATCCGCGCTCAGCACCTCCACGCGCAGCGACGCAGCGAGCAGCGGGTGGCGGGTCTCGACGGTCAGCCCGCAGGTGATCTCACTTCCCTCGCCCCGCTGCGTGGTGCGCGTGGCCATCGTTGGGTTGACGATGTGCAGCCCCGGAAGCTCATTGCCCGCTGCCGGCGACGTTGAGCTGAAAGTCAGCGGCGAGTGAAGCTCCGTGGTGTGATAGCTCTGGCCGTCGAAGAACGCAGAGGCCCACGTCTCAACCGCGCGGGGTTCCACGGAAGTCATCAGGCCGCGCGCGATGACGGCACGCCATGTGCCGGCAGCCGGCCCTTCGAGCGCGCTCAGCGGGATCGCAAGCTCCAGCGACCAGCCGTCAGGTTCATGATGCACGCGCGCTGTAGCGCCTGACTGCCAGCCCTCCTCTGACTTGCCTGCGTCCGGACCGGTCGCCGGTCGACGCATCGTGAAGAGGTTGCCGGCGGTGTCCACGACGAACTGGTAGAGCCCCGCGGTGCCTGCCTCGCCGGGCGTGAGCAGCAGTTCCACCTGCTCGGTCAGCGCATAGCTGTTGCCGGGACGCTGCGGCTCGTTGATCTCACCAATCAGCGGCTGCGCAAGTCGCGCGCCGAGGTAGAGATGCTCGCTGTCGTAGAGCAGCCGCGCCTCAGCGGGCACGGCCATCACCTTGAACTGCCGGTGGCTCACGAACTGATCCACCGGCGGCGCGTTCTGCCAATCCGTCTCGTCCAGCACTCCGTCAACCTCGATCGCGCCTGTGGCTTTGACCACCATCAGGCCGCGCTTTGTGAACCAGTCCCGGAACCACGCGGGCACGTTGAACTCCTGGTAGAGCCGGTCGCTGCTTGCCTCCAGCTCATCAAGCCGCGCCGCCAGAGCAGCGAAGTCCGGCGTCATCAGCCTGGCCTCAAGCCGCTCGCCTACGCTCCCGCGGAACTCTTCGGGCCGAATGACCATCGGCTCATCAGCCAGCTCGGCCGTTGTGTCTTCCCAAGCCGCGCGGTTCGCTGCCAATCGCTCCCGTCCTCGCGCTATCTCCTCCAGCGCCCCCGGCATGTCGCCGCTGCGTATCGCCTCCGTCGCCTGCAGTTCGGCGAGATGCACGTCGGCGTAGGCGGCAGCCGCCTTCGTCATCCCGTAGTACTGCACGAAGAACGAGTGGCCGTAGGCGTCCATCATCTCGTAGCCCTGCGCGCGGGCTGCCTGCACCTGCTGCCAAAGCTCATCCATCCCCGCGCAGGCATCCTCTGCCGCCTGCGCGTTCTTGCGCACCAGCGGCGCGAAGACACTCGCAGGCAGGCGCTGCGTCATAAGCTTCGGATCAACCGCTGCGCGCCAGCTAAGGTGCGTCGCCAGCGCCCGCTGCATGTAAGGCGCCGCCTGCGCTCCCCACAGGCCCGTGGCGGCACGTTCGGCCACGATCTCCAGCGCCTGCTGGTCGTCCACCGCGGGTTCCCCGCCCCGCATGTAGGCTGGATCGTAGTCCTTCCAGCCGGGGAAGCGTGTGTTCCACGCCCACTCGCAGGCCGCCGCGCGCAGTTGCTCGTTGAACCACAGGTAGTCGATGTCATTCGCCCACAGGATGTCCTCCGCGGGGCGGTCGGGGCTGTAGCCGGAGCCGATGCTGCGGACGTTGGTGGTCAGCAGCGGGTAGATGCTGTTGCGATAGTGCGTCAGTTCCCAGTAGACCCACATCGGGCGGCCGGGGTAGCTGTCATAGAAGCGGAACATATCGGGCCGCGAGGCCTCTCGGATGCACATGCGCACACCCGGCGCCAGCTTCTCATTGATGCCCAGCATCCACTCGCGCGTTCCCGCCACAAGTTCCTCCGCGCGCTGCCGACCCTCCTCCGTGTCGGGCAGGCCGACATTCTCCATCACGAACTCCGGCGAGAGGTAGGCCGCGGAGTAGGGGTAGGCCACGAAGATCATCTCTGCGCCCACGCGAGCGAACTCCTCGGCGTAGATGTTGAACATGTCGGCATCAGCGGAGATGCGGTCATCGCCATACTTCTCCCGCGTGAGCGCATCTCGCTGCGACCAAAGTTCCGGGTCGAGTATGCCGCCTGAGTCGACCGCATGGATGAACGCCTGCCCGAAGCCCGATCCGCTGCAGAAGCGCGCCATGTTGCGGGCGAGATTGCGGTGCAGGTCATGCCGCGCCCACGAATGATAGTGCCCCCGGCCGATCATCATCTGATCGAAGCCCTCGCGCTCGCCGTCATCGGGGGCCGTCCCCAGCGCCACGCTCCCGTTGTGCATGCCCACCATGCCCCGGGCGCTCATGTAGTCGCTGACCGCCCGCGCGCACGCCATCTCCGCCTCACCGGCCGCCAACTGGTCCGGCAGCGAGGAGTATTTCCGCGAGCCGATTGAGTGGCGGAAGACGCCGTTGGCCTTGTGCCGGAAAAGCCAGTCTACGTGCGGGCGCATCTGCGCGAGGTGCGCTTCGGGGGTGGTGCCCATCGCGGCGAGGTGATACGGGGCGAGCAGCGTCCCCATCTGTCGGCCCTTGTAGTCGGGCCAGTCCACCACCGTCGCCGGATGCAGCAGCACCTGGCCCTCCGCGTTCCTCTCGATGAGCCAGCGCAGCGTCACCGCCGCGTAGAGCATCCCCGTCTCGCCCTGCCCGGAGAGCAGGATGCCATCGGCGCTCGGGTAGAGGCCGTAGGCCTGATCGGTCTCGCGCGCCTCTGTCGGGCGGGAGTCGTCGGCGGTGAATGTGCCAGGCCAGGTGGTCTCGATGGTGACGGTGTAGTCGCCCGCGCGCGCCTCAGGCAGGATCGGCACCTCGGCTCCCGGCACGAGTTCCTGCACGCGCGAGATGATCTCATCCGCCGCAATTTGCCCGGCAGCCGTGTCGCCGGTCAGGACGATGGCGAGCGAGCGCTGGTCCGTGCCCGACAGCGGCACCGCCTCGCCCGCGAAAGCGATCTGCTTGGGCACCGGCAGCAGGCGCAGGCCGCGACTCCGCAGAGCATCCCAGTTCAGCTGCAGCGTCTCGGTATCCACCGGGCTGCGTGAGTGTTCAGCCTCATCCTGAGACCACGCGATCGCTCCCGTCAATGCCACGCTGATCGAGAACGCCAGTCCTGTTGCCAGTAACCTCATCCGCTGGGCGCCCATCCTGATTTTCCTCCATGCCACCAGGTGCCGGCTATCCGGGGGACCAGCCATATTCACCCGGGTGGTGAGCCGCGCGATCATGCCCCTTCTCTGCTGAGCAGATTTCGCGGTCCACTATACATGGCCTGCGTCGTGAAGATGGCGACATCTCCTGATGGCGCAATATCCCGAGACCGAATCATGCGACGGACTGCCGGACATGACCGGTACATTTAGCCGCTCATGAGGCTCCGGAATCCACGGGGCGAACTGTACGAATTCCCCACAGGCTTGATCCAGGCTGGCAAATAACCTGCCGTGGTCGCGAATCATTTACCGCCCGCGCAGCGCCTCGACCGGATTTTGCAGGGCGGCCTGCCGGGCCGGGTAGATGCCGAAGACGATGCCGATGGCGATGGAAACAACGACCGCGCCGAGGGCTGCGGGGACGCTGAAGGCCATGGACCACTCCGTCAGTCGCGCCGTCACCGCTGCTCCGGCTACTCCGAGAGCCACTCCCGCGATGCTTCCGGCGACACTCAGCACCGCCGCCTCGGTCAGGAACTGCACGAGGATGTCACGCCTTGTCGCGCCCACGGCTCTGCGCAGGCCGACCTCTCGGATCCGTTCGCGCACGGACATGAGCATCACTGCAAGAATACCGACGCCGCCGACCAGCAGCGAGATCCCGCCGACGCTGGTGAGCAGGAGCGTGAACGAACCGCTGATCTGCTGCTGCGCCGCGATGATCTCGGACTGGTTGAGCACCGTGAAGTCGTCCGTAGCCTCTTCGCGGAGGCGGTGCTTTTCGCGGAGCAGGGCCGCAATCTCCTCCTGCGCGCCCTCAATACTCTCTCCGCTGCGGATCTTCGCGTAGATCGTAGTCACATGCGCGATATTGAACAGGCGGCGCTGCCCGGTGCTCAGCGGGATCAATACCTGGTCGTCCTGGTCCTGGCCGGAGAGGTCGAGACCTTTGCGCTCCATCACACCGACTACCTCAAAGGTTGACCTGCCGATGCGGATGCGCGCTCCCATCGGGTCGTCGCTACCGAAGAGCACATCCGCCACCGTCCGCCCCAGGACAACTTCCCTCGCGCGGATGCGCTCAGCGTGCTCGGTGATAAACTGCCCGCGCTCAACACGGAAGTTGCGCGCCTCCTGAAATTCAGGGGTCGTGGCGACCACGGTGGTCTCGGCGGTGGTGCCCTCCCAGCTTACCTCCATCTTCTTCGTGGCCGCCGGGACGGCGAGTTCGACCTCCCTCAACTCCTCGGCGACCGCCTCGCCGTCTTCGGCGGTGAGCGTGGTGACGGTGGTCGCGCGTTGGCTGCGTCCGGCGGAGATGCTGGTTTCGCCCGGAGTGATCACCAGCAGATTCGTGCCGAATGCCTCGATGGCACGCTCGATCTCCTGTTGCGTTCCCTCGCCGATCGACACCACCGCCATGACCGCGCCGATTCCGATGGTGATCCCGAGCATCGCCAGGAGCGTGCGCATTCTGTTGGCGCCGAGCGCGCGCCAGCCAGCCTTCACGACCCGTAGCATCCTCACGTCGAGATCACCATCACTCCGTGCGCAGCGCTTCCACGGGGTTGAGCCGAGCCGCGCGGCGGGCTGGCTGGACGCCGAAGAGCATGCCAACGCCAATGGAGAAGACCGCCGCCAGCAGCACCGCCAGCCATGAGAACGTGGCCGGCACCTGCGACACAGTCGGCAGCAGGAATCCGACGAGCGCACCGATGGCCACACCCACCGCGCCTCCGATCAGTGTTACAAGCAGCGCCTCCGTCCGGAACTGCCGCTCAATGTCGCGCTGACTGGCGCCCACGGCGCGCCGCAGGCCGATCTCCTGGGTGCGCTCGCCGACCGAGATGAGCATGATATTCATGATCACCACACCGCCGACGATCAGCGAGATCGCGGCCACTATGCCGAGGAAGATGGTGAGCAGGCGAGAGGTCTGTCCCGCGAACGCCACGACCTGCTCAGCCTTGCGGACCTCGAAGTCACGATCCGACGGGTTGCGGATGCCGTGGCGGTCGTCCATCAGAGCCTCGATCTCGCCCGCGGTCTGGTTGAGCGCACTGGGGTCGCGCAGGGCAACAACGATCTGCGACATGTGGTTTACGTTGAAGAGTCTGCGCGAGAACGTGGAGAGCGGTATTACCACACGGTTGTCGAAGTCGCCGGCCATGGGTGAGGTGCCCTTCGGCGCGAGCACGCCCTTCACGGTGAACGGTGTGTCCTCGATCCGCAGCGTCTCACCAATCGGAGATGTGCCACCAAAGAGTTCATCCACGATCGTCTGCCCGACCAGGCAGACGCGCTTCGCGGCATTGACGTCCTCATCGTCAATGAATTCCCCCGCGGTAAGATCGTAATTGCGCAGTTGCTGCCACTGCGGGAGGATCCCGAAGACCATCGTGCTCTTGCTCGCGTCACGGTACTTGACAGGCACCTGCGCCTGCCGCTGGGTGGGCGCCACGTCCTCAACGTTGGCAATCTGATCGAGGATCGCCTGCGCGTCCTCGCGGGTCAGCGTCGTGGGAACGTTTTCGACACTGGCCTCACTGCCACGCCCGAAGCCCGAACCGAGTTTGCGCGCGAGGACCGTGACCGGCGCCTCGGCGAACATCTCGGATACGCTCTGCTCCAGCTTCTGCTTCGTACCCGCGCCGACAGCCATTATCACCGTCAGCGCCGCGATGCCGATGACGACCCCAAGCATCATAAGGATAGAGCGCAGCTTGTTGTTGGCCATCGCTTTCCATGCGGTGCGCAGCACATTTGCGGTGGTCATGCTGACGCCACCTCCTCGGCGGTTTCGGCCAACTCGGCCAGCTCGGCTTCAGCATCGCGCGGCTCCTCGACCGGCTCATCCGAGGCGATGGCCCCGTCTTCGAGCGTCACGATGCGATGAGCGTGGGCGGCCAGTTCGAGGTCGTGCGTGACCATCACGATCGTGCGGCCCTGCTCGTGGAGGCGCTGGAAGATCGCGGTGACCTCCAACCCCGAGCGCTTATCCAGCGCACCGGTGGGCTCGTCGGCGAGGATGATAGCCGGATCGGCGATCAGCGAGCGTGCGATCGCCACGCGCTGCTGCTGACCGCCCGAGAGCTCTGTGGGCAGGTGATGGAGGCGCTGGCCGAGGCCCACGTCCTCCAGCAGCTTCTTCGCCCGCTCGTGGCCATCATCCACAGCATGGTGAGCGTACATCGTGGGCATCTCCACATTCTCCAGCGCGGTCGTGCGCGGGAGCAGGATAAATGACTGGAACACGAAGCCGATCTTCGCGTTGCGCACACGGGAAAGCTCCTCATCCTCGAGTGCGGATACGTCCTCACCATCCAGCAGATACTCGCCGCTGGTCGGCTGGTCGAGGCAGCCGGCGATGTTCATCAGCGTGGACTTGCCACAGCCGGATGGCCCGACGATGGCCACGAACTCGCCCTCCTCGATGGCGAGGTCGAGCGCGCGGAGTGCCTCAACCGCGGTATCGCCCTCACCATACCGCTTCACGATCGAACGCATCTGTATCATCTGCGTCACCTCTCCTGTCCCGGCTTCAGCCCAGCTCAGTCGGCGCTGTCAGTCGCCTGCTGAAGCTCACCTGTGAGCACCATGTCTCCTGCCTGCACGCCGCTGAGTATCTCAGTGTATGACGCATCGCGCAGGCCGGTATCGACCGCCTTCGGTACGAACTGCCCGCCCTCTTGCACATAGACGACACGCCTACCGCCCTCACGGCGGATCGCCGCGTTCGGCACCGCCAGCACGTCTTCGCGCGCCTCCATCATGATGGTAACGTTCGCGGTCATGTCCGGTTTGAGCAGCCCGTGCGTGTCATCGATGGTGACCACCACATCATACTCCACCACGTTCTGCTCCATCTGCGCCTTCGGATAGATGGCCGTGACCTCGCCGATGAACTCCTGGTCGGGATATGAGTCGACGAAGAATACTGCCTGCTGTCCCTCAAGCACGCGACCGATATCCGTCTCATCAACGAACGCATGCACCTCGAGCCGGTTGAGGTCCACGATGGTTATGAATGTCGGTGCGGCCAGGCCTGCGGCAACCGTCTCGCCCTCCTGAGTGGTGACGGAACCGACCACGCCCGTTATCGGCGCGTGGATCTTCGTGTAGGAGAGCTTCGCCTCAGCCTCGCGCAACGCCGCCCGAGCCTGCTCGACCTGGGCGTACGCAGCGTCTGCCGCACGTCGCTTGAGTTCAACGTCCACCTGCTGCGACCTTGCGCTCCGCAGGCTGGCTTCCGCGCGCTGCACGTCCGCCCTCGCCGCCTCGACCTGCGCCTGGCTCACCGGCACACTGCTCGTGTTGGCCCGCGCGGCACGAAGACTGGCCTCCGCGCGCGCAGCCTCCGCTTCGACGGCGGTGACATCGCGCTGAGCAAGCTCCACTTCAACGGTCCGGCTCTCCACTTCAACCAGCCGCGAACGGGCCTGTGCCACATCCGCCTCTGCCTGCTGGATGTCCTCCGGCAATGACTGTGTGCGCAGAAGTTCGAGCCGCTGCCGGGCCGCATCGAGATCACCCTGTGCGACGTCGCGTTCGGTCTGGCGCCGGTCGATCTCCTGAGCAGCCACGTAACCCTTCGCGAAAAGCTCCTGTGCACGCTCGAGGTTCTGCCGGGCTTCGCGCAGACGGCTCTCCGCCTGCCGAACCGAGGCTTCAGCGCTCGATATCTCCTCAGCGCGGGCGCCTCGTCTGACGCGGGCAAGCTTCGCCTCAGCGCTTTCCAACGCAGAGCGTGCCTGCGCGATCTGTGCATCAGAAGTGGGCTGCTGCGCCTCGGATCGTGCCCGAGCCTGTTCCACGCGCGCTCGGGCCGCCTCCAGTGTCCGTTGAGCCTGCTGCACATCGCTTTCGGCACGTTCCGGTTCTGCGCCCGCGTGGCCTCAGTCTGCCTCAGCCGCGCCCTCGCCGCCTCCACGCTGCTGCGTGCCTCCTCCACGGCGGCGGCCGTCTGCTCCGGAGCCGCCCCGGCGGCGGCCCGAGCCTCGCCCCATTTCTCCTCGGCCGCCGTGAGATCGGCTCGCGCGCGCTCAACCCGCGCGGCCAACTCATCATCATCAAGTTGAGCGATCAACTCACCGCGCTCGACCACATCCCCGACGTTTGCGTAAAGCTGCTCAACCCGGCCCGAGACCTGTGCGCCGACCTGTACCTCCGCTCCCACCATCGGCTGCACAGCCCCCAGTGCCTCGATGCCGACAGAAAGCGTGCGCCTCGCGACCTCCGCCGTCTGCGGCCCGCTGCGTTCGCTTCTTCCCCGGAGCGTGACTGCCCAGATGATCGCTCCGGCGATGACAACTGCGGCGACTATAACTGCGATCCACCCGCCTTTTTTCATTCCTCCGGCAGCTCCTCGTAAGCTTCAGTGGTCGGCAGCAGTCCGACGGCACGGGCGACATCCGCGTGTGCGCGGTGGTAGTCGTAAAGCGCCTCCGCCTGTGTCGCGAGGGCTCTGCTGAACGCGGTGCGCGCGTCGATGACCTCGATGACCGCGGCCTCGCCGACACGGTAGCGACCACTGCTGACTTCCATGCTGTGCCGCGCCAGCGCGACCTCCTCCTCGGCGAGGTCGATCCGCTGTCTGGCCTCGCGCTCGTTCAGCAGCGCCTCAGCGACCTCCAGCTCGATCCGCTGCGCCAGGTCCTCGCGATCGGCTTGCAGCACGCGCACATTCGCCCGCGCCTCATCCACACGCTCGCGGGTCAATCGCCCGTCGAAGAGGCTCGTGGACGCGGTCAAGCCGATCGTCCACGCTACCTCGCCGGGCGGGAAGTCGTTCTCCCGGGCGCCCCAGTCTCCCTGGAGCGCCACCTCCGGCCGGCTGGAGGCCTTCGCGGCTCGCACCGCTGCCTCCCCCGCGGCGATCTCTGCGTCGATCGCCATCAGTTCGCTGCGATTGGCCCGCGCGAGTTCGAACGCGGTCGCCCGGTCGATCACCGGCGGGAAACTCAATGCCACGCCGGCCGGTTGCAGCGGCTCATCCTGCGCCATGCCGAGGCTCTTTCGCAGGCGCGCGTGTGCAAGCTCCTCGGTTTTCTCCGCGCTGATCACGTCGAGGTGCGCCCGCGCGACCTCGACCTCCGCCCGCAGCACGTCCGCCCGGGCCACGGTTCCAGCGTCGTACCGCGCCTTCGCCAGCGCGTGGTGTTCCCGGGCCTGCTCGCGCACCTCAATCGTCACTTCAACAAGACGGGCCGCCCGAAGGGTCCCGAAGTATTCGCCCGCGACCGTGTTCGCGATATCAAGTTCCAGCGTGCGGAGCGAAGAGAGGGTGGCGTCGCGCTGCAGGCGTGCCTGTGCGGTGCGGGCATCCGTCTCCCCGCTGTCGTAGAGTAGCTGGCGGGCCGAGAGGACCGCGCTGTAGTTGCGAAGATCCCGCTCCACGGGCTCGCTGTCGGTGTATCCGACCCGCGCGTCAAGCTGCGGCTTCATGGCGGCTGACGCCTGGCCGATCCGCGACGCCGCGGCCTCGACACGCTCTCGCGCCGCCGCCAAACGCGGATTGTGCGCCAGCGCGTAGTCCACGCTTGCCTCCAATGTCATCGGTGCGGCGTCCTGCGCCGCGGCAGTTCCCATCATGAGCACAGTGATCGCAAATACGGCCAGCGCTCTGCCTAAACGCTCCATGATCCAGGTCCTTCCAGGCTCTCACGTATCTCCATCAGGTACTGCATCTCACGCACGAGGAGCGGCCACCATTGCGGCCGCTCCCCGGCGACCCAGCTTCCCGTCACTACTGCTCGATTGGCCGTGACAGCCACCGCGCCCCGGCTCCCGCGCGAGGCACTGCGCCCTATCGGCAATCCCTGCCCCCGCCGCCCATCACTGACCCGGGGCACATGGCCTCATCAATCAGCGTAAAAAGTCTCTCCCGTTGATTGTCATCAAGCTCTGCGCTTACGTCAATAATATGAGACACCGCCAGCCGCTGCATCTGCTGCTGAA
The DNA here is from genome assembly GCA_012522765.1 of candidate division WS1 bacterium. Taxonomy (GTDB): domain Bacteria; phylum Armatimonadota; class Zipacnadia; order Zipacnadales; family UBA5352; genus UBA5352. The sequence goes on along the minus strand of JAAYJW010000134.1, from coordinate 1,388 downwards.
GCTGACTGATCTCCTCGACTTTGTCGTCAATGCGTTCACGATCGGGAGGATTCTCCCGCAGCAACTCCAGCAATTCGCTTCGGTGCTGCCGGTGCCTGTCGCGCATCTGTTGGCGTTCCCGCTGGAACGCAGCGTTGATCGCGTCAATGGCATCACGCTGCTCGTCTGTCAGTTGCAGCTTCACCGCGAGCGATTGCGTCTGCAGCATTCTGCGAGGGCCGCTCGCATCACGAGCGTAATGCGCGGTGAGAGCGTACGCGCCGACGCCCAGGACGACAGCCATAGCTATCGCGAAGATAGCGCGAAGTCTCATCGTGCCTCACCATCCTGCGGCCACGCCACCTGCACATAGGCACCGCCGATACCATCCGCCGGCAGTGGTTCGAATGCATCCAGACCCAGCATATTCGAGATGCCCCCTGCCTCCGCGATTCGGGCCGGTGGTGCAGATGCAGGCTGCACAAGCCAGGCAGTGCCAGACCCGAGGGCAATCGCCAGGAAGATGGCCGCCGCAGCAGCCCATCCGGGCATCGGACGCCAGATCGCTCGGCCAAGTCGGCCGAAAGCGGACTCTTCCTCGCGCCTGAGGACCCGGATTAGCACGTTCTGCGTGAAGTCCTCGCTCGCCCGTATGCTCGCGGGTGCATCCAATAGCGCGCCGAGCGCAATCAGGTCATCGTGGTACTGCGCGCACTCGCCACACCCTGACAGGTGTGCGCTGACCTCGGCCGCGAGGGGCTCAGGCAACTCGCCATCGCTGTACGCCGACATCTCTTGTTTCGCTCTCTCGCAGGTTATCATCTCTATCTCCATCAGTGCATACGTATGGCCCGCTCAGACTCTGCGGTCACTTCTGAAAATAATCGTTCAACCGGTCGCGAAGAGCATCCCGCGCCCGCGAAAGCAGACCGTCCACGGTGCCACGTGAGCAGCCCATCACCTCTGCGATCTGGTCGTAGCTGAGGGCTTCATAGTGCTGGAGCACCACGGCCATACGCTGTCGATCGGGAAGCATCCTCAGCGCTGACTGCACCCGAGCCGAAAGGTCTTCCCGCTCCAGGTGCTCGGCGGGCGTGGCGTTCTCGGAGGGCGACTCTGTTTGCGGACCGTCATCTTCGGAGATCAGCGTCAGATGCTTTTCACCATAGCGCTCGCGGCGCAGGTGATCGAGGCAGAGATTCGTCAGGATGCGATAGAACCATGGGGAAAAGTCGTGCGAGGGATCGAAGCTCTCGCGTCTCTCGTAGAAACGCACGAAGGCCTCTTGTGCGAGGTCTTCGGCGCTCGTGCGGTCGCCGAGGTAGCGATACGCAATGTTGACGGCTCGATCGCGGTACAAGTCAACGAGGGCGACGAATGCTTCTTCGTCGCCCTCGAGCGCTCGCCGC
>JAAYJW010000133.1 GCA_012522765.1 candidate division WS1 bacterium | reverse complement strand
TGGGGGCAGTTCAAGAGCGACCCGCCCGTGACGCGGATCGTGGCGGACCTGAGCGCAAAGCGGCAGATGCGATGGGTACCGGCGGAAGATGGTCTCGGCGGCAGCCTTATCCTTGGCGAACCTGATGGCAAGGAGCCGCTGATTGAGCGGCGGATGCCCCAGATCGCGCGCATTGACGCAGGTACACCTGATGAGAATACAACGGTTGTCCGAGTGGAACTGACCGATCCGGCGGCATTCGAGTATGACGTGCAACTTGAACCGCCGCGGGTGGTGCTGAAGTTCCCTGACGCCGCCCCCGCAACGCAGATGGCACGGGTGCCGGTGGAGAGCCCCTTCGTGCAGAGCCTGCGGCTTTCCGGAACGCCGGGGACGCCGGGAGCGACGCTGACGCTCGACATGCGGCAGCTTGTGCATTTTGAGGTGCAGGAAGAGGCGGCCGGGGTTGCTCTCATCTTCCGCCGCGGACGGCTGGCGGATAAGCGGATCGTGATCGATCCGGGGCACGGTGGTCGCGATCCGGGTGCTGTGGGCCTGCGCCTGAAGGAGAAGGACGTCAACCTCGACGTGGCCCGCCAGGTCGCGGCGAAGCTGATGGAGATCGGCGCACAGACGGTGCTAAGCCGTGAAAGCGATGTATTCGTGGACCTCTACGACCGCCCGGAGCTTGCCAACCGCATCAGCGCCGACCTCTTCGTGAGCATTCACTGCAACGCCATGCCTAAGCGCAATACCGGCCATGGCACCGAAACCTACTACTACCACGCCCGCAGCAAGTGTCTCGGCGCGATCGTCCACGCGAATCTCATACGAGCGCTCGGGCGCAAAGACCGCGGCCTGCGCTGGGCGAACTTCTGCGTCACCCGTGAGTCGGAGATGCCCGCGGTGCTGGTGGAGCTTCTCTTCCTCAACAGCGACGCAGAGGAGGCCCTGCTGGAGAGCCCGGCCGTGCGCACCGCAGCCGCGAATGCGATCGTCGAGGGCCTGCGGCAGTACGTGGAAGGCACAGGCACGCTGGCGGGCGAGAGCGAGCTTGGGATGTAGCCACAGACAGCAGCGGCGGCAACGGAGCAGAAATGTCGGCCTGCACCCGTCTATCCATCCGCCGACATCGCATGCGACCCCTGGCGATTGCTTACGGCGTGCGGGTAGCTGGCGGAGATGGCGCGCACCATCAGCGCCACGACACCAATAAGCATCAGCAGATCGAGGCGAACTCCCAACCGGAACGCACTCACCAGCGCGTAGAACAGACCAGTCACAGCAAGCGCGAGACTCCACGGTCTGTTCCGGAGGCCATCGCCGAGTAACGCGAAGCCCATCACGCCTGAAAGCGTCGGGCATGGCACAAGGCCGAAGGGAGCCGCATACAGATACGTAGTCAGTGCTGCGCCATCAAGAAAGTGCGGGTACGTCCATCCGAGAGCGACCATCACTACGCCGGCCACCGTCGTCCAGACTGAGCCGCCCTGCACCGTGTCATGGGGCAGGCGCGCCGCAAGTGCGATCAGTAGAACCGCCACTGCGCCAAAGACGATGCCGTTGAACGGGTTGCCTACGATCCATGCCATCGCCGCTACACTCAGGAGCGGGAGGGCGAGTAGAGTTCCGGCGAGACGGCGAGTGGGGCGCCACCCGACCAGCAGCGCGATGAGCGCCGCCAACATGATGATGTGCCAGCCCAGCGCGAGCGGCCGGCCCCAGGCGGCGGCCTGAGTGAGACCTTCGAGAATTTGGCTTGCCTCCGGCATCGGTCAATCACCTCAGTACGTGGCACGTTAGGGCAGTGTTCGTGCCACTACACTATCCCGCGGAGGGAACTTCTGCAACCCATCGAGTTCATCGAGATGGATGCAAGGACTTCTGTCCCCCCGGGGCGAACTGCCCCACCAGATGATCGTAACGTCAGCCCCCCACGGAGGTCGCAAGCGTGCTCCGAGAAGATGGCCGCGATAACGCGGAACTACGTAACTGCCGCATCACCCGCAACATCAACAAATACGCCGAGGGCTCGTGCCTCATAACCCTCGGGCAGACGCGCGTACACTGCACGGCCTCGGTCGAGGACTATCAGCCCGGTTTTCTTCGTGATACGGACCAGGGATGGGTGACTGCCGAGTACTCGATGCTCCCCCGCGCCACCTCAGAGCGCACCCGCCGCGAAACCGATGGCGGCGTGTCGGGTCGAACACATGAGATCCAGCGCCTGATCGGCCGCTCGCTGCGAGCAGTGTGCAACCTCGAACTGCTCGGCCCGCTCACGATCAAGCTCGACTGCGATGTGCTGCAGGCCGACGGCGGCACGCGCACCGCCTCCATCACCGGCGCATGGGTCTGCCTCGCGGATGCCTGCCGCTGGCTGATGAACAAGTCGCGCGTCAAGCGCTGGCCGCTCAACACGCAGGTGGCGGCAATCTCCGTCGGCGTCGTCGCCGAGGAGATCCTGCTCGATCTCGCCTATTGCGAGGACTCCCGCGCCGGCGTGGACATGAACCTCGTGATGACCGGCGATGGCAAGCTGATCGAGGTGCAGGGCACCGCCGAGGGTGCGCCCTTCACCGACCAGCAACTGATGCAGATGCTCGCCGCCGGTCACAAGGGCTGCGATGCCCTCTTCACTCTTCAGCGCGAGGTCCTCGGGGACGTGCTGCCATGACGCGGTGGGTCAACGACCGTTCGACAGGAGCGGGATGCTGATGCCTGTGCGCCTGATCTTGGCGACCGAGAATCAGCACAAGGTGCGGGAGATGCGCGATCTGCTGGCGGGGCTCGATGTCGAGGTCTCGCACCTTGGCGAGTTGCCAGATCCGCCGCTGCTGACCGAAACAGGCAGTACCTTCGCCGAGAACGCGCGAGAGAAAGCCCTCGCCTGTGCGTGCGCCACCGGAGAGCTATGTCTCGCCGATGACTCGGGGCTGATGGTGGACGCGCTGGGCGGCGATCCCGGTGTGCGTTCGGCTCGCTATGCCGGAGAGGGCGCGACACAGCAGCAGTTGATAGACAAGCTGCTCGGGGCGATGCAGGATGTCCCGGAGGGGCAGCGCACGGCGCGCTTTGTCTGTGCGCTCTCGCTCGCATCGCCAGACGGAGAGATCGGGCGCTGGGAGGGGCGGGTGGAGGGGACCATCACGCGCGAGCCTGCGGGTGAGGGCGGCTTCGGATACGACCCGGTGTTTCTGTATCCACCGTCCGGTACGACATTTGCGCAGATGCCGCCGGAGGCGAAGAACGCGGTAAGCCATCGGGGGCGCGCGCTGGCGGCATTTCGCGCCGATCTTCCGGCGCTTCTCGAGCGGTAGACGCTGCAGATCGTCGGCGGAATAGACAAAGTTGCGAGGAGATGACCCATGGAACTGAAGTTGTCGGGGCGCGAGTACCTCAGCCGTGGCGACAGCTACGAAGAGAAGATGCAGTACATGAAGGACGCCGGTTACGATGCGATCGAGCTGACCGGGCGGCAGGACATCCTCGTGGTGGTGGACGAGATCGCTGAGGCGATCCGCAACACCGGCTGCGCGGTCAGCACCATCTGCAGCGGCGGGCGCGGGGCTCTGATGGCGGCCGAGCGGGACCAGCGCGAGGTGGCGATGGAGGATATGCGCAACTTCCTCACCGCCGCCGGGATGCTCGGCGCCGTCGGCGTCATCTACGCCCCGCTGATCGCGGTGAAGATGAACCCGGACAAGTACACGCGCCTGCCGGACCTGAGCCCATGGAAGGGGCAGCAGGAGCTTGAGATGGAGCTGCTCGCGGAGCTTGCGACCGAACTGGCCGAACACGCACAGAGCAAGGGCGTCTGTGTCCTGTGGGAGCCACTCAACCGCTACGAGCAGTGGTGGTTCAACCGGCTTGAGAACGGCACACAGCTTTGCGAGCGTGTGGGCCGTGAGGGCTGCCGGGTGATGGCCGACTTCTTCCACATGAGCATCGAAGAGGACAGTATCCCGCAGGCGCTGCGCGACAATGCGAAGTACGTGCGGCATATACACCTCGCGGACAGCAACCGCGCCACGCCCGGTCACGGCAGCACCGATTTCGCCGCCGCATTCGCCACGCTCGAGGAGATCGGCTGGGACGGCTACATGGCGCTGGAGTGCTCGACCCGCGGGGACGCAACCGAAGACATCAAGCGCGCAGCAGAGTTCCTGCGCTCACAGGCCTGAGGTGGACGGCGTGCCGGGCGAAGACCACACAACTGACCGTGAGCGTCCGCTGACGATACTGACCGTAATCACTCCGGCCCGTTACTCAGGCGCCGAGCGGGTCGCGGTCTACCTCGCCGACGGCCTCCAGCGCCGCGGGCATCGCGTGGTCTTCGCGTGCAAGCACAATGAGCAGCTTCTTGAGGCGCTGGCGCGCCGGGATATCGAGGCGCACCCGCTCTCGATCTCCGGCAAGGGAAACCTCATGGCGCCCTTTCTGCTGGCGTGGTTTGCCGAATCGATCGGCGCGGATGTCATTCACACGCACCTCTCCACCGCGAGCCTCTGGGGCGCGGTGGCCGGGAAGATCACCGGTATTCCCAGCCTCGCCTCGGTGCATGCGCTCAACATCAAGACCTGCTTCCAGTTCTCCGACAGACTCACCGCCTGCTCCGAAGGCGTGCGCCAGCATCTCATCGGCCAGGGGATACCCCCCGAGCGCATCGAGGTGCTGTACAACGGCCTCAACCCCGAGCTGTTTGACGACATCCCGTCCCGGGAGCGGGTGCGGCAGGAGCTTGATATCCCGCAGGACGCCCCGGTGGTCGGCGAGGTGGCGCATCTGTCGCCGCGCAAAGGCCAGGTTTACCTGCTGGAGGCGGTGGCGCTACTGCTGAAGCGGTGGCCGAAGCTGGTCTGCCTGCTGCTGGGCGAGGGCGAGGATCGGGACGAGCTGCAGCGTCAGATAGAGCGCCTCGGCATCGGCCATGCGGTGCGCATGATGGGCTACCGCGCGGATGCGCGCAGGATCATCCAGGCGATGGATGTGGTCGTGCTGCCCTCCGTGGCGATTGAGGGCTTCGGGATGGCGCTGATCGAGGGCGCGTTCCTCGGCAAACCGGTGGTGGGCAGTGATGCCCCCGGGATCCGTGAGGCAGTGGTGGACGGCGCTACCGGGCTATTGGCTCCACCGGCCGACGCCGTCGCACTCGCGGAAAAGCTCAACACCCTGCTGGAGGACCCCGATTACGCACAACAACTCGGGGCTGCGGGCCGGGAGCGGGCGTGGAAGCTGTTCACGCTGGATCAGATGGCTACCCACGCGGAGACAATTTATTGGACTCTGCTGCGACAACAAGGAATATGCCGCGTGAACGTCGAATAGTGGGCAGAAGCAGCGCAAGTCGCCGACTACTACAAGATACCTTCACTTTGGGTTTTTATTGCAACGATGCCCGGAGTTCCTTGACTTATCATCAGACTGTGCTATAGTGACTCCCTGTGGGGCGTGACGCTACGTTGCGATAGTATGCAAGAACTGCAGGGCTCCTGTGTGGCGGACCTGGTGCGAGGCGCTTTTCCCCGTTACCGAGAAGAGGCCGGGCCGGCACATGGTGGGAGGTGTGCGTGTTGGCAGACCTGAATTTCGTTGCACTGACAGGCTTCTCCACCCGCGAACCTGCTTTGAGGCAGAAGTCGTCCGGCCAGGTGAAGGCCGAATTCAGCTTCGAAGTGGACCGCCCATTCCTACGTGCCAACGGTGAGCCGGTTTCGGACCTGTTCCTCGTGGACGCATGGCAGGAACTGGGCGAGTGGGTAATGGAGAATGTCAAGGCGGGCACGCGACTGATGATCGTGGGGACTCTCAACAAAGAGAGTTACAACAGTCACGGCGCCCGTGAGCACATGACGATCGTGAAGGCGAAGTATATCCGCATGGCGAGCGACAGCGTGGCGGAGGGGGCCGAGGACCTCGGTGGGCTCAAGGGCGACACCTGGAACGAGGCCCTGCTTCTTGACGCCTGCGACCTGATCCAGGAGGCCGTTCGCGAGTGCGAGGCACCGGCGAGTCTCGATTCGGTCGAGAACGCCGTCTGAGACGGAGCCGTCACCGGCGCCGGTCGCAGCGATCGTCCATCGGCAGCCCGGTCTAGAGGGCTGCCGATTTCCTTTCCGCGCGAGGGGGACCATCTTCCACCATGGCTGCCACCGGCGACAAGCCTGTCTATCTGCACCTGTGCGCCGACGGCACCGGCGTGCGCTGCGCCACTGTCGGTGCCACTGAGCTATCCTTCGGCTGGCGCAGCACGGCACGTCCGGGCGAGGTGGATGAGGAGCTTTTGAGGCTCGCCGCCCTCTCCGGTGACGAGCCGGTGATGGTCTATGACGCCCGGCTTCTCGCCGCTTTGCTGTCCCGCCCCGCCGTGGAGGAGGCATGTCGCCCTCTCCGCAGCCGCATCCACGACTTGCTTGCCGGTGTGCTGCTGGTCTGCCCCACCCTCCGCGATCTCTCACTGGCTTCGGTCGCATGCGCTCTGTCCGTGAGCGACACAGACGCTCCCTCCGACCCCGACGATCCGACCGCCTGTGCCACGCTGTGCCGGGAGATCGAGCAGGCGCTTCGAGCGCGACTGCAGGAACTGCCGCCCGCGGTGCTTGCTCTGCTGCGCGATCTCCTCGCCACCGATGCGGATCTCGCGTGGCTGGGCATCAGCGACGTTGAGGTGCCGGCGCTCGATGCGGCGGCCGTGGAGGTGCTGCTGGCAGGGCGGCCGTCCGCGCCGGGGCAGCGTCGGCGCGAGCGGCATCTAAGCGGCGCGCCCGTCTCCGAGGAGGCGGCGGAGTTGCTCGAGGCGGATGGGCCGGTCGCCGCCGGTCTCGGGCAGTACGAGCACCGGCCGGGGCAGATCGAGATGGCGCGCGCGGTCGGCACGGCGCTGGTGGACGGCGGGACGCTGATGGTCGAGGCCGGGACGGGCGTCGGCAAGTCGCTGGCCTACCTCGCGCCGGCGATACTATGGTCGCGCGCCAACTGCGAGCCTGTTGTGATCTCCACGAACACCAAGAACCTGCAGGAGCAGTTGATCGAAAAGGATCTACCGCTGCTGCGGGCCAGCATGGGCGTGGAATTCGAGGCCGCCCTGCTCAAGGGCCGCACCAACTACGTCTGCATCCGCCGCTTCGTCACTCATCTGCGCGATGCGATTGGCTCGATGCTCGCCGAGGACCGGCGCGCGGCTGCGTATCTCGTCTCATGGTTCGCCGCGTCCGACAGCGCCGATCTCGACATGATTGCCTCTGAGGCTACCCGCGCCTTCGGCGGGCTGCAGCGGCTGCTCGATCAGGTGCGCTCGGAACGGGCGACCTGCCTTGGCCGCGGCTGCCCGCAGGCGAAGAATTGCCCGCTGCGGGTCGCGCGTGCTCGCGCGCGCAACGCCGACGTGGTGGTCTCCAATCACGCCCTCACGCTGGCCGACACGCAGTTCGACGTCCTCCCGACCTCCAGCCGCCTGATCTTCGATGAGGCGCACAATCTCGAGAGCGTGGCCACCGATCAACTGGGTTACGAGGCATCGAACTTCAGCTTCCGTGAGCTGCGGCGCACACTGGGCGGGGGCCGGCATCGCGGTATCCGTGACAGCGTCGCCGCCTACGTCAACGCAGCACCGCCGGATCGTGCCTCGGCGATTGCGGACGCCCGGGCGAGGCTCAATTCGGCGGCCGAGACGCTGGACGCGGCGGGCGCGGAACTCGGCGCCGCCGTCACCGACATGTGCGTGGCGCTTGACCATGAGGCGGGGGCCGGCCGCGCCCGGATCCGCCTCGGCTCGATGGTCTACGCCACCGGCGAGTGGCAGGTGGTGGGCGAGGCGGTGGAGACAGCTCGCTCGCTGCTGGACATCATTGATGACGCACTCGGTGAGATCGCCGAGGAGCTTGCCGAGGGAGCCGAACGCGGGAGCCCGGAGAGCGATCTGGCGGCTGAGGCCGCGGGAGCGCGTGCGGCGATCGGCGATCTATCTTCGGCGATCGGCGCTTTGATGGACGATGAGCCGGGGGCGGGCTATGTGCTGTGGGCGGAGACGGTGAAGCGCAGATGGGGCGACTTCTGGCGGCTCTGTGCGGCGCCGATTGATGTCGGGCCGGCGCTGCAGCGCGCGGTATACGACCGCCGGGCGTCCGTGGTCATGACATCGGCGACGCTCACGGTAGATGGGGACTTCGATTACATGCGCCGGCGCCTCGGTCTCGACAGGCTGGAGACGCCGCTGCGCGAGCTATCGGTTCCGTCACCCTTCCACTACGAGGAGCAGCTTCTGCTGTGCGTGCCGCATGATATCCCCACCAGCGGCCAGGAGGGGCGCGAGGAGGCGCTTGCCGAGGCGCTGCTTGATATCGCGCAGGTGGCCGAGGGTGGCACGCTGTTGCTCTTCACATCGCGGGCGCAGATGGACCGCCTCTTTGGGCGCATCCGTGCGCAGCTTGCCGAGATGGACCTGTCGCCGATCTGTCAGTATGTCTCGGGGCCGCGCAACTGGCTGCTGCAGCAGCTTCGCGAGCGGCCGAACACGGTGCTTTTCGGTCTCAAAAGCTTCTGGGAGGGCGTGGATGTCCCCGGATCGGCGCTGCGCTGCGTGGTGATCGTGAAGCTTCCCTTCGCGGTGCCCACCGACCCGATCGTGCAGTCACGCTGCGAGCTTGCCGCCAGCCGCGGCCACGACGGGAGCCGGGACTACTACATCCCGGAGACGATCCTCGGCTTCAAGCAGGGCATCGGGCGACTGGTGCGATCGGCGACCGACCAGGGCGTGGTCTTTGTGCTCGACAACCGGCTCGTCACGCGCCGGTACGGTCAGCGGTTCTTCGACTCCATCCCACAGTGCCGCTTCCTGGTGGAGAGCTTTGAGGAGTGCCTGCAGGAGGCGGAGCGGTGGCTGAAACACACCTGACGGAAGGGCGAGACCAATGGCAGAGGACGAGATGATCTGGCGCGAAGACGGCTGGTGCGTAGCGTGTGGCGACAAGAACCCGCGCGGTCTGCACCTCAAGTTCCGCGAGGAGGGCGAGTGGTATGTCTGTGACTTCCTGCCCGACCGCTACCACCAGGGCTGGGAGGGCATCGTGCATGGCGGGATCATCGCCACGCTCCTCGATGAAGTGATGAATGACCAACTCAGCCGCAAGGGCGAGCCCGTGGCGACGGCCGAGCTATGCGTCCGCTACAAACTACCGGCGCGCCTCGGGGTGCCGCTGCGGATCCGGGCGCGTGTCACGCGTGAGCGTCCGCCGCTGTGGGAGGCGGAGGGCGACGTGACGGACGCAGAGGGCCGCGTGGTGGCCACGGGCACCGCAAAGCTGATGCGGGTCAGGGCGGAGTTGTAGCGGCGACGGTGGCGCAGGAGTCGTCCGGAGGGGCCGCCCGAGCGCAGCGAGGGTCAGGCTCCTGCGAGCGCAGCGAGGCAGGAGCCTGAGGTTCCACTTCGGCCCGCAGAACGCACGGCCACCGACAACGGCACCTCTGGGCGGCAGCGGTCGACGCATGTAAACGGCAGAGGCGTCGCTCCGAAGGACACGGCGACGGCACAGGTCGGCGCGGGGGCCGACCTCTCCAACGACAGACTACGAACAGCGAGGGGGGAGACCTCAAAAGGCAGCGACGGTCAAAGCCTGTGCTTCTGGAGGGACCGTTCGCAAGCCCCCTCCGGAACGGAGGGGGTGCCCAATCCCGCGAAGCGGGGTTGGGCGGGGGAGGCGCCGTTGTGCGCAGACCGCGGGCTTGACAGTACGACGCACGGGCGAGGCGCCCGTGCCACATGAACGGCACGGCGTTTTCGCTGCCGCCGCCCATATCATTCTTAGGAGCAGCACCAATGATCGTAGACAGCACATGCCTGGCGAGACTGGTGACCGAGGCGCGCGAATACGCGCTCGGCCTCGTCATCCGGCGCATCGTCCAGCCGCGTCACGACCTTGTGGCGCTGGAG
>JAAYJW010000132.1 GCA_012522765.1 candidate division WS1 bacterium | reverse complement strand
GCCGCGCCCGCCTCGAAGCCATCCTCGTCTGCGCCTGTGAGCCCAATCGGCGTTGCGCTGCGGATGATCGGGCTGTTGATGTAGGGCTCCAGCACCGCCAGCACCTGGGTGCGGACGACCTCATCGCCGCCGCCCGGGTTGTGCATCATGATCCACTTCATCTCGTAGGGAGAGCCGCCGGATGCCGCTCGGCCATCAGTGACGTTGACCTCGATCGGCTGCCCGAGGCCGTCGCGCGCCTGCAGGATGTGCTGGCGAAGGTGCAGGCCCTCCCCCGTCTTGATGGCCCAGTCGCCCCACCACGGTCTCTCAGCCCGCCCCTTCTGCACGTTGTACAGGTGCGGGAAGGTGAAGTTCACGCCGCGCCAGCCGTAGGTGGCATGCTCGCTGCCCCCGTGCGCTTTCATCCACTCCACGTCACCGTAGGGCACATCAGGCCCCGCGAGAGTGCCGCCGTCCTGCGCGACGAGATCAATGCCCTCGGTGGCGTAATCCCCCTCCTGCGCATGGAAGGCCCACCAGTGGTGGGCGCCTCCGGAGATGCGGTAGAAGTCGAGCGCATAGAACTCATCGGGCGACACATCCACCAGTGCAAGCATCCGTCGCTGCCAGTACTCGGGCATCGGCGCGTGATCCTTGCGGCCGGACTCATCGATGTACTCAAAGTGCGCCTGCGTCCGCACCTCAGTCACGTGCGCCAGACCCGCATCTGCGACATACTGCGCCTCGCCAACCTGTTCCCGGTAGGGATCGAACTGCCGCGCGACGTTGTGACTCGACCACAGTCCCTCCCACGCGCCCCAGTTGCGCGGATAGCCCATGTGCGAGAGGATGTTGCCGCGGAAGGCGTCCATCCCCAGGTCGAGCAGATCGTCCTGCACGTGGCCGCGCGCGCGGTCGTAGTGCATCCAGACGGAGCGGCGTCTGTCACCGGTGCCGCCGCGGGCGATGGCGAGGCCGTAGCCGTCGTGGAGCGAACTCGCATCATTCCAGTCATCCGGCCACTGTGTCGCTTCAGCCTCGATCTGCTCACGTGTCCACTCGAAGTCCTCCGACGGTCGCCAGCCGGGGTCATTCGCCAGCGCCCAGGCGAACTTCGGGTCCCGGAAGACCCGCCACGCGTGTTCGAAGGCCACGGAGTTGGCGGAGTGATAGCTGATCGGCGACAACACTTTGTATTGCGGGTAGGACCCGGTGTCGCCTACCTGCGGGAAGCTGCGTCCGATGGTGACGGTGTCCATGCAGAAGTCGAAGACGTTGTGATAACGCCGACTGCGGGTGATGTCCGGATACTTCTCGCGCGGATACACCTCCGGGCGCATTTCGCGCAGATGCTCGATCGACTCCACGATCGGCCCGAGCGGCGTCACGTGCATGGAGTTGTACCCGCCGGTGGATTCATAGGGCGCGCCATCGCGGAAGTATGTGTTTGGGACGAAGATCCGCATCTTCCCGGCACCATCGTATAGCCAGTCCATGAACTCATCGCCGCGCTCATAGTTGAGCGCCTCGGCCATCCGCACAAGACCGCGTTGCGCGTAGGGTTCATTCGAGCGCGTGGCGCCATCCATCGCCCCCTGCATCCAGACTGCCATCAGGTTCTCTTCGATGAAGCGCCGCACGTCCTCATGAGTCTCGATGTCGTAGCCCTTGCCCTGCAGGAACGGAACTATCTGATCGTCCTTTTCAATGTCCGGCCAGATCATGTCGTAGATCTCGGCATGCCGCCACTGATGACCGGGCTGCTCGATGGGATAGACGGTCAGGCCGGTGCCGGTGAGGAACGGGCCCTCATCAAAGCGCCCCTGCCCGAGCCGCTCCACCTGGTTCTTGTTGTTGCGATGGCGGTGCTGGGTCATCGTGGCGAGGTAGGCGTATTCATCCGCAAGCCGGCAGAGGGCGACCAGGCAGGCGTGGAGATACTTGACCTCACCCGTGGCCATGTAGGCTTCCGCGCAGGAGGGCGCGACCCGCATCATCTCACGGCAGTACTGCTGGCAGGTCTCGGCGATGAAGCCGTAGTGCTTGCCATCAGGCGCCTCGTAGCCGCCGCCTATGCCGTCATCGGGAAAGTCCCCGGAGGTGAAGTCGCCGGCGCCGAAGTCGTTCGAGGGATACTTCTCATGCCCCACCGGGCACTCGATCTTCCAGTCGCAGGGGTAGACCGCGCGCTTGATCCACGGGTAGAATGCTCGCGACTGGTAGATCTGCGTCCCGTGCTCGGGGCAGCCGTAGGTGACGTTCACCCAGTGCCAGCGCGGGATCGTCGAGTCCGGCTGCATCGCCCAGATCTCATCCGCCTTGAGCGCCGCGTAGCGCATGGCCCGGTCGCCAGCGCTGCCGGTCCTCATCGCCTCGATCTCCTCATCGGAGTAGATCGTCCGGCCCTGCTTGAGCGACGGAAGCTCCTCCCCCAGCGGCCAGCGCCGCGGCAGCTGCGTGCCCTTGAGCGTGCGATAATCCCGCAGGTCATCGAAGCTCCAGATAGTGAGCGGGACCGTGAGTTCGCCGGCGGGGTGGGCGAATGTGATCGAGACCGATTCCGCCGGGACCAGCGAGCGGAAGTAGTAGCGTCGCTGATTGGCTGTGGTTGGCAGCGGAGTGCGATCGAGCATCTCCACCTGTTCGGGCACATCCACTGCGATCTCCGCGGCATCCGGCGGCACCGACAGGACGATCATGAAGAGACGATCAACGCCGACCGTGTCCGGCGCGTAGACAACACGCTCATCCATGGGAGCCTCCTGTGCGAAACAGATCGTCGCCTGCAGCAACAGGTAAATCGCCATCGGCAGGGTCTGTCGAGCCATTCATCTCACCGGCGCCGGTAGGGCGCTCCCTCTGTCCGCGCGAGTAGCCGCTGTTTGCTGAAGATCGCACTGACAGTTCGCCTGATCGAGCCTCACTCCTCTGCTGCCGGTGTTACAGAGTCGGAGCCCCCCCAGTTCCGGGAGGGAAGCACCGAGCGTTGTCGAACACCACTTCTGAGTGTATGCAGTCGCGTGTGAACATTACGGGAGGCAAACCGATGACAGACATACCTGTTGCGCTTCAGTTGTATTCGGTGCGCGAGGAGATGGCGAAGGACTTCAAGGGGACGCTACGTCGAGTCGCCGACATGGGCTATGAGGGCGTCGAATTTGCGGGGCTGTTTGACAACGATCCTGAAGAAGTCGGCGATCTGTGCGAGCAGCTTGGCCTCGGTATCGCCGGCGCTCACGTTCAGATCAACCAGATCCAGGAGTTCGAGCTTCAGGCGACCATGGCGACGATGATCGCGCTTGGGAACGACTTCATCGTTGTGCCGTGGCTGCCGGAGGAGTACCGGGACTCGGTGGAGGCATGGAAACGCACCGCCAACGTCTTCAGCGCCTCCGTCGAGAAGGTGACTCAGCAGGACCTCGAGCTTGGCTATCACAATCACAAAGAGGAGTTCATGCCGCTTGAGGGTGAGATCCCGTGGGACGTATTCATGGAGAACACGCGCCTTGAGGTCTTCGGCCAACTCGACGTCGGGCACTGCCTTCGCGCCGGTCAGGATCCGCTCCTCTACCTGCAGAAGTATCCGGGGCGCTACCTGACGGTTCATGTCAAGGACTTCGATCCCGATAATGAGAACGCCCTCGTCGGCGAGGGCATCGCGGACTGGGAAGCGATCTTCGCTGCCTGCGAGGATGTGGCCGGGACAGAGTGGTACATCATCGAGCAGGAGGAATACCCGGTGCCGCCGATGGAGTCAGTGCGCAAGTGCCTCGAGAACGTTAACGAGATGCTCGGGCGGTAGATCGCGGGCGGCGGTAACCGGAGAAATCACTGCGGCCATCTTCAGCTTCTTCTGCTGAAGGTGGCCGCCTCGTGCAGAAGGAATGTTCCGCCACGGACCGCGGGTGCGGCCGATGCCGGGCGTGCCGTCTGCGTCCGCAAGCATTCCTTCCGCCGGATGCCTGAAGCATTGCCGGAAGGAGAAGCTCAGGGAGGTGTCGTGCGATGCACAGAGCAGCGCTGATCTACTTGTTGTGTCTGCTGATGGTGGGGTTTGCCGTTGCCATGTCGGGGTGTCCGTCGCAGCCGGAGACCGAGACCGTGGATCTTCCCCCCGAGGGTGTCGTGGAGCCGCCGCCGGCGGAAACAGAGGGCGCGGCCCTAACAAGTGACTTCGAATGGACCGCAACTCCCACCGTGGACATGATCCCGTCGGGTCAGATCTCCGGCATGCTCAACGGCGAGCCGTTCGTCGCCGAGACCGTCCGGATCGAGAAGGATGAAGAGGGCGTATTCGAGCTGAACATCTCCAACACCGCGGTTGACGGTGACGATCCCACCGATATGATCACCGGTGACGACGCCTGGCAGCTCACCTTCAGCGGCACCGAGGGCGAGACCGGAGAGTGGACGTGGACCGTCGAGGAGGAGAAGGACTTCGACACCGAGCACGTCTACTACTACTACGCGCGGGGCGAAGAGGGCCCGATGAGCATCAACTCCCCATGGGGCGGTGCTCTCCAGATCACCGAGTGGACGGTTCAGGAGCCCGAGGAGGGCGCAGAGACCTTCCACACCGTGCTCGGCAACGTCAAGGGCAAGGTCCTGCTGGTCATGGACGACGAGGCGAAGAGCTGGGTCGGCGGCGAGTTCGATGCCGTCTACTACGAGTTCTGATCGCTCCGTTCATAGCTGAAGCAGACTCGCGGCGCCCCGGCAGAAGTCGGGGCGCCGCTTTTTCTTCTGCGAGGAGGAGATCTGCATCAGGGGAAGAACCTCCCTCCGCAACACCTCATCCAATACCCCTGGGGGGATTCGATGCTCGCCCGCATCCACTCTGCCGCTATCCTTGGTGTTGACGCCTATCCCGTCCAGGTCGAGGTAGATGTCTCGTTCGGCGACCCGCGTGTGACCATCGTTGGCCTCCCCGATGCCGCCTGCCGCGAAAGCATGGACCGGGTCGAGGCCGCGATCCGCAACTCCGGCTTCGAGTTCCCCAAGCAGCGCATCACAGTGAACCTCGCGCCCGCGGACATACGCAAGGAGGGCCCGGCCTTCGATCTGCCGATCGCGCTGGGCCTGATAATCGCGACCGGCCAGGTCGCCGCGGATGGCATCCTCGACGAAGTCGCGATGACCGGCGAGCTATCCCTCGACGGCCGCCTCCGCCCCATCGCGGGAGCTTTGCCGATCGCCATCGGTGCTCGCAAGGCCGGGCGTCGCGCACTGGTCGCACCGCCCGACAACGGCAACGAAGCGGCCGTCGTGGACGACTTCGAGGTCTACTGCGCGCAAACCCTCTACGACTGCGTCAAGCTCCTTGAGAGCGACCTGCGCTCTGAGCCGGTGCGCATCTCCCCTGAGAAGATCGACCTGCAGGCCCCGCCGTATGAAGCCGACATGGCCGACGTGAAGGGGCAGGACCATGTGAAGCGGGCGCTGGAGATCGCCGCCGCGGGAGGTCACAACTGCATCATGGTCGGTCCACCCGGCTCAGGAAAGACCATGCTCGCGCGGCGCATGCCCTCGATCCTCCCGCCGATGACGCTCGAAGAGGCGCTGGAGGTCACCAAGCTATACTCTGTCAAGGGACTTATGCGCCCGGGAGACGCGCTCATCCAGACGCGGCCTTTCCGCCATCCTCACCACACAGTCTCCAGCGCCGGCCTGATCGGCGGCGGCAGCTTCCCCTCGCCCGGCGAGGTCTCGCTCGCCCACCACGGTGTGCTCTTCCTTGATGAACTGCCCGAATTCCCGCGCAATGCGCTGGAGGTCATGCGCCAGCCGCTGGAGGATGGCGAGGTCACCATCGCCCGCGCACAGACCTCACTGACCTTCCCGGCGCGCTTTCAGCTTGTCGGGGCCATGAACCCCTGCCCGTGCGGCTTCGCCACCGACCCGCAGCGCGAATGTACCTGCGGACAGGCGCAGGTGCAGCGGTACATGAAGCAGATCTCCGGGCCGCTGCTCGACCGCATTGACATCCACATCGAGGTCCCGCGCCTGATGCCCGATGAGGTCATGCAGCGCAAACAGGGGGAAAGCTCCGCCTCCATCCGCGAGCGCGTGGTGGCCGGTCGGGAGCGCCAGCAGGAGCGCTTCGCCGAGACTCCGTTCCACAACAACGCGGAGATGAACTCGCGGGCCCTGCGCGACTTCTGCCCGCTCTCGAACGAAGTCGAGGGCCTGCTGCGCACGGCCATCGAGCAGTTCGCGCTCTCGGCACGAGCGCACGACCGGATCATCAAGCTCGCGCGCACCATCGCTGACCTCGAGGGCGCGGAGCAGATCGGCGTCGCCCACGCCGCAGAGGCGGTGCAGTACCGATCGCTGGACCGGAAGCTGTGGGGGTAGGCGACGTGGCGACAATCCGCCTGTGTACCTCGTGCGATGGAACGGATTTCATCGCAGCCAGACGACTCACCTCGGAAGGCCACTCCGCCTTGTCCGGCGAAATCTCTCTCGTAGCTTCAGGTATGTGGGGGCAGGAGTGGTCGAATCATGGCAGAAATCGTTTACCGTTTCATGGATGCGCGCGCGCTGATGAGCCTCGTGGCGGGAAACTGGGCCAGCTTTCACAGTGACCTCGCCTCCGATGAGGAGGACGTTGACAACGATGGCCTGCTCGCGGTGGAAATGCCGTGGGTGCGCTTCGAAAACGCCCCTTCCGCGCCCTCCGGCACTCGCGGAGGAGTCGTGGCGCTGGACATCACGCCGCTGGTGCCGGATGAGGAGTATCGCGTGATCGGCGAGGCCACCTACGTCATGGCTGACGTGCTCGTCGGCGAGCCGGTGACCATCGAGTTGCGCCCGTGAGTTTGACCTTCGGGAGTGCCACCATGAATGATGTACCAGTCACCGGCGAGTGGGATGTCGTCGTCTGCGGAGGAGGCCCGGCGGGCGTCGGCGCCGCCATCGCGGCGGGCCGACTTGGGCGGAGTGTGCTGCTGGTGGAGATGGAGCAGCGCCTCGGCGGGCTGATCTCTAACGCGAACATCGGCACCTTCTGCGACACCCCCGGCGGCCCGATCTTCGACGATCTGCTCGCGCGTCTCGAGGCAGTCGGGGCGGCCAGCGTGCTGATCAACCACCAGCGCTACTATCCCCCCGGTCGCTGGCGCTGCCACCCCGGCACGACCGCCGCCGTCCTCATGGAGATGGCTCGCGAGGCGGGTGTTAATCTGCTGCTGACGACAATGGCCGAGCGCGCGTTGATCGCGGATGGCGCGGTCGGTGGCGTCATCATGGTGAACAAGGCCGGGCGGTCGCTCGCGCGCGCGCAGGTGGTAGTGGACTGCACTGCCGACGCGGATATCGCGGCCCGCGCCGGTGCGTCATTTGTACAGGGCGACCCTGAGGATGGGCGCATCCAGCACTGCAACTTCCGCTGGGGCATCGAGGGCGTCCACAGCGAGCAACTGCCGCCGCCGGAGGAGCTGGAGGCACTCTGCGCCGAGGCCGTTGCCAGCGGCGCCATCAAGCCGCCTGACACCATCTTCGGCGTGGATCGCGACTGCTTCCCGTTCTCGCGCGCGACCGGCGCGATGATCCTCGGTGGCTGGGAGCTGCAGCACGTGGATCCTACTGACCCGCACCAGACGACCGAGGCCATTGCCCAATGCCAGCTTGCCGCGCTGCAGGTTGTGCGTTTCCTGCGCGAGCATGTGCCTGGCTGCGAGGAGTGCCGCATGCGCTCGGCCGGCATCTTCACCACGCGCGAATCGCGCCGGATTGTCGGCGCATATACGGTGACCGCGGAGGACGTGCTCTCGGGCGCGAAGTTCGACGACGGCGCGGTGCCTGCGTGGTTCTGGACCGACATGCACGATCCTGCGCCGGGGCGGTCTACCCCCTACCCTCTTGAGTATGTGGTGGCGAACCGCCCCAAGCCCGGGGACTGGTACGAGATCCCCTACCGCTGCCTGCTGCCCGATCGGCCTGAGGGTCTGCTGGTGGCGGGCCGCTGCATCTCCTGCGAGCGTCTCGCCCAGGGCTCGCTGCGCGTTATCCCGACTGCGATGTACCTCGGGGAGGCCGCCGGGACAGCCGCCGCATGGGCCGTCGAGGCCGGAATATCGCCTCGCGAGGTTGATGGCGCGCGCCTCAAGCGCGTGCTTAACGAGGAGTACTGGCAGCCACCGACCTACGATTGATTGCTGGCTGCAGGACGCACTGATAGCCGCAAACACTCATTAAAGCTGCTGACGGAGGTTTCACGAGATGAAGGTATTCGCGCTGGCGCTCACCCCGATGGCGCTACTTGTCTGCGTCGCGGCCTTTGCCGCACCTGGCGACAACATGTTGACGGATCCTGGTTTCGAGAAAGGCCCGTGGGGGCAATCTTCCGGCTGGCATGGTGAGCACACAGTGGTCACCGAGCCGGTGCTTCAGGGCGCAAAGGCCGGAAAGCTGGCTACCGGCCCCGAGGGGGAAGCGACAATTTACTCCGGCTACTTCCCCGCAACGGTCGGCCTTGACTATCGCGGCACGATCCATGCGCGCGGAACCGGCACACTTTCGCTGCGCTCCATCCAGCTTCGCAACCACCCCGATGACAAGTACATCATCGAGCGGCCGGAGAACCACATCGAACTGACGGACGAGTGGCAGGAGGTCGCGATTGAGATCCCTGTGCGCGACCCGCTGGTCACGCGCATTGCCTTCGTGGTGCAGCTTGACGGCGCGGGCGCTGAGGCGATCCTCGATGGCGCGATGCTCACCCCCGTCGGCCTGCCCGGCGGCAAGCTGACGGTCACGCCGAGTTACGTGATGGTCCGCCCGGGTGATAGCGTGGAACTGGAGATCGCCGCCTCGTCCGATGCGGGCGCGATCACCGATGGGGGCCTGGCGATTGCCATCGCCGCTGGTGAGGAGCAGACGCGCGAGGAGGTCGCCATCGCCGGTGAGACCACCTCGTGGACGCTGAACGTGCCCGCGGTATGCACACCGGGCGAGATGACCGTCAGCGTGATCAACTCCCAGGCCGGTGCGGCCGCAAATGCGTGGATAGATGTCGTTGACCCGGCTACCTATGCTGAGTTCGAGGCCCTTGCGCAGGCGGCTGAGATCGAGACGCCGGCGCACCTGCTATTCTTCGGCGACTCGCTCAGCGACCAGCGACGCAATCACAACTACACCGACATGATCGGCTTCTGGCTGAACAAGGTGCATGATGACGTAACCTACCGCAATGCCGGTGTGGGCGGCGACTACATCACTCGCGTCTGGCAGCGGATGCAGGGGCAGGGCGCGCA
The DNA here is from genome assembly GCA_012522765.1 of candidate division WS1 bacterium. GTDB lineage: Bacteria > Armatimonadota > Zipacnadia > Zipacnadales > UBA5352 > UBA5352. The sequence continues at coordinate 3,525 of JAAYJW010000132.1, read as the reverse complement.
CCGGCAGGAGATGTACGATGGCGTCTTCGAGCCAACCCCGACGCACGTCTTCGTCTGGCTCGGGCACAACGATAGCAAGCTCAAGCCGAAGCCGGAGTATAAGACGCCCGACGACTACCCGTTCGACCCGGTAGTGCCGCTGGATACATTCGAGGAGACCTTCGTGACGGTCATCGAGCACATCCGCCAGCAGGCGCCGGAGGCCGAGTTCACGGTAGTCTCGGCGTCCTCATCGGTGCACGAGATCACGCGCGAGACGGTGGTCAAGCGCATCGCCTCGGCGGGCAATGGCGGGTCCTACTTCGGCAAGCCGGACGTGCTGGAGGCGTTCAACGAGCGGATGCAGGCGGTGGCGGCGACCACTGGCGCGGAGTATGTGGATGTCTATGAGCCGACGGGCACGCACCCGGACAAGCCCTCGCTCTTCACCGCGGACGGCGTACACATGAGCCACGCCGGCAACCACCTCGTGGCGAAGGTGCTGCTGGGGGCGCTGGGGGAGTAAGTACGTGAGGAAGTGACTGTTCAGGCATCGCCGGCCACAAGGTCGGCGATGCCTGCGCGAAAGGCCTGAAAGCTGCGCGATCGATTGCGCTCCGGATCCATGTGCCTGCTGACCTCGCGCGCGACCGCAATCTTGGGATAGGTCTCCCGCGAGCAGCCCAGAACGTGCGCCAGTGCCTCCCAGGTGCCGCCCCTGATCGCATCCGGGTCTCGGTAGGGTGCCTTCTCAGCGAGCGTCTCCGGGACATGTGAATATGCAGCACGTAACGCGGACACGTCACCGAAGAACCAAGCCTCCAACTCCTCGATCGCGATCCGATTCAGGACGTCGAACTGCCCTCCCATCGCTCGTGCCTTCGGCGTGAGACCTGCGTCCGCCGCCATCACGTCGAGTCGCGCCTTCAACTGGTGGCAGTCATCGGCATCGCGGTCTACCAGCACCACAACACGCCAGTCCTCCGGCAGCCAGTGCGCGTAACCGCGCAGACGCTGGGGGAGCCGGCCCAGCAGTTCGTCCTTATTGCGGAAGGGGCGGATCGCGAAGGAAGCTTCCGCGGGCAGCATCCGGCGCAGCAGGTTCATCAATGCCGCCTCGGCGGATGGCTCCTCCGTGATGATCTCAATATGCACCGTCCCGACCCTCCCCCACGCGAATGGTTCGCGATCCACCGGCGTTGGTCAGCGGATCACCGACCTCGAAGTACCCCTCCATCCACAGATGGCCGAGGGATGCGCCACTCTCCATCATGCGCGGCACCAGCGCCATGTCAGCCGTCCTCGTCGCCCGCGCATAACCCTCCTCGTCACGATGCAGCACCCATACCTGCTCCGGGAGCAGGCCATCAAGGAAGAAGGGAGAGTGCGTCGTGACGAGCAGTTGTGACCATTCTGTTGCCAGACGACACTCCTCAGCAAGCTCCGGCAGCAGCCGCGGATGTAGGTGGTTCTCTGGCTCCTCAATGCCGATGAGGGGCGGCGGGTCCGGATCGTGGAGAACCAACAGGTAGGACAGCATCTTCAGTGTGCCGTCTGACGCATACCTGGCGAGAATCGGTCGGTCGAAAGGGGCATCCTTGACCTGAAGGAGGAGGCGACCGTCCTCGAGAGGCTTGGCCTCTACACTCTCGAGACGGGGTACGCGGGAAGTGAGCACTGAGAGTACGCGGTCAAGCACGTCCGGATGGCGCTCGCTCAGGTGCTGCATTACGTTCGGAAGGTTATCTCCACTCTGGCTCAGCCGCTCCTCTGGACCGGCCTCGGGCGTACCACGCGCGTCAACGGCGGACAGATACGAAAGATACCACCCCGTGATGAACCGCCGCAAGGCACTGACCCTGGGATGCTTTTGGAACTGGCCGAGACTGTTCACCGCCAACATCTCTGGACTATCGAGCTCAGCTTCTTCTCGTTGGCTATCCTCCCGAGACGGAGCTTCACCCATCCATGCGCGCCCCGCACCTCGGTGGAAGTCAAGAAACTTGAACGGCCTGCCGTGGCGACTACCACGGCGCCAGCGCAGGGACTCGTCAGCTACATATGGACCGTCATCATCTTCACCGATGGCAAGATCGTACGTTATGATGGGCTCGTCTGGGCCCTCTCGGTACTTGAGTTCGAATTCAATGCATTCGTTCTCGCCCGCCCCGCGCGAGCGCAACTCCCTGAAGCGGCCCCTGCGATCCCATGCACGCCGGAGGCCCTCCGTGAAGCACTCGGACAGGAACGCGAACACGTCGAACACCGTCGACTTCCCACTGCCGTTCGGCCCGACAAGCACCGTCAACGGCGTGATGTCGCGCAACTCAAGATCTCGCAGAGCACGGAAGTTGCGCACCCGGAGCTTCTCGATGCGCGGGACGCCCTCGTTGTGGTTCACTTGGTCGCTCACAGTGCTCCCTCGCAGTCGCTGATTCGCAGAACACCCTCATTCTACCGCAAGCCATTTGCGCTGACAACCATGTGCGAAGCAGGCAAACATGATCTATGCGGCGAATGAACAGCGCAGCGCGTCGTGCAAGGCCACGAATGGGGTCATCCATCATGCCCGCCTCACCGCTTTTCGTTCAGACGCCCGTGTTTCCCGCTGGCGAGGCCGGGGTGTGCGAATACCGCATCCCGGCCCTCGTCTGCACCAATCAGGGCACGCTACTCGCCGCGTGTGACGCGCGAGTGGACAAGCCTGGCGATGCGCCGAATAACATCGACCTCGCGCTCAAGCGCTCCGATGACCTCGGCGAGACGTGGAGCGAGGTGCAGATCCTCGTTGATGATGGCGGCGACATGGCCGCAGGCGACCCCTGCATGCTCGTGGACGCGTCACCGGCAGCGTCTGGATCATCTACGATCACATCTACCCGACGATGGACGAACTGCTGCGGCGCGACCCGCAGCGGGCCGAGGGCGCGCGCGAGGAGTGGCATGGCCGCGTCATCTTCGTCCACGCCATCCGCTCCGACGACGACGGCCGCACCTGGTCGGACCCGATCGACCTCACCCCGCAGATCAAGCACCCGGACTGGGTCGCCGCCATGGCCGGACCGGGCATGGGCATCACGATGAGCGGCGGGCGCCTCATCTGCCCCGGCTACCGGCGCTTTGATGCCGATCTCGGCGAAGATAGCGCCCACGTCTACTTCAGCGATGACCATGGCGCCACGTGGCAGGTTGGCGAGGCGGCCGCCACTCAGACCAACGAGGCGCAGGCGGTCGAGCTTGCAGATGGCCGCCTGATGCTCAACATGCGGACCCCGCGCGGCTACAACCGGCGCAGGGTCGCGATCAGCCAGGACGGCGGCGAGACGTGGTCTGAGGCGCACGATGATCCCGCGCTCACCGAACCGGGCTGTCAGGCGAGCATCATCCGGTGGCCAGGTGGCACCATGGGTGCTGACGGGCGCCTGCTCTTCTCGAACCCGGCCAGCACCGACAAGCGCACCGACATGACCGTGCGGGTGAGCTATGACGACGGGCAGACGTGGCCGGTAGCGAAGACCATTGCGGGCGAGTACTGCTCATATTCGT
>JAAYJW010000131.1 GCA_012522765.1 candidate division WS1 bacterium | reverse complement strand
TGATCGTCCCGGTGCTCCTCCTCGGCATGATGACCGCCCGCCTGCGCGAGGGCCGAGATTTCTTCGTGGACGCACTGCCCTTCGCCCTGTTCTCGGGCATCGCCATGGCGGTGCCGTATTACTTTGCGAGCTTCATCGGCATCGAGTTCCCATCCATCATCGGACCGCTGGTGGCCATCGGCCTCGTGTTGCTCGTGAGCCGTTGGAAGTTGCTCATGCCGAAGCATGTCCACTCGATACGAGAGCACTCGCTGGAGAAGCCTGAACGCGGCGTGCGGCACATCGTCCTCCCCTACGCCCTGCTGCTGGCGGCGCTGATCCTGGCGCGCTACCTGCTGCCGGCGATCGAGTTCCCACTGATCGCCGGGCTGACCCACTCGCTCAATCTCTTCAACCCCGGCCTCGTGCTGCTGGTGGTGGCGGCGCTGCTGATGCTGGTCTACCGCGTCACGGGGCCAACCGCCGGCGACATAGCGGGCAAGTCCGCGAAGTCACTGCTGCGGCCCGCGATCACCATCTTCTTCATCGTCGCGGTGATGCAGCTAATGATTAACTCCGGGGAGAACGCGCGGGGGATCGACAGCATGCTCTTCTACGCATTCGCGAACATCCGCAACGTCGCACTGCCCGCCATCGCGCCACTGCTCGGCGCCTTCGGCGCCTTCGTGACCGGCAGCGTCACGGTATCGAACCTCACATTTGCCGCCGCGCAGGCTTCGGCAGCCGAGGCCGTCGGCTATCCGGTGGCGGTCATCGTCGCGCTGCAGCTTATCGGAGCCACCGGCGGCAACACCATCTCCATCCCCAACATCATGGCCGCTCAGGCCGCCGGCGACATGGAGGGCAATGAGAACGAGATCCTGCGCGCGATCCTCCCGTGGCTCGCGGTCTACCTCGGCGCGGTCATACTGCTGGGGCTGATAGCGCTGCAGGTGGTTGGGCGTTAGGCCTCGCAATCGGCTGCTGTCTCCGTTTCGCATTCGCCTTGATTGGGCTCGCTGATCCCCAGCACAGCCAGCGGGATGAGCACCGGCAGCAGCGGCAGCAGCAGCCTCACCTCCTCCACCCGTGCAATGACGAGGTGCAGGAGGATAAATGGAGGCGCCACCAGCGCCGCACGACGCAGTACCGCGGGCCATTCACCCGACGGCCGCTGAAACGCGGTCAGACCAAGCGGCACCAGCAGCAGCAGCAGAGGAAGCAGCACCCACACGTTGCCGAAGTTGTACGCCAGCATCACCACATCCGCGGCATACTCTCGTGGGCCGTAGGCAAGCCGCAGCGCCCCATAAGTAGCAGCCCACACGACTACCAGCAGCAGTGTGATCGGCACCACCTCTCGCCTCGGACGCGGCCACTCCATCAGCGCGTAATACCCCGCCAGCACGAGTATCCCCTCGCGGTTCGTGGCGCCAATGACCATTGCCGCTACAAGCAGTAAATGCACCCTCCGCTGAATCGCCCACAGGCCGATCGTGACGAACATCAAATGCAGCGGATCGGTGACCTGCATGAATCCGTATAGATTTGACACGCTGCTGATGCCCATGAGCAGTGCGACACACAGGAGTGCGCGGGGAAGATTCATCCAGCGGCGACAGAACGAAAGAAAGAAGAAGCCCGCTACCGTAAAGGCGAAGAAGTGCAGGATGAAGTAGGAATGGCGCAGCACCCAGGTCACGAAGGCTGGATCTTCAGGCGCCCGGATCCAGAAGATCAAGTCCGCAAGCGTCGGCGTGAGGACCCGGTACTGATCGGGCGCCGCGGCGGTGCCTGCAAGCATCCCCTCATGCCAGCCGAGCAGTCGGCGCGGATGGATGGAGTTCGACCACCCAAGCGCTGCGACCAGCGCCAGCATCAGCACAAGCGCCCCAATGCCCGGGGTCAGATCGCCGCTGAGGAAGTTGCGGCGACCGCGTGCGTTGACTGACCGCATGGCGGCCCTTACACCTGTCATCAGAAGCACCCCCTGTGCCGGTACCGTCCGCTCTGTCAGGCACGGCACCGGTTCGTTGGGCGGTGGCGAACGAATTTCTCCAGCGCTCCCATTTCTCCTTGACAACCGACCTGACGTACGATATTATAATGCTCAGTTGAATACTGTAATAAGGAGAGCGAAGAGATGCGAGGCTGCGGAACCGGCAGTGACATGGAAGTCTACGAGCAGCTTGCGCGGATCGGCAAAGCCGTCTCCAGCCCCCCGCGTGTGCAGCTTCTGCACCTTCTCTGCCACGGGCCGCGAACAGTCCAGGTGCTGGCCGATGAGGCCGATCTGAGTGTCGCGAATGCCTCCGGCCACCTGCATGTGCTGCGCGAGGCGCGACTGGTGGAGAGCGAGAAGGACGGGCTCTACGTCACCTACCGAATAGCGGATGAGAGCGTCGGGCGCTTCCTGATGGCCCTCCGCACCGTGGCCGAGAGTCGCCTGCTCGAACTGGACGGTATCGCCCGGGCTATCACGGAGGCGACCGCCGGAATAGAAGCCATGTCCGCCGGGGAGCTTGCGCGACGGCTGGAGGCCGAGGAGTTGCTGGTGATTGACTTGAGGCCGGCCGAGGAATTCGCCGCCGGACACATCCCCGGCGCGGTCTCAATGCCCGCTCCGGAGCTTCAGGAGCGGATCCGGGAGCTTCCCGAGGGGGCGACGATCGTGGCCTACTGCCGTGGGCCCTACTGCGCTACGGCAGCCCAGGCGGTGCGGCTCCTGCGCGATCGGGGCTTCAACGTAGTGCGGCTGGAGGACAGCGTGCCCGACTGGCAGGCGCTTGGTATGCCGGTAGTCGCAGGCGCGAATGAAGATAGCTGACGGACAGAAATGCAGAGGGAGAGAGCAAACGATGGCAAGCTGTCAGACGGGGAAGTGTGAGATCAACAAGGCACAGGAGGGCAAAGGTAAGCTGCGCTGGGTGATGGGGGTATTCCTCATCGTGCTGATCGTGGGGGGATGGATGATTCCGTGGGTCGGCTACTTCGTGCCTGTGTGCATGATTGGCGGTCTTGTGCCCGCGTTCTTCCTCGGGCGCAAGTGGTGCGACTGGACATGCTGGCGGGGCAGCTTCCTTGAGAAGATAGTCGGCTCGCTCTCGGGCGACCGGCCCGTGCCGCCGTTGCTGCGCAGCACCGGGTTCCGAGTGGCCGCCATGGCTTTTCTCTTCGCGATGTTCGGCTACCGCATCTCGCAGCTCTGGGGCGACTGGGTAGCACTGGGTGGGTTCTTCGTGATCTTCCTGACCGCCACTACGGTTGTCGCCATCGTGCTGGGGATCATCTTCCAGCCGCGAGGCTGGTGCGCATTCTGTCCGCTCGGGACACTCGGAAGCTGGGCCGGGGCGGGTAAGAAGCCGCTGTATATCAGCGATGCCTGTGTCGGATGCGGCGTCTGCACGAAGGCCTGCCCCATGGACATCGACATCCCGTCTTACGTCGAAGAGGGCGCCATCACCCACGGCGACTGCATCAAGTGTGGCGCCTGCATCGCAAAGTGCCCCATCGGCGCGCTGAGCTTCGATGCGCCGGAGGAGCGAGTTGCATAGAAAGACAGATACAGCAGCGAAGTCCGGGAGGCTGACGATGAAACGCATCACGATTGCAGCAGCACTGGCGATCTTCACTCTCGGCGCCGCACATGCGACGCCGTGGTTCACACAGGACCCACGCACGCTGCCCGAGGGCAAGTGGCGGGTGGAGGAGCACATTCTCTACAGCGAGACCGACAGCGCGCTGGTGGATGGCGACAGGCAGGCCCTGCC
>JAAYJW010000130.1 GCA_012522765.1 candidate division WS1 bacterium | reverse complement strand
GCGCGCTCCGTCGCGTCATCTATCTCGCTCATGAAGACCGGGTGCAGCAGAAGCTCGAAGGGCACCTGCGCCATGACGAAGCGCGCGGTGTGGTCAAGGCAGGCATCCCTCTCGCGCCGCGCCGCTCCGAAGAGCGCAATGACCGTGTTGACGTCGGCGTTCGCGAAGGAGCGCTTCACCTGGTTGTCTATGATCATGTGAATCGGCACCTGCCGGGCGAGGAACTCCTGAAGCTCCTTCCCGTAGCCGACATCGAGCCATGAGTTGGAGGTGACGAAGCAGAACGCGCCCTGCGGGTTGAGCAGGGAGAGTGCGTGGAAGTAGAAGTAGATGTAGAGATCGCTGCGGGCGCCGATGGTAACGCGCGGGCGGCCCGACTCGGTCAGGAAGTATTCGGGGAATGCGGCATGGACGGAGCGCTGCAGCTTCTGCTTGTAGAGCCCGCGCTCATCACGCGACTGTTCGCGCTTGACCTGCGGATCGGCGATCTTCTCCTGCCGCACGTATGGCGGGTTGCCGATGACGATGTCGAAGCCATGGCTGTCGCCGGAGAATATCTCGACGAAGGCGAGGTCCCAGATGAAGGGAAGCTGCTCCTGCCTGCCGATAGCGAGGCGGACCTCCTCAAGACGCTCTGCCTGGGCCTCGCACTCCGCGCGCCTCGCCTCCAGGCGACGCCGATCGCTTCCGTTGACGGCGGCCTGCTCCTCGCCCATAAGGGTTCGATTGGTGAGGGCAAGCTGGCCGTCGATGTCTTCTATCTGTTCCTGCAGCTTGCGCCGCTTTTCCGCGCAGATGCGCAGGAAGATGTTCTGCTCCTGCGCGCGCAGGGCGGCCTCCTGTATGTGGTTCTGATTGGCGGCGTCGTAGAAGCTGAGTTTGTCGACGCGCAGCCGCCGCAGGTCGGACTTTGTTGACTGCGATATCTCGACAGCCGACTGCAGATGGGCGAGATTGACGCCGCCGAGTTCCTGGACAAGGCTATCGCCCTGTCGGATCTTCAGCGACAGGTTAGGCAACAGCGGGCGGGGACCGCGCAGTTCGCCCGGCTGCGGATCCGCGTGGATCATCAGTTGCAGCCACAGCCGCAATTCGGCGACGTGGCAGGCCCAGTCCATTACATCCACGCCGTAGAGGCTGGTGCGGACGATCTCGCGGTTGAGCGCGTAGAGCGTTGGGTTGCGCCCCACGTAGTCATCGGAGCGCATGCGCAGGTCGGCGAGAATGTTCATCATCCCCACGAGGAAGGACCCCGAGCCGCAGGCGGGGTCAACGACCGTGACACGCTCCAGCAGTTCGGCGATGCGCGGCCAGAGGTCATGCGCGGCCGCTTCCTGATCGGCCTCACGCTTCTCATCGGGCTCCAGCGAGAAGATGACCTGATAGATGAGGTCGCGATGCTCCCCGCCGACGTGGGTGCGGAGGTAGTCGGAGAGGGCAAGGCGGCACATGAGGTCGATCTCGGTGCGCGGGGTATAGAAGATGCCGGCCTCGCGCTGCTTGGACCTGTCCTCGGCGGTATCTGTGCCGGGCTCGCTGATGTTGACGAGGGACTCATAGACGCGCCCGATCATCTCGGGGTCAACCGCGACCTCCTGATCGAGCGGGCTGTCCTCGGATATGGTGAAGTTGTAGCGCTCAAGAAAGCCGGGGCCTTGTGCGGCGTCTTCGGTAGTGTGAAGGAGTTCATCAAAATAGCTGTCCTCCACGCGGAAGGCGCCCTCGTGATCGGCATCAAGCTTGATCTTCGCGAACAGGCCACCGTTGAGGTAGGGCGCGTTGCGCAGCGCGTCCTTGATGTCCTGCGGCATGTAGTCGAGCCGAAGGATCTGACTGGCGGTGGCGGAATCCTGAAAAGCACTGAAGAAGAGCGGCTTGAGCCAATCCTCGAAGAAGGTATCGTTGCCGCCGGTGACCCTGAGGTATGTGTGCCAGTAGTGGGTCATGAAGTCAGGATCGTCATTGATCCATCGCTTGCGCTGGATGAAGTAGATGAACATAAGCCGGCTGAGGAGGCGGAGGGCGTAGTCGTGGGCCCATTCGCGGTCATCAACCTGGTCGAGCAGTCTGCGCTCAAGCGTGAAGAACTGGTCTTTGAAGCCTGCGAAGAAGTCTCTGGTAACCTGCTCGACGTTGAACGCTTCGTTGTGGCGCTCCTGAATCTGCTGTGCGGTAGCGCTGTCCGCCTGATCGGTGGGCAGGGCGATCTGTGCGAACTGACGGATGGCGGTTCCGAGCTTGTCCTCCGGCCCGACCGCGATACGGCGGAGGAGGTGACGCTTCTTCAGGTTGCGATGCTCGGCCTCCGCCTGAGTGATCCGGCGGATGTTGACGAAGTGCCAGTACTGCTGCTGTGGGTCGGAGAAGACGATGAGGGCCTCGGGGTGGCGCCCTTCGCGCATAAGCTGATCGACCACGATCCGCTCATCGGTCAGTCGCAGCGGGGCCGCCTGCGTCTCGCCCTTGCGAAGCGGGACGTAGATGATCTTGAAGCCGGGCTGGGCGCTCTCGCCGGATTCGAGGTTAAGCGTGCCGCCCCCGCCCTCAGCGATGATCGCCGGGCCGTATGGCGTCTCGTCACTGATTGCTTCGCGCGCTGCCTCGGACCACTCGTTATTGGCGATCGGCGGGGGGAAGTGGGGCAGCACGCGGTAGTTCAGGCCGGTGAAGAGGTCGGCGAGGACGCGTCGCTTGTCCCCATCGGGCCTGCGAAGAAGCTCGAACTGCCGCTGGACGTGCTCAAGGACACGGCGGTCATCGTGGTCCATCGGAAGAGCCCCCTCGAAATCGGTGAGTCATGCCACGGGAGGAGACCGGAACGGAAGGGAGAGTTGCGGGCAGTGGTCCCCGGAGGGTGGTATTCCGGCTGCGAAGGGGAAGACCTTCTTTGGAGGTGATCGAAAAGTAGTGTCGAACTGAATGGTCCGCGAGGTCATTCGGGCGGCGGAAGTGGGTACTGTAGCCGATATTATGATGCCACGATCGGGCCTGAAGTAGTTCGATTCTCGCTCATTTTGGCATGCTAACTCGGCTT
>JAAYJW010000129.1 GCA_012522765.1 candidate division WS1 bacterium | reverse complement strand
GTCCCCGATCGGTGGCGGCCGCGAGCACTACCTTCGCCACTTCGGCGGCGGCGCGTGGCCTTGCCGCCGAAAGCGCCGCCTCACGCATCTGCTGCCTGCGCTGCTCATCATCGAGGATCTCCCGCGCGAGGCCGATCAACCGCTCTGCATCGAACCGCTCGTCCTCGACGATCGCGGCTGCCCCCATCTCCTGCAGTGGCTCGGCATTCAGTCGCTGATGCCCACCGGCGAACGGATACGGCACGACTATCATCGGCGCGCCATGCAGGCAGATCTCCGCGAGGCTGCCGGCCCCGGCGCGTGTCACCACCAGGTCCGCCGCCGCCAGCGCCAGGCCGGCGTTGGGCAGGTGCTCTATCAGGTGATACGTGGACGGGGCGCCGGCACGTTCTGCCGCCGCGAGCAGATGCCCGTAGTCAAGCGCGCCACTCAGATGCACCACCTGCACCCCCGGGTCCTCCAGCAACGCGGGCAGCGCCTCGATCACCGCCATGTTCAGCCGCCGCGCTCCCTGCGATCCCCCCGTGACCACCATCGTCGGCAGCGCGGGGTCGAGGCCAAGCTCGCGGATGCCATCCTCGCGCGTCGCCTCCGCGACCTCGCGGCGGATGGGGTTGCCGGTGACCGCCGCCGTCTCGCCGAAGACATTCGCCGCCTCGGCGTAGCCGCAGGTGATCGCGCTCGCCCACCGGGAGATCAGACGATTGCCGCGATCGGGTTGCGCATCGGCTGCGTGCAATACCAGCGGGACTCGAGCGAATCGCGCGGCGATGCCTGCTGCCGCGCCGACGTTGCCTCCGGTGGTGAAGATGACGTCCGGCCTGAAGCGGCGGATGATCGCCCGCGATTGCCTCACCGCGCGAACCAGCGCGAAAGCACCGGCGATGGCCTCGGCCGAGAGGCGATACGGCAGCGGGCGGGCGCTGATGAGATCGTGCGGCAGGCCACGCTCGGCCAGCAGGCGCTCGTCAATGCGCCCTCGGGCTCCAACGTAGCGCACCTCCGCGCCGGGAGTGGCACTAGCAATCTCCTCGGCGACGGCGAGGCAGGGGAAGAGGTGGCCCGCCGTGCCGCCACCGGCCATCAGAATCCGTGGGCCGCTCATGACCCACCGCCGGACCGACAGCGCGAGACGCCCAGCACCAGCCCCGCCCCGATGGAGGCCGAGATGAGGCTGGTGCCGCCGCCGCTGATGAACGGCAGCGTCAGGCCGGTCACGGGCATGCAGGCGGTGTTGACGGCCACATGAGCCAGCGCCTGCACCGTCAGCATCACAGTCACCCCCATCGCCACGTAGAAGCCGAAAGGCGTGGTTGCTCGGGAGGCGATGCGCACCCCCTGCCACGCCAGCAGGGCGAAGACGGCTATGATGACGAGGCCGCCAACCAGGCCCATCTCCGACGCGATGACGGAGAAGATGCTGTCGGTGTGAGCGGCGGGAAGCGATGACCACTTGTCGGTGTTCATGCCGAGGCCCATCCCTGTGATGCCCCCGCGCGCCTGGGCAATGAGCATGTTGAGAATGTGATAGCGGTCGTCGGGCGAGGCGCGCTCAAGGTCGAGGTAGGCGAGCAGACGCCGAAGCCGGTAGGGCTCGTGGATCGCCAGTGCAATGCCACCCGCGCAGAGCGCGAGACCGATCGGTATCAGCCAGCGCATATTCATGCCCGCGAGCAGGAGCAGGCCGAGGGCGAGCGTGACGAAGATCGTGGCCATGCCCTGGTCCCGCTGCAGCAGCAGCACACCCGCCACCAGTCCGCTGATCAGCAGTACCCATCCGAAGGAGGTGCCGGCCTCCGCCGTCCCTTCATCCTTGCGCGCGAGCAAAGAGGCCGCAAGCAGTATGAACGCGATCTTCGCGAACTCGGACGGCTGGAACTCGGGTAGCAGCGGCAGGTCCAGCCAGCGCGCAGCCCCGCCGCGGGTAACGCCCCACGGCGAGAAGAGCGCCAGCGCCATCAGCAGCAGCGCCCCCGCAAACAGCCACTTCGCGGACCTGCGCATCACTGTCGGCGGCACGATGCTCGTCAGCAGCATCACCGCCAGCGCGATGGCGACGAACAGAGAGTGCTGGCTCAGGTACTTGTAAGGGTTGCCCGGCAGCAGCATCGAGTCCGGCCGTCCCGCGGCCGGATACGATGCCGAGAATACGAACACAACGCCTGTCACCATCAGGAACCAGACATACAGGAAGTAGGGCCGGTCCATGGTGCCGCGGGCTGCGGCCCTGACGCGTTCGCGCGCGTTCGCCAACTGCTTCATCTCCGCTGCGGCTCCGGTCATCGCATCCTCACCCACCCAACCCCCGCACGGACGCCATGAAGACATCGCCCCGCTGCTCATAGTCGTGGAACATGTCGAAGCT
>JAAYJW010000128.1 GCA_012522765.1 candidate division WS1 bacterium | reverse complement strand
TCGCCGGAGCGGTCGCGGCAAGCGCGCGCCGCCATGTGCGCGTGCCGGTCGTCTCCCCGCCGGCGACCAGTGCCTGCGGCCCACCGGCGCGGTAGATCATCGCGGCGGCAATCACCGCCAGCCCGCATACATGGATCACCGACAGCAGCACCAGCACATCCTGGTGCCGGTACTCCAGGGCGCTGAGCCCCCAGATGATCGGCAGGATCGCCGCCGACCACAGTGCGAGGCCGCGCGCGAGGCGGAAGATCAACCGCGCCGTCTCCGTGCTCACCGGCACGATGCGGTACTGCTCGTAGCGCGGCGCCAGAAGCTGGCGGAGCGTGGTCATCAGGCCGAAGTACATCGCCCACGTGCCCACTACCAGCATCGCTGCCGCCGTCCACTCGCCATGGACGCCCCAGATCAGCAGAGACGCGCTTGTCACCGCGGCGACCAGCACAGCCCGCGCGACCGGCACCAGCAGTTGCACCTCGCGCTCGCCCCACGCGCTTTCCCGGTGTGACGTATCAGCACAGAAGACGCTCAGAAGCCACCCCGGTAGCCGCAGCCACGTCGCCACCAGCGCGGCCAGCATCGCGATGGTCGCCACCAGTCGCAGCGCCCACGCGGTCATGTTGATGGGCGGCCTGCCGGATTCATAGTAGCCGGCGACAATCTGCTTCGGCAGTTCGGGCAGGCGCGCGAGGTCATCGGCGAGGTTGATGAAGGTCTCCGGCGACACGTGATCGGGCGAGCGCGCCAGCAGTCCTCGCTGCCGTGCGGTGATTATCGCCGCACCGAGCTCCTCCAGGTAATGCGAAATTTCATCATACGCCTCGGTCGCGGCGGCTGCCTGCCGGTTCTGAAGGGCCAGCAGTTCCTGCGACGCCTCAAGGCGCTGCTGAAGGTACTCCTGGGCGTCACTGAGCACCTCGCGCAGTTCCGGGTCCAGTGTCGCGGAGAGTGCATCGCGTAACTCCCGGACCTGTTCGAGATCGGATTCGGCGCGAGGAATGTCCTCAAGCAGACGCAGACGCTCCTCAAAGGCGCTGTCTATCGCCTCCTGCAACTCGAGGCTGCGCTCCTGCAGCTCATCCCACCTCGCTGAAGCGCCGAGCGCGGGTATCTGCCCGGTGCGCACCATGCGCGGCACCTGATGTCGGTCTGCGATTATCTGCGAGAGGTACGATTCGAGGCGCTGGAGGTCGAGCCTTGCCTGCACCATCTCCTCGCGCAGCGCGCTCAGTTCGACAAGAGCGCCCTGTGAGATCTGGCCTATCATGGCGGCCTTCTGATGCGGCGAAAGCTCCTCGGGAGCAGTCGCGAGCAGTTCGAGTGACTGCTGAATGGCCTCCGTCCGTCGCTCATGAGCAATGCGGCGGCTTGTGGCGCGAGAGGCCTCGTCAACCGTGGTGGTGCTTCCTTCAGGCGGCGCCCCACTCTCCTCGGCACCCGCCGGATCGGCAGTCTCTTCCGGCATTACCTCCGCCAGCGCCGGAATCTCCGTCTCATCGCGCGGCTCGGCGGCTGCAGGTTCGCGTGGCGCGGGCGTCTCGGGCTGCCGGTCCGGTGGTCGTGGCGATGGGGCTGCCCGTGGTGGCACCTCAACATCGCCCGGTTCGGGTTCTCCCCCCGGCTCCGTGGGTACCGTCGTGGCGGGCGGTCCGGGTTGCGCTGCTGGCGCGGATGGAGGTGCAGGCTCGGCGGCCTCCACTGCGGGAGACGGCGGCGGCTCCTGTGCCTCCTGCGCGCGCACGTTCACCACTGTAGATAGAGCCAGCAACGCAGGTATGATAAGAGCGCAGGTCAGCAGGGTGATGCTCTGTCGGCCTGTCCGCATGAGCGCAGTTCCTCCACAGTCATGATGCCGCCGCACGGTGTAGATTCGCACTTATGTGTCCGAGACCTGCAAACGTTCGCCAAACGCGGCACGAACAAGTTCCGTGCGCCTGTGCGTTCCGGGGGCATGGCCCCCCTCACGAGGGCGCGAGGGCCACAACGACATCGGCGACGGGGACTCGTCGTCAGCATCTGCAGGTCCCGCGCGTTTGCCGGTGAAATCCTCCCTGCGTCTGATCCCGAGGCAAGGGGCTTTGCTCATGCGCTGGCCTGCAGTCGCTCTCCTGACTCTGCTCCTCGCACCGTGCCTTCACGCCATTGAGCTGCCCGTGGCCGATGAGCAGCCGCAGCTTGTGCTGCCCGACTATGCCGCCGAACTGCGCGCCTTCGACTATCCCGAGCGCCATCCGATCTCGTGGCATAGCTTCATGGTCAACGCCGGCTACGGTGAGGGCCGCGGCGGCCCCGCACGAAGACCAGGTGAGTGGTTCGACCGCAACTGGATCCTCTGTGACTACCTCGACCGCACCGGCGACTACTCCTCCCACCGATGGCTCAAACACCGCGGCATCCCCAACGAGATCTACGGCTCCAACGAGTATCAGGAGACGATCCACTTCCATGAGGAGCAGGCGCTGCCGCTCTTCCGCGACAACGGCATCGCGCGCGACTACAACAACGAGCTTGTGATGAGCGAGCATTACAACCTGACGGTCGAAAGCTGGGCCGCGCGGCAGGACTTCAACGCGTACATCGTCTGCAACAACGCCCCGCGGTGGTCCTCGGTGATCAACTACGACCTGCTCGGTGCGCCGCTGCTGGGCTACGCCACCAGTCAGGACAACATCGGCGGGCCGGTCCAGCGCATCGGCGCCGGTACGCGCGGGAAATACTGCGACTTCTGCAACCTGCGCTTCATGGACCACCTCGCGCGCCACGACCTGCTGCCGGAGTTCCGCGCCCGCTACGACAACATCCGCGACTACGTGCGCGAACGCCTCGACGACTTCCCGATGCTGCAGGGCGACCTCGCGTGGAACGAGGTCACCCATGAGGGCGTCGCGGCGATCACCGACGACCCGGTGCTGGCGGAGTATCAGAAGTTCCTCTACATGTCGCACGCGCACAACCTCATGCGCTACTACCTCAACACGCATGCGCTGGCCGAGCGACAGGGCATCGAGTTCGACTTCCACGGCAACCAGGCGGGCGGCTTCCTCGGCCTGAACTCATTCCCGCTGCTGATTAGCGAGTTCGTGGACCAGGCGTGGTTCGAGAGCGCGGGCCTGTCGCAGTATGACGTCTTCCGCTACGGCTGGCACAACGCGCATGGGGCTATGCGCTTCGTGCTGGGGCTGGCCTCAGCGCCGGGCAAACCGCTGCTGTGCATGACGAAGCTCGGCAACGAGGCGCCGGAGTTGCTCGAACACGAGTACGCCGAAAGCTGTGCGGGTGGAGGCGTGCTCTTCGCCCAGCAGATCAGCTTCGAGGCTGCTCAGCTTGAGGTGTTGCGTAAGTACTGGCAGTTCCGCCACGATCACCGCGCGCTCTTCACCGCTGAGGGTCGCTCGCGCCACGCGCAGGTGGCGGTGGCCTACTCGATCTCGACGCAGATGTACGCGCAGTTCCGCGGCAACGTGCATGCGCCGCACTTCAACGACGTCTCGGGCATCGGCCGCGCGCTCTTTGAGGCGCACATACCCTTCGACGCGCTGATTCTGCACCACCCCGCCATGCGAGCCGATCGCTGGGGCCACGATGACCTCGCCCGTTACCGGCTGGTCATTCTGCCGTCGGTGACGTGCATCGCCGATGAGCAGGTTGGGCGGCTCGCGCGGTATCTGCAGGGAGGCGGCACCGTCGCCATCACCGGCGACTTCGGCGCCCGCAACGAGGACAACGTTCCGAGCGAGGCCGATGTGTTGGCGCGGCTGAAAGCTGCCGGGCGCGTGGTGCAACTGCTCGATGGCGGCACGTTCTTCTTCAACCGCCAGACGGAGAGCGATGAGACGCGGGCGGTCGTAGAGCAGGCCATCGCTGACGTGCGAGAGGCGCTTGACGGGGAGACGCTGCTTGATGGCGACCTGCCGCGCTTGCTCTGGGTCAGCACATGGCGGCACCAGGCACAGGGCGCGGACCTGCTCAGCGCACACTTCGTCAACTATGACGTGAACTTCGAGGCGGAGGTCGCAACGCCGACCGAGCCGATGGAGGTGACTATCCGGCTGCCGGAGGGGATGGCCGAGCCGGAGGAGGCGCTGTGGCTGACGCCCGATGCCGAGCCGCGCCCGCTGCTGATGCGGTGCGAGGGCGACCTGGCGCTCGTGCAGGTGCCGGCGGTGCGGATCTACGGCGTGCTGGTGCTGGGGCCGGCCGGGCAGGAGCGCACGATCAGCGACCGCCTCCAGGGCGACGCGATGGTGCAACGGGTGGAGCATGCGCTTGATGGCAACTTCGGCGATCTCGGAGCGCGCATGGAGCCGCTGATGGCGCTGCGCGTTCGGGATGACGCTGCATACCGCGCGCAGGCCGAGGGGCTTCTGCGCGATGCACAGGCGGCTGCGGATGAACGCTACTTCGACGAATGGCGCGCGATGGCCGACGCGGAGGGCGCCACGGTTGCGCTGGACTTCGGGGCCGAGGAGGCGGGCGATCCATGGAGCCCGCTCATGCCGGCGACGGACTACTCCGCCGAACGCGGCTACGGGTGGCTGCCGGTGGATGACATCTCGATGCCCACTCCCGAGGAGACCGGATACGCCATGGCGCACCGGCAGGGCCAGGGGCAGCAGGAGATGGTGGCGCGGGACCTGCCGTTTTGGCCGTATGAGTGGCGGCCGGACGATGCTATCGTCGGGCGCATCATCTACTGCGGGCAGCCGCGCACGCTGCGGGTGGACCTCCCCGATGGCGCATACGAGGTGCGGGTGACGCGTGGCAATCCATCGTGGACGAATCGCAACCTCCGCTGCTCGGGAATGGTCCGCGATGAGACCGGCGTGCGTCTTTTCGACACTGACTTCTACCCCGGCGGCGCACAGATGGGCGTCTTCATCGCCGACGTGAGGGATGGCCGGCTCGATCTCACCTTCGGCGGGCCGACGGGATGGGGCGTGAGCGCCGTCGTTATCCGACCGGCGGAGGCAGGCCCTCAGCAGGCGGCGCCGCAGAGCGAGTGGCTCGTCAGCCCTCGCTATGCGAACCCGGCGTGGTGGCCGGTACAGCAGGTGCGCTTCTCACCTGAGGAGAATCGGGCAGCCATCCCGGCAGACTGGCAGCGGGTGCCATGCGATCGCTCGGGCGTAGTGCACCTCGGCAGCAACACCGAAACGGAGACCGGTGACGTGATCTATGCCGCGCGGACGATCGCTTCGGAC
>JAAYJW010000008.1 GCA_012522765.1 candidate division WS1 bacterium | reverse complement strand
TCCGACGAGCTCCAGGCGCAACTGGCCGCGTTCTTCGCGGAAGCAGGCGGCGGGAACGTGGACGTCGTAGCGGTCGCTCACGATGGGCTGGAGGCGGCGCAGATGGCCGCCCAGTTCACGCCCGACATCATCCTGCTGGATGAAGAGATGCCGGGTATGACGGGCTACGAGGCCGCGGAGATGATCGCGCTCGCGGCCCCCGATGTCGCATCTGTACTGATGGTAGCCGAAGGCCGGGCGGAGGCACCCGAGGTCGCACGCCGGGCGCTCCGATCCGGCCTTCGCGCCGTTATCGGGCCTGAGGTGACTGCCGAGCAGGTGGTGGAGCTGCTCGTGTCGCTGGCCGAACTGACGGGCGCGCGAGATACAACCGAGTACGATCTCATCACCGATCCGTCGAAGATGCCGGTGACGATTGGCGTTACCGGCGCCAAGGGCGGCATCGGCAAGAGCATGATAGCGGTCAATCTGGCAGTGGCGTTCGCCCAAAAGCACCCCGGGCAGGTCATTCTCGTTGACTTCTACGGGCAGTACGGGAACGTTCCCCTGATGCTTGACATCAGCCCGGCGCACCACATCGGTGACCTCGCCGAGTTTGCCGGCGAACTTGACAGCACCATCATCGAAACGCACCTCTCCACCCACTCCCCATCGGGCCTCAGAGTGCTTGCGGGGGTCCCACGAAGCTCGGGGGCGGGCGGCCGGCTGGGCAGCGGTGAGGAAGTCTCATTCCTCGCCGACCTGATCGGTCTGCTGCGGCGGCAGTACCGCTTCGTCTTCTTCGACGTCCCGCCGCTGATCGGCGCAGCGAGTGACTACATCTTCTCCCGCTGCCAGATCATCGTGCTGGTGAGTGCACTGATGGACCTTTCGGCGGTTCGCGATACCGCGACGCTATACAACCAGTTGCTGGCGGAGCGGATAGCGCCCGAGCGCATTAAGCTGGTGGTAAGCCGCTGGGCGCGGTCGAACGAGTTGACTGCCGAGGACCTTGAACAGGCTGCAGGGACGCGGGTGGTGCATACGATCCCTGATGACCCGGTGGCTGCGATAGCATCCATAAACGAGGGCACGCCGGCCGTGCTGAGCCGTGCGGGGTCGCCGCTGGCGCGCGGTATCCGCGAACTGGTGGGGATCCTCGAGGAGTCGATGGCCGAGGAGCGGCGCAGGCGCGAGCAGGGAGCCTAGACGCCGGTGACGCATCCTGGGGGGACAGTCTGGGAGTTGCGGCAGCGTCGGGGCCGGCGAGCGGAGGGGCCGGCGCTGTAATCGTCAGGGAGTGCCGCCGCGACTTTCGCGAGCGAAGGGACGTTCCGGTCCTCCAAGGAGTTGCCTACCATGGCTCAACTGACAGATCAGTCGATTGCAGCGGCGGCGGTGCTCTACACCCCGGAGATGCTGGAGATTCAGGGTGAGGTCCACCATCGCCTGCTGCGTGAGACGGATTTCACGACTTTGGAGAACTACACCCAGGAGCAACTTGCCGAGCAGGTGCGGCGTTTTGCCAACGTGGTGCTGACCAACCACGAGATGACGCTTCCGGTGCGGACGCTGGATCAGCTTACCCAGGCCGTAATCAGCGAGATCCGCGGCTTCGGGCCGCTGGAGGTGCTGCTGGCCGATGACAGCATCTCGGAGATCATGGTCAACGGTCCGGGGCATGTTGTGATTGAGCGGAGCGGTAAGCTGCTCGAGGCGCCGATTCGCTTCGCCGACGGCGAGCACATCATGCGGATCATCGAGAAGATCATCGCGCCGCTGGGCCGCCGTCTGGACGAGGCGGTGCCGATGGTGGACGCCCGCCTCCCTGACGGGTCGCGTGTCAACGCGATCATCCCCCCCCTTGCGGTGAAGGGGCCCTACCTGACGATCCGAAAGTTCTCCGCCGACCCGCTCATGGGGTCGGACCTGGTGCGCTTCGGCTCGATGAGCGCGCAGATGTGCGACTTCCTCGAGCTGTGCGTGCGAGGCAAGCTCAACGTCATTGTGTCGGGAGGCACGGGATCGGGTAAGACGACAACGTTGAACGTGCTGTCGAGCTTCATCCCGGTCGGGGAGCGGATCGTGACGATCGAGGACGCGGCGGAGTTGCAGCTTCAGCAGGAGCACGTGCTGACGCTCGAGAGCCGGCCGCCGAACCTGGAGGGCACCGGTGAGATCAGCATCCGCGACCTGGTGCGCAACGCCCTGCGTATGCGCCCTGACCGCATCATCGTGGGTGAGGTGCGCGGCGGAGAGGCGCTCGACATGTTGCAGGCCATGAACACCGGTCACGAGGGGTCGCTCTCCACCGCCCACACCAACGGTCCGCGGGACTGCCTCTCGCGTCTGGAGACGATGGTGCTGATGGCGGGGACGGAACTGCCCTCACACGCGATCAGACAGCAGATTTCGAGCGCCATTGACCTCATCGTGCATCAGGATCGCATGAGGGATGGCTCGCGTAAGATCACCTACGTCACCGAGGTGCAGAGGATGGAGGGCGATGAGATCATCACGCAGGACCTTTTCACTCTCAAGCACCATGGTGTGGACGACGATGGGCGGCTGATCGTTGAGCATCGCCCGATGGGCATCCAGCCGCTGTTCGTGGACAAGCTCGCGGCGGAGGGCGTGCAGCTTCCACCGAACATGTTCCTCGCCGATGCCGAGCCCACTCAGCAGCGGCGGAGCTTCTTCGGGTAGTCCTGCAGTAGCAACAGGGGTCACAGCGGGAGTGACGACAACGAACTGACGCCTCCGTCCCGTGCGCGGCAGTTGCGCCGGGTGCCGCGCACGCGCGCGGCGGGAATGGCAGTCACTGGGAGCTGAAGTATGGACCCACTGACGCTGGCAGTGGTCGGCGGCGGGCTGGTGTTCGGCCTGATCGTGGTTCTGCTGCTGGTCTTCACCGGCGGGCCCTCCGCAAGCGAGCGACTGGTTGAAGGCTCCGACGTAAGCGGCGCCGTGTACGAGACTGAGGGTACGCACCGGGTCGGCCGAGCGGATCCGATGCCGCAACTGAGCGAGGCTCTGCGAGGCACGGAGTTCTGGGATGGCATCCAGATGCAACTGCTGCGCGCGGGTCTGCTGCTGCGGCCGTCAGAGGCGATGATCATCTGCACCGTCGCCATGTGCGCGGGTCTGACCATCGGCTGGTTGGTCACGGGACAGCCTATCCTGGGCATCCTGACGGGAGGACTTGGCCTCGGCGCCCCGTACATGTACATGGTCCAGCGCGCGCAGAAGCGGCAGGCGGCACTGACGAGCCAGCTTCCGGACGCGCTCGACATGCTCAGCTCGGCGCTGCGGTCGGGTTACGCGCTCACGCGCGGCTTCCAGGTCGTGGCCTCGCAGATGCACCCCCCCATCTCTGAGGAGTTCCAGCGGGTGCTGCAGGAGGTGCAGGTCGGCATCTCGGTATCCGAGGCGCTGGAGGGGCTCCTGATGCGCAGCGACTCGTATGACCTCGAGCTGGTCGTCGCCGCGATGCAGACACAGCTCACGATGGGCGGTAATCTTTCGGAGGTGCTCGACAACATCGCGGGGATGATCCGCGAGCGCGTGCGGCTGCAGGGCGAGATCAACGCGGCCACCAGCGAGGGCCGCATGTCCGCGGGCATCCTGATTGCCATGCCTATCGTCATCTCGCTGGTCATCTCCGCCATCAACCCCGGCTACCTCAACCCGCTCTTCACTGAGCGGCTCGGGCAGATGATGCTGATGGGCGCGGGGCTGCTCATGGTGACGGGGATCATTATCATCAAGAAGATGCTGGACATCGATATTTGAGGCCGAGGACGGGCGGGGAGAGGGAGCAACCGAGAGTATGAATCCCCTGATACTTGTGATTGTAGGCCTGGTCTTCACCGCGGTGCTGGTGGTGGGTCTCGCGATCATGGCCGACGAACGCCGCCTGCGAGTGCAGGAGCGCGTGCAGCAGCTAAGGCAGCGGCCCCGCTCTCCGATAGCTGAGGAGCTGGCGCTGCCGTTCCACGAGCGAGTGCTCAAGCCAATCGCGGGCCGCTTCATCAACGCGATCGGCGCGATGGCGCCTGCCGAGGCGCTGGAGACGGCGCGCCAGGAGCTTGAGAAGGCCGGGCACCCGATGGGGCTCAACGCTCAATCGTTCATGACGCTGCGCATCTTCTCCGCCGTGGCCGGCCTCGGCGCGGCGATCTGGCTGTGGAACAACCCGATCCTGGGCGCGACGCTGCAGGTGCCGGTGGCGGGCTTCGCGGCCGTCGCCGGGCTCCTCGCCCCGCACTACATGCTGCAAAAGAGCATTGAGGGCCGCCACGCTATGGTGCGCAAGGCGCTGCCGGACGTCATCGACCTGCTCGTTGTATCGGTTGAGGCCGGCGCAGGTCTCGACGGCGCCCTTGCCGAAGTGGTTCAGCGCAAGGACGGCCCGCTGGTGGATGAGTTCAAGCGCCTGCTGGGCGAGGTGCGAGTGGGCAAGACGCGCAAGCGGGCATGGCAGGACATGGCCGATCGCGTCGGCGAGGACAACCTCAACGCGCTGGTGGGCTCGCTGGCTCAGGCGGAGCAACTGGGGGTGAGCATCGCGAAGGCACTGCGAACGCAGTCGGATTCCCTGCGCACTCGGCGCAGCCTCCAAATCAAGGAGGTCGCCGCAGCTCTGCCGGTCAAGATGCTCTTCCCACTGATCTTCTTTATCTTCCCGGCCCTCTTCGTTATCCTACTCGGGCCGGGTCTGATGTCCATGACCAGCGTTCTAGGCGCCCTGGGCGGCGGGCAGTAGCGCGACTGAATGGGGTGGCGGATGAACCAGAGCCAGGCTTCAACCGGCGCAGGCGGATCGGGCAATCCAGAGGAGACCGAATGCCTCAGATCGCGGCTTGAACAGGCTGAATCGGGAGGGCGACGCGCGCAGTCCCTGCTGGAGTCGGTAGCCTCGTTGATGGGGCTCAGCGATAGCGCCGAGGTCATGCGCGGCATCGCGGCGGTCGCGGCGCGGCACATCGGCTTTCCCGCGGTCTCGGTCTTCGAAGCCGACCATGAGAACGGCCAACTGATAGAGGTCGCGCGTGCCGTGCGGTTGGCGGAGGATGATGGCAGGTCATCGCCTGAGGCGGTGCAGATCGAGCAGGTGGACCCCGACGAAGGGCCGATCGATCTGAGGATGGGCGATCCGCTGGCGGAGTTCGCACTCGGCGATCAGCCGTACCGTCTGCTCAACCGCGGCGACTGGCGCGGCGGGGAGCGTGCCTGCCTCCTGGTGCAGATGCGGACCGACCCCCACTCGGATGATAAGGGGCAACGCGCCCTGGTCGGCGTGATCGCGGCTTCATACGATGAGCCCGACGCGCAGCAGACGGCGCTGCTGCGGTCGCTGGCCACGCTCGGCGCCGCAGCGACGGAGGCCGCGCGCATCGAACGCTTCCGCAGGCAGCTAATCTCCTGTGTCTCGCACGAACTGCGGACGCCTCTGGCGGCGATCCGCGCCTACAACGAACTGCTGCTTGATGGCGATGCCGGCGAGATCAATGAAGAGCAGCGAGAGTTCCTCAGACGCATCGAGACCACGTGCATTCTGCTTGACCGCATGGTTGAGGACCTGCTCGACCTGTCCCGGCTACGCGCGGGCGCGATGCCCATCCGCCGACATCCGGTGGACGTGGTAGCGGTGATCGAGCACATCATAGACACCCTCTCCCCCGAGGCGGCACGGCGCAACATCTCCCTGAGCGACGAGATCATCGGCGATCTACCGCTGATCTCCTCGAATGCCGATCGGCTCGCGCAGGTGCTCTTCAACCTCGTGGGGAATGCTGTCAAGTATACGCAGCAGGACGGGACGGTGCTGGTCCGGGCGACGGTTTGTCCGCGCGAATATCTTGCGCACCTCGAGCAGATGACCTCTGCCGCACCGGGCGACGAACAGTGGCCACCGAACAACTGCTTCATGATTGAAGTCATTGACGATGGGCCGGGGATCGCGCAGGAGGATGTCGAGAGGATATTCGACGAGTTCTACCGCGGGCGACTGACCGAACGGAGCGCCAAGGGCTCGGGACTGGGTCTCGCCATCGCGTCGCGTTTGACGCGCCTGTTGGGCGGTGTACTGGGGGTTGAGAGCACCCCGGGCAAAGGGAGCACGTTCTATCTGGTCTTCCCGCTCTATGAGACTGAGGGCGGGTAGCCTCATAGACATCACGAATTCGAGGAGGTGCGACATTGCGCGGAGCTACTGTGCTGATCGTCGATGACGACGAGATGCTGCGCGATGCCGTCCAGCGAAAGCTTGAGGGCGAGCAGTTCAACACTATCACAGCCGATTCGGGCCTCGCGGCCCTTGAGGTGATGAGCGGGAGCAAGGGACGCAAGCCCGACCTCGTGCTGCTCGACATCATGCTGCCCGATCTTGAGGGCACCAGTGTCTGTCAGCAGATCCGTCAGAAGTCGTCCGTGCCCATCATCATGCTGACGGCGCGCAACGAGGAGGCCGATCGCATCCTCGGCCTCGAACTCGGAGCCGACGACTACATCACCAAGCCCTTTTCACCGCGGGAGCTTGTCGCGCGCGTGAAGGCCGTGCTGAGACGCGTGGGCCCCGGCGCTAGTCTCACGCAGAAGCGGACGCTTGAAGGCGCGGGCGTGATGCTCGACCTCGATTCACGAGAGGTGACCGTCAATGAAGAGCGTGTTGACCTGACGCCGACACAGATGCGCCTGCTGCAGGTGCTGATGCAGCAACCGGGGCGCGTCTTCTCCACCGACGAACTGCTCGAGACGGTCTGGGATTACGAGCAGTATGACCCACACCTGGTGGAGACGCACATATCGAACCTGCGCAATCGCATCGAGGACGACCCGAAGAACCCGCAGCGGATTATCACCGTGCGTAGTTTCGGCTACAAATTCGCCGCGGAGTGAGGCTAACCGGGCTGATTCTGCTCGAATGCTTGACGGGAACTTCGTGATGAGTACAATGGCAAAGCCTGCCGCCGGGACATGACGAGCTTTGGCCCGCGGAGGAGAATACAGGGAGATACTCGGCGGCCTCGACTGCCTGGTCCGGAGGCCGCCGCTTCGCCCCAACGGGGAGAGCAGAGAGTAACCGGATGGATCGCGTGCCTTGGGGAGCCCCGCAGACTACTGCGGGGCTTGAGGCTTTAAGCGCAAGGGCGAGCCCGCAGGGGTGTTGCGGGCCCGCCCGTATCGTCCAGCGGCGGAATGCGCTGTTCATCGCGCGGCCCCGCTCAACCTCCCCCGGCGCAGTGGCAACCCGAGCGAGCGGATGAGGTTGAGCGTGACGACACCTCCGGCGCCTTCTACTGGATCAGCGACTCCGCGCCGTCCACGTAGAGCACCGTACCGGTGATGCCCTCCGCCTGATCGGAAGCGAGGAAGAGGGCCGCACGAGCTACATGCTCAGAGTGCAGCGTGTCCTCCTCCACCAGCGGCATTATGCCCTCTGTATACTCGATCCCCAGCTCAATTTCCTCGGTGTTGCGCTCCCTGGTGCTCTCCCCGATCTCCGTCTCGACCGCCCCGGGGCAGATGACGTTGACGCGGACACCCTTCTGTGCCAGTTCCACCGCGAGCATCTTGCCGAAGGCGACCTGGCCGGCCTTTGATGCGGCGTAGGGGCTGCCGCCGATGCCGGTGAATTTGCGCGTCCCGTTGATGGAGGATGTGATCAGCAGCACCCCGTTGCGCTCCTTCAGGTGAGGTGCGGCATATTTCGCGGTAAGGAAGGTGCCACGGAGATTAGTTGCGAGAACCTCATCCCACTCCTCCGGCGTGATCTCCTCCACCGGCGCCCGGACGCCGTTGATGCCCGCGTTCGCCCACGCGATGTCGAGTGAGTTCCACTGCGAGATTGCCGACGTCACCGCATCACCGACCTGTGCTGGCTCTCGCATGTCCGCGACGATTCCGATTGCCTCTCCCCCGCTGTCGCGGATCTTCGCGACCTGCTCATCCAGCTCGTCCCGGTCAATGTCCACGAGGCAGACACGGGCGCCCTCACGGCTGAACAGCTCCGCACCGGACGCGCCTATGCCCGCACCGGCGCCTGTGATCAACGCGACCTTGTCCTTGAGATACATCCGATTCCACCCCAGAAGCCCCAAAATGTACAGGTGTTTCAGATTAGCACGTGTGGGGGGCGGAATGAATCGGGGGAAACCCGCAGGTGTGCGCGGGATAAACCCTGACTGTGGTTTGGACACAGAGCCGACATGGAGAAGGCGCCGGCGGATGCCGGCGCCCTGTGTGTTGACTGCTGTGCGGATCCGATGGCCCGGAGGTTACTTGCCTTTCCAGCGCCCGCCCCCCTGATCCTCAGGGCAGGTGACGGTAGTTTGATCCTGTGCGGAAATGCCTGCGGCGTTCGTAACGGTCACCTGTATGAGGTACTCGCGCCCGTCGCTGGGCCCCGCTCGCTCGGCCCGGAGGAATATCTCCCAGACGGCCCCGCGCCGGACGATCTCCCAGTCCTGCTCGGTGCTGCCATCGCCGATGCCGTTGATCGGCTCGTTGGAGGTGACGGTGATGATCACCTGCGGGTCGGGATCGAGATCGTCGCGGACGTTACTGACTGTCGCGGCAAGGCGCATTTTGTGGTTCGGCGGCCAGAGCGTGGGCTCGAGCGTGGTCAGCGCAAAGGTGGGGGCAGTTGCCGCCTCGACGGTAACGCCGAAGGCGCCGATAGCTTCATTGCCTGAGTAATCTGTTGCTGTGACGTTTACGATGGTGGTGCCGACGGGAAAGATGGAACCTGAAGGAGGTTCGCAGGTGACGGTAACATGAGGATCAACCACGTCGGTCGCCTCCGGTGCAAACTCCACCACGGCGCCCGCGGGAATTTGCTGGGGGACCAGCATGTCTTCGGGCAAGGAGAGCACCGGCGGGGTGGTGTCGGCCACCGTGACCTCGAAGCTCCCGGCGGAGGACTTGCCCGCCCCATCGGTGGCGCTCACCGCCACGGTAGTCTCCCCCGCGGGGAAGAGCGACCCGGAGGCAGGCGTAGCGACCACGTCAACGGGCATTCCGCTGCAGTCGATGGCGCTGACCTCAAAGTGAACCTCACTGCCCTGCGGCGTCTGCTGTTCCACCGTCAGGTCGTCAGGCAGTATCAGTGCCGGCGGAGCGCCGGGATCCTCGTAGTCGCCGTACTGTATCTCGAGGTGCGGAGCGAGAGCCTGACCGTTGTATTCCCTCTCGGCATAGTAGTTCCATGTGCAGGGGTCGAGGCTCTCCTCGATCTCTTTGAGCAGCATGCTGAGGATGCCATCACCTGCAGCCTCCTGCTGCACAAGCGCGGTTACATCCCAGCAGTACCACTGCAACGCGGCAAAGGGCGGTTGGGCGCTGTCAACCGGGCCACTCACGGGGGCAGGAGCGTTGTTCCAGGTCAGGGTCGCCTCCGACCAGTCGTCAGTGGTCAGGTATGCGCCCACGGGTCGATCTGGTTCATCGAACTTCTGCGTCAGATAGAGCCACAGTCGCGCGGACGTGACCGGGGAATCGAGACCGGAGAGATCGAACTTGAGGTAGGAACGGCCGGTCCAGAGCGCGTCCGATGCCACTCCGATGTAGAGGCCGCCACGGTAGGACAGGGCGCTGAAGTTCTGATCAGCCAGATCCCCGGAGACTACGGCCTCGTCCTCGAGGACGTCCAGCCTTACCGTCTCTGCGAGAGCCAGCGACGTACACATTAGTGAAGCTGAGATCAATATTATCCTGTACGCCGTGCGTGACAACACTTGCTCCACCCTCCTCATAGAGGCGGATAATGGGCTGCTATACAACGCACCACTCGTTGCCCCAGCCAGCGGCGAGGGGGTGGGTAGAGTTCAATATTGCTGTGTCCAGCCGGCCTGCCATCTACCTCAGCCAGACGCGTGACCGCGATGTTGCCGCATTACCTCGCCACAGTGACATCAATCAAGAGATGGGGTTGATGTACTGCCATGTACGGCTACAACTCCCTCACTTATGTGAGTGTAGCCAAAGTTCATGTTTTGTGCAAGTGCAAACAGCAGAAATAGTAGGGTATTCTCGCGGGAATCTCCGTGAAAGCTCCTGCGATCTATCAGTGGTATTACCGGGACGGCGCGGAGGGTTTGCTGTCGCGTCGGCGAAAATGCCACCAGCGGTCGCAGAAGATCATGATCCGCGGACAGGGTGGCGAAGATGGCACTGACATTTGCGAATCTCATGAACGATCGAGCGGGATGCCTGGCGCGGACACTGTCAACCGCCCGCGCTTATCTATCCGACAGCGCCCATCCGGCGCTGCTACACCGGGTGGGGAGCGCGATCAATGAAGTCCCGGTTGTGCCGTGCCCGGACAAGCGCTGGTTTCAGCGCTCCTACGGCCGCTGTGTGACCGACGCGCCCGACGACCTGCTGGTCGGCGATGGTCTGTTCTATCTCACCGAGCAGCGTAAGCTTTTCCTCGACTGCACCGCAGGGCACTACCAGATGACGTGGGGCTACGATCATCCCGAACTGCGCGAGCTGCTGCTGGACGGCATCGAGCGCGGGATCGTCTGGGACAATCACTCGAACATCCCCTCCGCGCCGGTCAAGCGCCTGACGGAGAAGCTGGTGCAGTTGTGCAACCCCGGCCGCGAGCTGGACGATCTGCAGAGCGACCCGGACAGCCTCAACACGGTGCTCGCCGGTGTCGCTACCGGCAGCGTCGCCTGCGCGGCGGCGATGAAGATGATGCTCGCCAACCATCGCGGCGAGGGCGCCCCGGTCTTCGTGGTGCTGGATGGCAACTATCACGGCACCGACCTCTTCGCCCAGCGCCTGCGCGGCATGTGGCCGGAATACTTCTGCAACGTGCAGATCGTGGCGGTTCAGCCGAATGACCCGGACGAGCTTTGCAGCATCTTTGCGACGCATGGCGAGAATGTCGCCGGCTTCTGGGCGGAACCGGTGATGATGAACCGCGAGGCAATCGTGGTGGATCCGGAGTATCTGCATCTTGCACGGCGTCTGTGTGATGAGACGGGCGCGCTGATGGCGATTGATGAGATACAGACCGGATTCTGGGTCCCGGAGGTCGTCTACAGCTCGCGCATCGGCCTGCAGCCGGACTTCATCGTGCTCGGCAAGGGCATGAC
>JAAYJW010000127.1 GCA_012522765.1 candidate division WS1 bacterium | reverse complement strand
TTCTCGTACTCCCCGCATCCGATGCGCATGAGTGTGTGGGTGCCGTCGGATGAAGAGACGGTCAGCACGCCCGCGGGTGAGTTTGACGGCTGCCTGCTGGTGCGCGCGACCATCAGTCTTGCTTCTGAAGACCGGCAGAGCGAAGCGCGCGAAGCGGAGTCAAATAAGCTCTGGGCGGGGGAGTGGTGCTGGTGGTTCGCGCGCGGCGTCGGCCCCGTGGCATTTCGCCACGAGGCCGAGAACGGCATCACCGCGCACACGCTGCTGTCGCGCTTCGAGTGCCCGGAGGAGCGCGAGGAGTGGTTCCCGCTGGTGGTCGGAACGCGCTGGGAGTGGCAGCCCGCCGATCCCATCGAGGGCATCGACGTGCAGATGGTGAACCGCCTGACGCACATCTCCGAGGACGGAAATGTCTATCTGGCGACCACGACTGTGGCGCAGCGCACGGGGGTGTGACGCAGCTATGCCCCCGTCAAGTCACGCGCGATCTCGTCCGCCGCACGGACGCCATCAGCCACTGCGCGCACAACCGTTTCACCGCCGTTGACAATGTCGCCGCCGGCATAGACGCTCTCGCGTGAGGTGCGCGTGGTACCATCCGCGACCGCGATCAGCCCGCGATCGGTCAGTTCCACGCCGGGCAGCCACTGTGCAAGGTCGCTCGGCGGCGCCTGCCCAACCGCCTCGATCGCCAGGTCCACCGCAAGCACGCGCTCGGAGGCCTCATCAACGATCGGTCGCCGGCGCCCTGAGGCATCCGGCTCGCCAAGTGAAGTCGCCGCCACCCGCACCCCGGTCAGTCGCCCGCCCTCCGCCACGTAGTCCAGCGGCTGCGTCAGCAGCATGAAGTGCACGCCCTTCTCAAGGGCTTCATCGCGCTCAGCGGGCCATGCGGGCATCTCCGGGAATGATCGGCGGTAGACGAGGTAGACGTCCAACGCGCCGAGTTCCTTCGCGGTCACGGCCGCATCCATCGCCGTATTCCCGCCGCCCAGCACCGCGACGCGATTCGGCACCTCCGTGATGGCGCCGGACTTGACCTTGCGCAGGAACTCCAGCGCCTCGATCACGCCGCTGTCGGGTCGCTCAGCGCCGGAAAGCGCAATGCCCTGGCTCATGCCGACGCCCACGAAGATCGCATCGAAGCCCTCGGTGAGCAGGTTATCAACCGTCAGATCGGCGCTCATGCGCGTCCCGAGCCGCCACTCGACCCGCCCGGTCGCGCAGCCGTTGAGGATGCAGGCAACCTCGTCGGGTGCCGCCATCTCGGCGAGGCGAGCGACCGGAATCGTCTCTGAGGCCACTCCGCCCGCCTGTTCGGCGGCGTCAATGATCGTCACCGAAAGCCCCTGCTCCAGCAGCCTCACCGCGCAGGCGATACCCGCGGGCCCGGCGCCGATGATCGCGACACGCTCGTCGCGAAGCTGCGCGGGCGCCTCCACGGCCGTCCAGCCCTCGCGCCGCGCGATCTCGCAGACGTAGCGCTGAAGCTGTCGGATCGGCACTGGACCCGGCCCGATGTGCCGCTGCACGCAGGCGCCCTCGCACTGTGTCTCCGCCGGGCAGACGTAGGCGCACATCTCCGGTAGTGGATTACTCTCGCGCAGGACCTGATAGGCGCGGCGCTCATCGCCGTCGGCGATGGCGGTCACGAAGCCGGGAATATTCACGCCCGCCGGGCAGCCGGTCTGGCAGGTCGGAGCGTGGCAGTCGCGGCAGATCTTCGCCAGTTCGCGCATGACGACGGGGTTGCGCGCCTGTCCCTCGCGGAAGATCGGCTCGTATACCTCCCAGTCGCGCACCACGCAGCCGGAGCGCCCGCCATCGCGCATGATCTGCGTGCAGGACGAGCAGCAGATGCAGACCTTCGTCGGATCGAGTGCGCCCTGCTCGATGATCTCGCGGGCGAAGCCGGGGTGCGCGAGCGCCATGCGGCCCCACCCAACGCTGGCGGCCTCTCCGGCCTCCACCAGCGCGGCGGCCACCAGCGGCGAATACTCGCGCAGCCACGTGAAGCCGGTCGCCACCAGCGGCATCTGCGGCACCTTCGCCGCAAGCTTGCGGTGCAGGTCCACCATCGTGGCTATGTTCACCAGCGGGTGCTCCTGCGGAATATAGCCGCCGATCTCGTGCGTGTCGTAGGGGCGCTCAACGTGCGGATTGTAGTAGGGGCTACCGTAGGCGACGTTGATGAGGCAGACGCCAAGTTCCTGAAGCTCCTCGATCAGGCGGATCGGCTCGGTCAGGTCGGGCTCCATCGAGCCATCCTCGGCCATGCCGAAGCCGTAGGGGTAAGGCATGGCGTCATAGACGCTCAGGCGGCTGACGATCGCGATGCCCGGCACCTCGTCACGAATGCGCTGGACAATCTCGCGCACCATCCGCGTCCGGTTCTCGTAGCTGCCACCGTAGCGGCTGTTCTCGCGAGTGTGCGCGTTGAGCAACTCGTAGAGCAGGTAGCCGTGGCAGGCCTTCACATCCACCGCATCGAACCCGGCCTGTAGCGCAAAGCGAGCGGCTGCAACGTAAGCGTCCTGCAGGCGGTCGAGTTCCTCATCACTGATGATCGGGTAGTCCTCGGGCAGATTATGCCGCGGGTCCAGCACCGGGTGACGGTACGCGATCACAGGTGCGGCGGCGCCATCGGGCTTGCTGTAGCGGCCCGAGTGCGTAAGCTGTGCGACGGTGACGGGGCGATAGTCGGTGCCATGTTCATCAGCGGCGGCTGCGAGCAGAGCGTCGATCAGCCGCGCGAAGTCGCCGACCGTCTCCCGGTGCAGCCACAGTTGCCGCGGGTTGGCTCGCCCGCGATGCACCACGGCCGTGGCCTCCATCCAGATCAGCCCTGCGCCACCACGGGCGAAGCGGTTGTAGCGGCGGAAGGTCAGCGGTTCGGGGCGGCCATCGGAGGAACCATCGCAGCCCTCAACCGGGTGGATCGCCAGCGCGTTGGGCAACTGCAGCGGACCGGCCTGCTGCGGCCCGGCGAGCACCGAGACGTTCTCGCTGCAGGGAAGCGCGAGGCCAAGCTCATCGAGCTTGCGCTCAATCTCGGCCCACGAGTCAAAGTCAAACTGCTCGTGCTGCGACGGCTGGCGAATGTCCATGCGGAATGTTCTTCCTTCCGTGTCGGGGTGAGGCGGCGGGATGGATCGCGGGTGCGGGCCTTACACTATGGTCTTCCCGGTCTCCGCATCGAAGAGATGAGTTCGCGGCATGTTGAGGGAGACCTTCAGTGGCTGCCCCTCGTTGGCACAGGTTGCACTGTCGAGGCTTGCGACGAGGCTGTGCGAACCGGCGGTGAGGTAGACCATAGATTCGGCGCCCATCGGCTCAACGACCTCTACCTGCGTCTGGACGGTGTTCCCCGGCTCAGGGGAGACCGGACCCGGCAGCGAGGCATCGTGGATATCCGTCGGCCGGATGCCGAAGACGATGGGGCGGCCGAGATACTCCCGGACGGCCTCGTTCTCCGCCATCTCCGGCGGGAGCGTAACCTGCAGCTCTTCGGCCGCTACGATCACTGCTTCGCCATCTGCCTTCAGTTGCGCATCAATGAAGTTCATGGGCGGACTGCCGATGAAGCCGGCGACGAAGCGATTTGCGGGGTGGTCGAAGATTTCCTGAGGGGTGTCGCACTGCTGGACCTCGCCGTGACGCATGACTACGATCCGGTCGCCCATGGTCATCGCCTCGACCTGATCATGGGTGACATAGACGGTCGTAATGCCGAGGCGGCGGTGCAGCTTGATAAGCTCCGCACGCGTCTGGATGCGCAGCTTGGCGTCGAGGTTCGACAGCGGCTCGTCCATCAGGAAGACCGCCGGTTCGCGCACGACGGCGCGGCCTACCGCCACCCGCTGCCGTTGCCCGCCGGAAAGCTGGCCGGGCTTGCGCTCGAGCAGTTCCGCGATACCGAGCATCTCGGCGGCCTCCTGCACGCGACGACCAATCTCCTCGCGCGGGAGCTTGCTCAGCCGCAGGCTGAAGGCCATGTTGTCGTACACGGTCATGTGCGGGTAGAGGGCGTAGTTCTGAAAGACCATCGCGATATCGCGGTCTTTAGGCGAGAGTTCGTTCACGCGGCGGTCACCGATGTAGATGTCGCCGGAGGTGGGTTCTTCGAGGCCCGCGATCATCCGCAGAGCCGTGGTCTTGCCGCAGCCTGAGGGTCCTACAAGCACGAGGAACTCGTGATCCTGGACTTCGAGATCAACGGATCTTACTGCTTCAGTCTGACCGAAACGCTTGGACAGCCCTGTCAGGCGCACCTGAGCCATCTCTGGAACCCTCCGAAGCCGGTAGCCCGCTGCATTTCAGCCATCTTAGCGTCAGTCTTCTTGGGCTGTTGAGCGATACGGGGCCGATGGACAGGGAGTATCCCACGCCGGAAGGGGCGCTGTCAAGATCATCCCTTGCTCAGAGGGCCGCTGTCACTGAACCGCCACTCGCTGTTGAGGGCGCCCTGACTCGACGGCGTGCCAAATTGTGAGGGCGCCTGTGGCTACGAAGTAGAAGCCAATGATCCACGCCATTGCCACCACGCCAAGCTCAGGCATGGCGAAGAGCAGAATCGCAAGTACGATCGAGAGCAGACCCACGCCAATGGTGACAGCGGCGAGGGGAGCGTTCAAGCCGGCGATCCACCCGGCGATGATTTCCAGCACGCCGAAGATCAGCGCCCAGATCGCGATGAGCCAGACGATGATGGTGGTGACCACCGCGGGCCAGCCGAGGGCGACAAGCCCAAGCAGAGCGGTGATGATGCCGCCGGCGGCGGATAGCTGCCAGAGGGTGAAACGCATGCTGAAGGCATTGAAGACGCTCACGAGCCCAATGAGGAGCGCGAACGCGCCAATCACCATGATGATGGCCTCAGCGCTCGACATCGGCCAGAAGAGCAGCAGCAGGCCGAGGATCATGCTCAGGGCCCCGCGCAGGATCGTCAACTGCCGAAAGCGGTTAGACATCATGGGCCTCCCGTGGCACAGACTGGTCCGTCCAATCAAGGTTCGCCGCACGTGGCTTCAATTCCCCTTGACGATGCTGCTTGCTCTGCCGTAAGCTGTTGACAGTGGCGATGGAGTTCGCCCCGCGCGGAGAGCATCTCCGCCGAAACCACCGGCCCCGCTCGGTTGATGACTCCTGCTGAGGACGCAATTCGGCAGGGGTCTTTTTGTGTACGCCCCACGAATGGACGGCAATGGTCGCGCAAGTAGCGCCTGATGGGCAGTATCGCGCGGCCTCCTTTGTCGGGTTGCGTCTGCACAGTGTAGTCAGCCCCACCGTAGCAGCGCCGAAAAGTGCCGCCAAGGAGTGGTTGCGTTGGGTAGCGAACTGATCCTTGTAGGGCTGGGCGGAGGTGCCGGAGCGCTCGGGCGCTACCTGATCGCGCTTGCCGTCGCCAGAGTGTGGGGTGAGAGCTTCCCCATGGGGCACACTGATAGTGAACCTGGGAGGGAGCTTCGCTATCGGAGTAGTCTACGCTGTCGGCGTCGAGGCAGGTGGCATTGGCCCGAGGGCACGCCTCTTCCTTATGACCGGATTGCTTGGGGGGCTGACGACATTCTCTGCATTCAGCATGGAGACATCTACCCTGCTACTGCAGGGTACGGGAGTGTACGCGACGGTCAACCTGATCTCCAATGTGCTCGGCGGTCTGCTGCTGTTCATCGCTGGTCTGATCATCGGGCGTATCCTCTTGTGAGGCGGAGGGTTGGCAGATGACTGTACCCTACAACGTGATAGAGGTTTTCAGCAGCGAAGAGGCCAGATTCGGCGGGAAGCCGGTTGCCGACGCCATCATCGACGTACTGCGAGGGGCTAGGATTGCGGCTCGGTGTATTGTGTCGCGCGGTCAGGCGGGCTACTACGAGAACGGCGAAATCGCCAGTGCGAGGCTGGAGGTCCTTTCCAGCAACCTGCCACTGAAGATCGAAGTGATCCTGCCTGCTCCGGAGCGTGACCACATACTCCCTCAGATCACCGAGGTCGTTGCTGACGGAATAGTGGTCGTTGAGGACATGCGGGTCATCAGCCATCGCTCGCGTTACCGGCTGATTCCGCGTCAGATGCTCGTCCGCGACATCATGGCGAGTCCTGCGGTGAGTGTCACCCGTGACAGGCCTGTCGCCGATATCGTTCGCCTGCTGTTGGAGGCGGACTTCAATGGTGTGCCCGTGGTTGACGACGAAAATCGGCCGGTCGGCATCATCACGCAGGGCGACCTTGTGCGCCGGGCGCAGATGCCTCTTCGTCTGGGGCTGCTGGGGGAGACCGACCACGGTGTGGTGGGCGAATTCTACGACAGGGCCGCCGCGATACCCGCTCACGAGGTAATGAGTTCTCCAGCGCGTACAGTGCGCGATGACCAGCAGGTGGCGCAGGCCGTGGACCTGATGCGCAGGCACAGCCTCAAGCGCCTGCCGGCCGTTGATGCTGAGGGAAGACTGACCGGCATGCTCACCCGCCTGGACGTTCTGCGAACGGCGGTATCACTACCGAAAGCAGAAGCTGCCGTGCCTGGGGTGTGCTATGTCGACTGGGAGGGCCTCCCGCGCGTTCGTGATTGTATGGGTCGAGAGACCGCCTCCGTCACACCGGACACCTCGATAGATCAGGCACTGCGCACACTCGATGAGCGGCAGGTTCAGCGGCTGGCCGTAGTGGACGAGGACAATCGCCTGCTTGGGCTGCTTACCGACCGTGACATACTTGCCGCCATCGGCCATCGGCCCGAGGGCCTGTTGCGGGGCATCATCGATCGTTTGCCGCTTCCGGGCAAGAGGCGCACCGCCGGGGCGATTACCCTCGACACCAGCGCGGGCGAGATCATGAAGAGCGATCTGATCACAGTGACGGATGACGCCACTGTAGAAGAGGCGTTGAGACTCATGGTCGAGCACTCCCTCAAGCGCCTCCCTGTGCTCGACGAGAACGGGCGATACCAGGGCATGATCAGCCGCAACGCCCTCCTGCGGCTGAGCACCGCCGGGTAGTCCAGTGCCTCGACTGCGTACCGCCACAGGAACTTGTCGGTGTCCATCCTCACGGTCTCTTACAGATCGTCATTGCGTCAGTCCCACTGTGCTCAAGGTCAGGCACGACGGTCGGAGGCCCCGCCGCATTGCTTCTGCGGCGCGACGGTGCCGCTCAAAACCGCATGAACCGACCGGCTGACGGACAAGATCCCTGGGAATGGGTTCAGAAGCAGCCCCTCGGAAATGCGACGGCCCATGCCGGTCGGGCATGGGCCGTCTCTCCCTGAGACATCAGGCTCAGTCGCTGAATGTGATCATCCATGGCAGGTTCTGATCCCCGATATTGCGCTTGAGTACATCGCCCTGCCCGAGCGCCTTCACATGACCATCAGCGAATGCGACGTTGGCCATCTCGTTATGCCGGAATGCCGTGTTGGGGATGCTATTGCCGACGCCGAGTGTCTCAGAAAGAGTCGCCAGTGAGTGACCACCGCTGGTGTCATAGCCCCTGTTGACATACTCGTAGTAGCTGTCGAGCAGCAGGAATGTTTCCGAGGGGGACTTCACCGACGCCAGGGCTCTGCCGTGCAGGCCGTGTGAGTTGATCGCGTAGTTCCCGCTGCCAAGCGCCATGGAGCCGCTCGGACAGAAGAACATCTGATTGTTCTTCACGTAGGGGTAGATGAAATACTGCCAGCCATCGTTATAGTCAACGTCAGTTGCGTTCCAGTTGCCAAGCACACCATAGTTCATGTTCATGCCGTTCCAGAACCGCTCGTCGTAGTCCTGACAGTACATCAGTTCGGCAAGCGCCAGGTTCTTGCAGTTCGACATACAGGTTGTCTGGCGGGCTTTCTCTCGTGCCCGAGCGAAGACCGGGAAGAGAATCGCCGCCAGGATCGCGATGATCGCGATGACCACCAGGAGTTCGATCAGCGTAAAGCCCCGTCTCATCGCCAATACCTCCTCGCGTCCATTATCCGCGATGCGCAAGCCTCTACGACGCACTTCTGTCGCTGACTCAGAAAATCCTCCTGTGCTCATGCAGAAACTATCCAGCGGGGGAGCGTGCTCACTCAGAAGTTGACGACGACACTTCAGGCCTGTTACGATGCGTGCACCGTCAACAATGAGGAGCGAAAGGCAGCGCCGATCTTGCCTGAGACCGAAGCGCCTGATATGCGCCCCCAAGAGCATGACCCGATTGAGGAGCTCGCCCGCGCGAGGCTGGCGATACTCGAACAGGTCGGCAAGGTGATCGTCGGGCAGGACCGCGTGATCGAGGACCTGTTGATCGGCCTCTTCGCACAGGGGCATTGCCTCTTCATCGGCGTCCCGGGCCTGGGGAAGACACTGCTGGTGCACACGCTGGCACGTGCTGTGGCCCTCGAGTTCTCCCGCGTGCAGTTCACGCCGGACCTGATGCCGTCCGACATCACCGGCACTGACATCCTCGATAGCGACCCCGAGACGGGTGAGCGCTGCTATCGCTTCGTCCCCGGCCCGATCTTCGCCGACGTGATACTTGCCGACGAGATCAATCGCGCGCCACCAAAGACCCAGAGCGCGCTGCTTCAGGCCATGCAGGAGCGGCAGGTCACAGCCGGCGGGCGCACTTACCCGCTCGGAGAGCCGTTCTTCGTACTGGCCACGCAGAACCCGATTGAGCAGGAGGGCACCTATCCGCTGCCGGAGGCGCAACTTGACCGCTTCCTGCTGAGCGTGCATGTGGGCTATCCCACGCACGATGAGGAGAAGCGGATCGTGGAGGAGACGACCTCCACGTACGCGCCGGAGGTGAATCCGGTGCTGACCGCCGAGCAGATTCTGCGCCTGCAGCGGGCGATTCGTGAGGCGCCGGTGGGCGATCATGTGCTGGATTACGCGGTGCGGCTGGCGCGTTCGAGCCGGCCGGATGACCCGATCGCTCCGGAGTTCGTGCGCCGGTGGGTCGCGTGGGGCGCAGGCCCTCGCGCATCGCAGACCCTCGTCCTGACAGCGAAGGTCCGCGCGCTGATCTACGGCCGTGCGGTCCCCTCCATCGAAGACGTGCAGGCGATGGCGCGCGCGGCGCTGCGGCACCGCATCATCACCAGCTTCGCGGCTGAGGCCGAGGAGATCAGTGGCGATCAGGTCGTCGAGAGCCTGCTTGAGGCGGTGCCAGAGCCGTGAGGGTCGCCCAGCAACTGCTGTCTGCCGGCGGAGTGGTGGTCCGGCGCGACCGGCATGGCACGAGAGTGCTGGTGCTGCATCATGCCGAGACGGACGAGTGGCGGCTGCCGAAGGGTAAGCTGAAGAAGGGGGAGACTGCCGCGCAAGCGGCGATACGGGAGGTGCGCGAGGAGGCGGGCCTCGACGCGGAACTGGGCCGCTACCTCGGCGTTGCGCATTACTTCTACCTCAACCCGAGCGGTAGCGGCGTCATCAGCAAGTTCGTCTACTTCTTCGAGATGGATCCTGGCGAAGCTCGCGTCGAGCTTGAGCCGACCTTCGATGACGCCGAATGGCTTCCGCCTGCCGCGGCAGTGGAGCGCCTCGACTGGGATAACGAGCGCGAGATGGTTCTGCGCGCTGTAGAATGGCGGTAAATTCCCCCAACCGCGTACAAGCCGAAAGGCGCCGGATGGTCTCCGGCGCCTTATTCAAACTGTCAGGGTTGAGTCAGGCTCACTCGGGGACGAAGGGAATGAGCGCGATCTCTCGCGCTACCTTTATCTCCTTGGCGAGCAACGCCTGGTGCTTGCGGCATGTCCCGGTCTGTCGCGCCTTGCGGATCTGGAATTCATCGTCGAGGTAGCGCTTCAGGAGCGGAACGTTTTTGTAGTCAAGTATGTTCTCCTGCGGCGCCGCGCAGAAGCGGCAGACCTTCTTGCGCCGACCTCCGCCGCCGCCACCGCCACCTCCGCGGCCTCCGCGCCGCCCTCGGTAACTGCCCTGTCGTGCCACGGTGTAACCTCCCGGTCAAACTGTCCTGTACGGTGCTCAGGTGATGATAATAACTCCATCCACGTCGGCGCGTCAAGCTAATTCTCGCCGCCGGTCGCTCCTACTGCATCTCCCCGAGCCTGTCGAGCAGGATGGCACTTGCGACGACCGCCGCAGTCTCGGTGCGCAAGATCCGCGGGCCCATCGTCACGAGTGTAACCCCCGCCGCCTCCGCAGATGCCTCCTCAGCGAGATCGAAGCCGCTTTCAGGCCCGATGAAGAGCGCCACGCCGTGCCGGCTCCGTGCGGCCAGTTCCGCCGCAGCGTCCCCGAGGGAGCGGGCGTCACTTCCCGCGAGTCCCGCCGACGGCATGACGCCAGGCACGCCCACGGAAGTGTAACGCTCCAGAGCCTCCTCCCACCTGAGGGGCGCGAGGACCTGCGGAACCTGCGTCCGCCCGCACTGCTTCGCCGCCTCCTCGACTACGCGCTCCCAGCGCCCCTGCTTCCGCGCGCCCGCCTCACGCCCGAGGCGAACTACCGAGCGCGCCGACAGCACCGGAACGTATGCCGACACCCCTAGCTCGGTGCACATTCGGAGCGCGGTCTCATAGCGCGAGGCGCGGGGGAGTCCGTGGTAAAGCTCAACGCGGACAAGTGGCTCAGGCGATCCCTCAACTAACGCGCCGAGTCGCGGGCCCGCGCTTCGTCAACAGCCGTGAGAGTCGCCTGATGCTGCCGCCCGCGCTCATCAACCACGATGATCGAATCGCCCGGCGCCATGCGGAGGACATTGAGCAGATGGTGGGCATCAGCGCCGGAGATGGTGGCGAGATCGCCGCTGATCTGGCTGTCGTCGAGGAAGACCCGTGTCATGAACCATCGCCGTCTGCTGTGACGCAGACGAAGCCGATCCATTCACCTTTCGGGCGCGGAAGAATGCCCTTGAACGGGGCCTCGCGCAGGGCCTCCAGCACGCGGCCCTCGCGGCTGAGAGGGATGCCGGTGCAGATGTAGGTTCCGCCGGGCCGCAGCAACTGCGCCACTCTCGCGGCCTCGGTGGCGACGACTATCGGGTTGATGTTCGCCACCACCAGGTCGAGACCGCCATCCACGTCGTCGAGGTTGTCGGCGGCCTCCAGCTTCACCCTGTCGGTCACTTCATTGAGCGCAACATTCTCGGCGGCCACCGACAGCGCCGCCTCATCGCAGTCGATCGCGGTGATATGTCCGGCACCGAGCTTCGCGGCGGCAATTGAGAGGATGCCCGAGCCGCAGCCGAAATCCAGCACACGGTCGCCGGGGCGAATGCGCTCCTGCATCTCGGCAAGGCAGATGTAGGTCGTGGGATGCTGCCCGGTGCCGAAGGCGAGGCCGGGATCGATCTCAATCACGAGGTCACGGGGGCGTGGCGGCAACTGGGGGCTTGGCCACGGCTCCCACGTGGGCTTAATGACGAGGTGGCCGATCCGCACCGGCTGATGATGCGACCGGAATGCCTCTATCCAGTCCTCTTCCGGCTCGGCGGAGAGCTCAATCTGCAGGGGGCGGGGCAGAAGGTCCGACGGGATCGGCTCAAGCGCGTTGGGAACGCGGACACTCACGCCGGCGATGGCATCGGCACCATGGAAGGGACCGGCATATCCGGTCACGCACACCTCGTCACCAGCGTCTTCGGTGGTCACACCGTTGGGGGAGACGCTCAGCAGTGCTGAGGCAACTGCGTCGGCGGCTTCACGCGTGGAGTGGATGGTGATGCGGATCCAGACGCGCCCGCGATCATCGGGAGCCATGTCAGGCCTCTCCGCCAAGCACCCGTCGGAGGCGGTCAAAGAGCCCGCGGTGCTCCGGTGGCCGCACATCCTCGCCCCGCTGGAGCCCGAACTGCATCAGCAAAGCGCGCTGGTCGTCATCGAGGTCGGTCGGAGTGACCACTCGCAGGTTCACGATCTGCCGCCCGCGCCGCCCGCCATGGAGTGGTGGCAAGCCGAGGCCGTCAAGCTCCACGAGATCGCCGCTCTGAGCACCGGGCTGGATCGTGATCTCCTTCTCTCCACCTAGCGTGGGGACGGTGACCGTATCTCCCAGTGCCGCCTGGACGAACGAGATGTCGAGGTTCATCAGCAGGTCGCGCTCACGGCGGACGAAGTCGGGATGCCGCTGAACGCGGACGCGAATAAGCAAGTCGCCCGGGATGCCACCGCCGGCGGGCACATCTCCATGCCCCGCCATCCGGATGCGCTGCCCGTCCTCGATCCCCGGGGGAATCGTCACCAGCACTTCCTCGGATGTGCGCGTGACACCCCGGCCCGAGCATCCGGGGCAGGGATCCGCGATGACCACGCCCCTACCATGACAGCGGGGGCAGGTGCTGGTGGTGGTCATGACGCCAAGCAGCGTAGCCCGCTCCTGGGCGACAACGCCACGACCCGCGCACATGACACAGGTGATGGGGGAGGAGCCGGGGGCAGCGCCGGAGCCGCCACATTGCTCGCACTCGGTCTGTCGCTGGACGGAAAGCTCGGCCTCGAAGCCATCCACGACGCCCTGCAGGTCCAGCGTTACCTCGTATTGCAGGTCTGCTCCGCGGTTCTGCGCCTGAGCGCCGAAGGGGCCCCCCATGCCGCCGAAGACCTGGTTGAAGATGTCGAAGATGTCCGCAGGACGCCCGGCAGCGCCGTTGGAGCCGTTCTCCCCGTACATGTCGTAGCGCTGCCGCTTCTGCGCATCGGAGAGCGTGGCGTAGGCATTGCTGATCGCCTTGAAGCGATCCTCGGCGCCGTCCTCGCGGCAGACGTCGGGGTGATACCGCCGGGCCAGCCGGCGGTAGGCCTGCTTGATTTCAGTCTGGCTGCAGTCCCGGGAAACTCCCAGGACCTGATAGTAGTCGTCAGGCACGGATTTGCGGCCTCCCGCGGGGGCTCGGTCTAAAGCTCGAACTCCGGCTCCTCTTCGTCGAACATCTCGTCCTCGTCCGGTTCGGGCTCATCGTCCTCGAGATCCTCGCCGATCTCGTCATCGAGCGCGATCCCGAAGAGGTCACCTCCGAGCAGGTCCTCATCGCTGAGCCGCGGTTCCTCACGCTTCGCTCCGGGGCGGATCTCCGGCTCATCGCCCGGCTCGCCGGGCAGCTTCACTACGACTCTGCCCGCGGCGATCTCCGCGAGCGCCACAGTAAGCGGATTGTTTGAGCTGATCTTTACCAGCGGCACTGCTCCCTCTTTGAGCTGGCGGGCGCGCTTGGCCGCCGCCACCACAAGTGGGAACCTGCCTCCGACACGATCCGAAAGCTCTTCGATTGAGAAAGGCTCCACTGCGCAGACGCCTCCTGTAGGAACATCTCACACGGTCGCACTGCCGCGGTTGTCATCACAGTACACAACCATAGCCCGCTCAGCACACTGGTTCTTACAGCGAGCAAGCGTTGGCCACGGTTAGCACACAGAGAGTATACGAGGTGACAGCCTCGATGTCAAACATCGTAGGTGCCTCGGCGGCCCTGGCGAGGCTTGACAGCTCCGGCGGAAGGGGATAGTCTCGTCTCGGGGCGCGGGAGAACCGCCTGAGACTACACCAGCGCTGAAAGACAGCAGCCATGGCAGTCGTTGAAGCGATCGACCTTACCAAGAAGTTCGGCGGGAAGCACGCCCTGCCGGTGCTCGACGGCATCAACATCGCCATCGAGCCTGGTGAGGTCTTTGGCTATCTGGGGCCGAACGGGGCGGGTAAGACTACTACTATCCGGGTGCTGCTGGGGCTTCTGCGGCCGTCATCCGGCACCGTGCGCGTTTTCGGCGAAGACCCGGCAGCCTGTGACAGCCTCCGGCGGCGCCTAGGTGTGCTGATGGAGAACAGCGGCCTTGACGATCGCATGACGGCGCTGCAGAGTCTGCAGTTCCACGCCCGCCTCTACGGCGTAGCGAGCCCCGATCGCCGAATTGACGAGTTGCTCGACTTCGTCGGCCTGCCGGAAGTGCGCGACAAGAAAGTCGGCACCTTCTCCACCGGAATGAAGCGCAAGCTCGGGCTTGCGCGCGCCATCGTCCACGACCCGGAAGTGCTCTTCCTCGACGAACCCTCCGCCGGCCTCGATCCGGAGGCGCAACTGATGGTCCGCAAGCTGCTGCAGGAGCTCGCGGCCACCCGGCGCATCACGGTCTTCCTGAACTCGCACCACCTCGACGAGGTCCAGCGTCTGTGCAGCCGCATCGCGGTGCTGCATCGTGGACGCATCCGCGCCTGCGATACCATTGAGAGTCTCCGCCACGGCGGGGCAGAGGAGCGACTGGAGGTGCGCCTGCGGACTGATGCGCAAGCGCTGCAGGCGGTCGAACTGCTGGCGGCGCCGGGGAGGCTGGGGAATGTCGTCGCAGACGGCGATACGGTGATTGCGCGCGGCA
Source organism: candidate division WS1 bacterium (assembly GCA_012522765.1). GTDB lineage: Bacteria > Armatimonadota > Zipacnadia > Zipacnadales > UBA5352 > UBA5352. The sequence goes on along the minus strand of JAAYJW010000127.1, from coordinate 8,175 downwards.
ATGGCATGAGCACACCCGGGATCGTCTCATTGCTCGTTCATGCGGGCCTCGAGATCGAAGAGGTGACGCGGCCGATCAAGTCGCTCGAGGATGTCTACTTCGAGATCGTGCGCGATGAGGGGGATCCGGTATGAGCCTCGATCATATCATGGTAATCGCGCACAAAGAACTGCGTGAGATAGTTACCAACAAGGCGCTTGCGTTTTCGGGCATCTTCTTCGCTGCGTGGTTCAGCATCATGACGGGCCTCGGGGTGGGGGAGGAGCAGGTTGCACGCGTCTCGCAACTGAACAACTCGCTCTTCTACATGGGCGCGCTGATCGGCCTCTTCGTTGGCTACATCTACTCCGGGCAGACCTACCTGCGTGAGAAGCAGACCGGAATCGTGGAAACGCTCCTCTGCTCGCCGGTATCGCTGCGCAGCATCTGGATTGGCAAGGCGATAGGCGTCGCCATCCCGTCAACTATCCTCTCGCTGCTTGCCGCGGCCGCAATCACCGCCCTCGCCAATCGGGGTGCCGCCCAGGCCATGCTGCCGTCTTCGACGGTACTCGTGCATCTGCTGCTTGTTGTCCCCGTCTTCATCATCACCGCCGTGGCGCTGATGGGTTTTGCGCAGCTTATGCTGGGGATGCGTGAGAACATGATAGTGAACATGGCCGCCATCATGCTCCTATTCGCGGCACTGGCGGTAACGCGGATGGTCGTGGAGGAGGCGGAGTTCGTCACCTGGAGCGCGGTCGGCGGTCTCGGTGGCGCCTCACTGGCACTGCTTGCGATAACGGCGGCCCTTGGGCGCTTCCTCAGCCGCGAGCGCATTATCCGGACGATCTCCTGACGCCGCCGAAGCTGTTCACATCCCCTCCCACCTGTGTTATCATCTACCGCGATCGGCGGGCGCTCATGGAACAATGGGCGGCCGCATGTGCGTTCTAAGACTCGAAGTCCACTGAGACGACCCATCGCCACTGCGCCGGGAGAGTGATCTGCTCGTGCCCTCGGATATTGACGCGCTTGCCGAAGAGATTCAGTCGAAGCGACGCTTCGTGGATGCCATCCGCAGTGAGGTGGGAAGCGTGATCGTCGGTCAGCAGGGGATGGTGCACCGCCTGCTGGTGGCGCTGCTCGCAGACGGCCATGTGCTCGTGGAGGGTGTGCCCGGCCTCGCGAAGACGCTGACCGTTCGCACGCTCGCGCAGACGCTCGAGACCGGCTTCCAGCGCCTTCAGTTCACCCCCGACCTGCTGCCCGCGGACATCGTCGGCACGATGGTCTACGACGAGCGGGACAGGACCTTCTATGCGAAGAAGGGCCCCATCTTTTCGAACCTGATTCTCGCCGACGAGATCAACCGCGCGCCCGCGAAGGTGCAGAGTGCGCTGCTGGAGGCGATGCAGGAGCGGCAGGTGACGATCGGCGAGCAGACGTTCCTGCTGGCTGAGCCGTTTCTCGTGATGGCTACGCAGAACCCCATCGAGCAGGAGGGCACCTATCCGCTGCCCGAGGCGCAGGTTGATCGCTTCATGCTCAAGCTGCGGGTGGGCTATCCGGACAAGGAGCAGGAGCTGCAGATCCTCCAGCGCTGGACCACCGGCCATGTGCCAACGGCGCGGCCGGTAGCATCGGTGGAGGAGCTTGAGGCGGCGCGGGAGCTTGTCCTGCGCCTCTACATGGATGAACGTGTGCAGCGCTACATCGTCGATCTTGTATGTGCGACGCGAGAGCCGAGGCAGTACAACCTGCAGCGTCTCGAACCGCTGATCGAGTACGGCGCCTCGCCACGCGCAACGATCTTCCTGACACTCGCCGCGAAGGCGAACGCGTTCCTCGACGGGCGCGGCTACGTCACTCCCGACGACGTGCTGGCGATCGGCATGGATGTGATGCGCCACCGCGTGATCGTGAGCTACGAGGCCGAAGCCGAGGAGGTCACCTCCGAGCACGTGGTGCGGGAGATCTTCGACAACGTGGAGGTGCCGTAGCGTGCCCGCCGACGCACCAATCGAGCGCGACGATGAGGCGATGGCCCTGACGCGGCGCCTGCTGAGGCAGGTGCGGCGGCTGGAGATTCGTGCGCGCCATCTCGCTGAGGACATGTTCGCGGGCAGCTACCGCTCAGTCTTCAAGGGCGCGGGGATCGAGTTCGCAGAGGTGCGGCGCTACTCGGCAGGCGACCCGATCAGCAACATTGACTGGAACGTCACCGCCCGCACAGGCTACCCGCATGTCAAGCAGCATGTTGACGAGCGACAACTGAACGTGCTGCTGGCGGTGGATGTCAGCGGATCGGTGGCGTACGGTAGCCTCGACCGGCGCAAGCAGGACGTGGCGGCGGAGGTCGCCGGGTTGCTCGCGTTCTCGGCGATTCGCAACAATGACAAGGTCGGTCTGCTGATGTTCGCCGACAGCGTCGAGATGTTCATCGCGCCGGACACCGGTCGCCGGCAAGGTCTGCGGCTGATCCGTGAGATGCTGCACCATCGCCCGCGCGGCAAGGGCACCGACATTGCGGAGGCGTTGAAGCACCTCAGTCGCGTGCTCACGCGCCGGGCGGTGGTCTTCTTGATCTCCGACTTTCATGATGAGGGCTACCTGCGGCAGATGGCGGTGGCCGCGAAGCGACACGATCTCGTCTGCGTGCGCCTGATTGACCCGCGCGAGCGTGAGATGCCGCCCGCCGGCCTGATCGAGTTGATCGACGCCGAGGACGGCACGCACCTGCTGCTTGATGTTCATTCGGAGCCTTACCGGCGGCACATGCAGGAACTGCTCGACCGCGGACGCGCTCAGGAGCGGCAGGAGATGATGCGACGCGGCGTGGATGTGATTGACGTGCCCACCGACGGCTCCGCGGTTGACCCTCTCGCTCGCTTCTTTGAACTTCGCAGGAGGCGCCTGCGTTGACGCGACTGCCACTCGCTCTGTCTATGCTGCTGCTCGTGGCGCTGCCCGCTGCGGCTCAAAGCCCGGAGGTGACCATCAAGGTCGCGCCTGAGAGCGTGGCGGTGGGGGAGATCGTCACCGCCACGGTGTCCATCACATACGCGGATGGCGTCACAGTTTCATTGCCCGCCGATGGTGCCGACTTCGGCGACGCCGAGGTGCGCTCGGCGACCGTCACCACCGAACCGCTTGCCGATAGCCGATCGCGTACCGTTGGAACGTATGAGGTCGTCCTGTGGGAGGTCGGCGAGCATGCGCTGAAGGCGCCCGCTGCCACCTGGCGCGCCGGGGAGGGCGAAGTGCAGGAGGCTGCGCGCCCGGAGGCCACCGTCACCGTCGCAAGCGTACTGACTGAGGCGACGTCGGAGATCGCTGACATCCGCGGGCCGCGCGAGATGCCGCTGAAGCCGGTACACTACCTGCTGGCGGCGCTGCCGGTGCTGGCGCTGATCGGGCTGATCGTGGGCCTCGTGATGTGGCTGCGCGGCCGGCGCCGAAGGCAGGCGCCGGAGGAGGCGCTGCCCCCGTTGGAGCCCGCTGAGGAGGCGCTGCTGGCGCTGGATCAGCTTGAGAGCGATGACCTCGTCGCACAGGATCAAATCAAGGAGCATTATGTCAGGCTAAGCTGGATCCTGCGCAGGTACATTGACCGCCGCTGGGGGCTGCCCGCGCTCGAGGAGACCACGGGGATGCTCGGGCACACCATGCGCGGATCGGGGCGCGTTCCGGAGGCGCAGATCGCGGAGATGATCGCGGTACTGCGGCGCGCGGACCTTGCTAAGTTCGCGAAATTCCGGCCCGAGCCTATTCGGGCGCGGGAGGATGTCGGAGCGGTCAGAGCAATCGTGAATGCCACGAAGCCACGGGAGGAGGTCCCGGAGGAAGTCGCCGCTCAGGCGGCATCCTCCGCAGAGTGATGGAGTTTGCGGACCCGTGGTGGCTGGTACTGCTGCTCGCGCTGCCGATCGTCGGATGGCTGCTGCGCCGGCCGGGCGATCATGGCAGCGGCGGGATGCTCTACCCGAACGTCTGGGCGCTTCGTAAGCATGTGACGCTGCGGATGCTGGCCGCGCGCGGGCTCCCCTGGCTGACGGTTATTGCGCTGGCGCTGCTGATAGTCGCGATGGCGCGCCCGAGGCGGCTGGACGAAGTCGTCCAGGTCAGTTCGGAGGGCATTGACATCGTGCTGGCGCTGGACGTCTCCGGGAGTATGCGCGCCGAGGACTTCCAGCCGCACAATCGCTTCATGGTCGCGCAGGATGTGTTGCATCGCTTCATAGACGGGAGCGATGGCGACCGGCTTGCGCTGGTGGTGTTCGCGGGCAAGGCATTCACGCAGTGCCCGCTGACGCTCGACTACGACATGGTGCAGCGCCTGCTCGGGCAGGTGCAGATTGGGATGATCGAGGACGGCACGGCGATCGGGATGGCCATCGCCACCGCTGCGGCGCGGCTGGAGCTTTCCGATGCCGACAGCCGCGTCATCATCCTGCTGACGGACGGCGTGAACAACACGGGGGCGATCGACCCCGTCACTGCTGCGAAGGCGGCGGGAGCGATCGGAGTGAAGATCTACGCGGTGGGCGTGGGCAGCGATGAGGGGGCGCGCATTCCGATCGATGATCCGGTCTTCGGGCGTAACTACGCGCGTAACCCCGACGGCAGCTTCCAGCGAAGCGACATGGACGAGGAGACACTGAGACGCGTCGCAGAGCTCAGTGGGGGTGAATACTTCCGCGCCGCCGATCCGCAGACACTCCGTGACATCTACGAACGGATACGCGCGATGGAGAAGAGCCGCTTCGAGACGACGGAATACCGCCGCTATCAGGAGCTTGCCGGAACGTTGATCTGGCCGGCAGTGGTTCTGCTTGCACTGCAGGCGCTGCTGGCGAACACGTGGCTGAGGAAGATACCGTAGCGATGCAGGACTACCTGCGCTGGGCCAATCCCGACGCGCTGAAGCTGCTGTGGCTGGTGCCGCTGCTGGTGGCGCTGTACGTGTACGCCGCCCGGATGCGGGCGCGGGCCATGGCACGGATCGCGACGCCCGAGGCGCTGCGGCGGATCACGACGCGGCGTATCAGGCGCAGGAGGCTGCTCCGTGCGGCGCTGATGACGCTCGGCCTGACTCTGCTGTTGATTGCCGCCGCCCGGCCGCAGTTCGGCACGAAGATGGAGCGCGTGCAGCGCACCGGGGTGGACGTGCTCTTTGCCGTGGATGTTAGTCGGAGCATGCTCGCGCGCGACATCAAGCCCGACCGCCTGAGCATGGCGAAGGAGACCGTGCAGGCGCTGATCAGCCGCATGCGGGGCGACCGCGTGGGCATCGTTGCATTCGCCGGTGATGCGTTCCTCTACTGCCCGCTTACGGTTGACTACGGCGCGGCGCGGATGTTCCTCGACGCCCTCGACACGCAGGTGGTGGGCGCCCCGGGGACCGCGCTCTCACAGGCGATCGCCGTGGCGCTGGAGGGAACTGGTGCCGCGGAACATAAGTATCATCATCTCGTCATACTCACGGATGGCGAGGATCATCGCGGCGGGGCGGTTGCCGCGGCGCGAGAGGCAGCGCAGAAGGGCCTGACGATCCACGTCATCGGGACAGGCACCGCGGAGGGCGAGCCGATCCCGGAGATCGGCCCTGAGGGCGAGGTCACGCGCTACACCGAGGGCGAGGACGGGCGGATAGTCCTGAGCGCATTAGACGAGAAGACGCTGAAGGAGATAGCCGAGGCGGGGGGAGGTATCTACGCTTCCGCCGCGGGTGGCGCCATCCCCGTCGAGCGAGTCTTCACCGCCCTTCAACGCGAGGAGGGCCGCCTCGTGGGGACGTGGCAGTTCGAGGAGTACGAGGAACGTTTTCAGCTTCCGCTCGGCATCGCAATCGTGCTGATAGCAATCTGCGCCATCCTTCCGGACGGAGCGCGTGTGCGCCAATGAAGCGACTCCTGACGCTTGCAGTCATCGCTCTGGGACCGCTCCTCGTCGGCTTCGTGTGGCCGGGGACAGTGGAGTGGTTCTGCACCCGGGGTGTGCGGCAGTTTGAGAACCAGCAGTTTGTTGACGCGGGCGAGAGCTTTTCACGTGCTTTGCAGGCAGATCCAGGAAGTGGCACCCTCGCGTACAATCGTGGCACGGCCCTCTATCGTCAGGATCGCTTTGACGAAGCGGGGGAGAGCCTGGAGAAGGCGGCTCGCGCCACTTCAGGAACCGAGGCGCGGGACGCGTGGTACAACCTCGGCAACTCCCGCTACCGGGCCGAGGATTTCGGCGGGGCGGTCGAGGCATACAAAGAGGCATTGCGCATTGATTCATCAGACGCTGATGCGCGGCGGAACCTCGAGTTAGCGCAGCAGAAGCTGAATGAGCAACAACAGCAGCAGGACAAGCAGGATAATCAAGACGACGAGAACGATCAGGAGCAAGAGCAGCAGCAACAACAGCAGCAGCAGGACGAGCAGGATCAGGAGCAGGAGCAGGACGAACAGGAGCAGCAGCAACCCGAGTCGCAGGAGCAGGAGGAGCAGCAAACACCCGAGAGCGACCAGCCCCGTGAGGCCAGCGCCGATATTGACGGGCTGACCCCCGAGCAGGCGCGGAGGCTGCTGCACGCGCTGGCTTCTCAGGACGCTGAGATGCAGCGGATCATGCGGCGCTCGCCCGAGCGCAGGCAGCCGGAGCGGGGAGAGAAGGACTGGTGAAGCGTATCCGCGTTGCGATGGCTTGCGTGCTGGCTCTGCTGGTGATGCTACCGGCATGGGCGGAGGTGGACCTGCATGCCTCGCTCAACCGCGATACGGCGGCCGTGGGAGAGGTGGTGCAGCTCACCGTCGCGGTATCAGGGGCGCTCACCGGCGTTGGCGACCCGAGGCTGCCGCAGCTTGACTACCTCAACGTGGTGTCGACCTCGTCGCAGAAGTCCATCCAGTTCATCAATGGACAGATGCAGACAACCACTACGTGGGTCTACGGCATCCGCGCCTCGCGGGAGGGCACCTACACAATCCCCGCCATCGAGGTCCCGGTGGATGACCGCGTGCTGTCCACGCAGGTTCTGACCCTGCGGGTGCTGCCGCCGGCCTCCGCCTCACGCCCTTCGCCTGCGCCGCCTCCGGATCTCGCCCCTCCTGACGAGCCGCCGCCGGGCACTCAGCCCTCCGTGGAGCCCATCCAGGCCATCACTGAGGTGAGCAACCGCACGCCTTACGCGGGCGAGCAGGTGACGCTGACGCTGCGGTTCTACCAGGCGCACTCGGTCATGCTGATTGGGAACGCGGAGTATTCGCCGCCCACCACTGATGGCCTGATCTCAGAGCCACTGCCCGATGGGCCTCAGCGGACGGAGAGGCTCGGCAACATGTCATTCGAGGTGGCGACGCGGCAGACGGCGCTTATCGCGCCCGCTCCCGGACAATATACGATCGGTCCTGCCACGATCACCTTCCGGCGCGGTTACATGCAACCGGAGGAGAGCATTCAGACCGATCCGATCACCCTGGACGTGCGGCCGCTTCCCGAACGCGGCAGGCCTGCCGACTTCGGGGGGGCGGTGGGCAACCTCGACCTCGCGGTGTCGCTCTCGACGCCCCGGGTGCGTGTGGGCGAGGCCGCTTCTTTGCGCCTGACGATCAGCGGCACAGGCGATCTGCGGCAGATCGAGGCGCCAGAGGTCACCGTGGACGGTGATGCGCGAGTGTATCAGAGTGGCGAGGAGCGTAAGATCGAGCCCCAGCAGCGCGGGCAGGAGTTTGCTATCGGCGGCAGCGTGACCTTCGACTACCTCATCATGCCACGGGAAGCCGGCACGCTGACGGTGAACCCGGTGGTCATGCACTACTTCAACCCGCGATCGGGCCGCTACGAGTCATCGCAGAGTGCTGCTCTGAGCATCGACGTCGCACCGGGGGAGATGGGGGAAACCGTCATCGAGGCACCGGGGGATGAACTGCGTTACATTAAGGACAACGCGTTGGGGCTGCACACGCGACCTCCGATCACCTCCAACGTGCTCTTCTGGCTGCTGCAGGCTCTGCCGCTGGTCGGGCTCGGCCTCGCCTACATGCATCGCGCGGAGCAGCTCCGGCGCGCACGTGATCCGCGTTACCGGCGGCGAGTGGAGGCGGCCGCGCACGCTCGCAGGCAGCTAAGTGAAATCTCCCGGATGCAGCAGCCCGCGGAGGCATATAGGCGCGGCGATGAGGTCCTGGCGGAGTACATAGCCGCGCGGAC
>JAAYJW010000126.1 GCA_012522765.1 candidate division WS1 bacterium | reverse complement strand
TGGTCACGCAGGGATTTGATCAGCGCATCTTTCGATGCCGCCTCCTGCGTCTGCTGAACTTGCTGCCCGGTTTTGTCTTTTGCCGTGTAGCTGAAAGTCGGCATGCCTACCAACTCCTCCGCCGAGGACTCCGAGCCTCCACCTTCAGGATAGACCGGTGCCCCACTGGCGAAACGAGTCCTTCAATATTTAACATGTTCGCCACTTCAGTGTCCCTGACTGCTGGGCGCCTCATCCCCGTGGATGAGCTTCTCAAGCTCGAGCGGATTCTGCGCCCGGCGCATTGCGTCCTCGTAGGTGATCTGGCTGGCCTTGTAGAGGTCGCGCAGCGCCTGGTCCATCGTCTGCATACCCGAACCGGCCGCGGTCTGGATCACCGAGGTGATCTGGTGCGACTTCGCCTCGCGGATGAGGTTGCGGATGGCGGAATTCGCGATCATGACCTCGATCGCCGCGATACGGCCCGGCTGCCCTGCGCGTGGCAGAAGCTGCTGGGACATGATCGCCACGAGGTTGTTGGATAGCTGGATGCGGATCTGCTCCTGCTGCGCGGGCGGGAAGACGTCAATCATGCGGTCAACCGACTCCGCCGCGCTGTTGGTATGCAAAGTGCCCATAACAAGGTGACCGGTTTCCGCACAGGTCACTGCGAGGTGGATGGTCTCGAGGTCGCGCATCTCACCGACCAGAATGACGTCGGGGTCTTCACGCAACGAGGCTCGAAGGGCGTTGTTGAAGCTGTGCGTATCGTGCCCAAGTTCGCGCTGGTTGATGACCGACTTGTTGTGTGAGTGCAGGTACTCGATCGGGTCCTCGATGGTGATGATGTGCTCGGCGCGCTCGTGGTTGATCTGGTTGATCATGGACGCGAGCGTGGTGGACTTGCCGCTACCGGTAGGTCCGGTAACGAGCAGAAGGCCGCGAACTCTCCGGGACAGATCGGTCACGACCGGAGGCAGGTTCAGCTCGTCGATCGTCGGGATCTTGCGCGGGATGAGTCGGAATGCGCCCGCCACGGTAGCGCGGTCGCGGTAGACATTCACGCGGAAGCGCGCTATGTCCTGGAATGCATAGGAGCAGTCGAGTTCGAGGTCGGTCTCGAAACGCTGGATCTGATCGTCGGTGAGGATGTCGTAGATCATCCTCTGCACGACATCGGGATTGAACGCTTCATAGCGGGTCTTCTTGAGTTCACCGTCTATTCGCAGCACGGGGGGAAGGTTAACGGAGAGGTGCAGGTCTGAAGCGTTGTGTTCGACAACAAGCTCCAGCAGCTCGTCGATATGAACGTCATGAATTGCCTTGACCTTCCGCTTCGCCCTTGTTTCTGTGGCCATTCAGGGGCCTCCTGGTTTGGCGCGCAGTGTATCCCTGCGGCGTGCCCCGCTCTATCGCACTGTGGATACAACGCGCAGAATCTCGTCTATGTCCGTCATTCCCATAGTCGCCTTGTCCATCGCGTCCTGCGCCAGGGTGATCATGCCGTTGGCGATGGCCGCTTCCTTCACCTGGTCGGCGGAGGCGCGCTTGACCACCAGTTCGCGGATCTCGGTGTTCAGCGTCATCATCTCGAAGATGCCCACGCGCCCCTTGTAGCCGGTGTTGCGGCAGGCCGCGCAGCCCATCCCCTTGTAGAAGGTCACATCGCGGTGCTCCGGCGCGTCCGGATCAAAGCCCAGTCCCAGAAGCTGATCCCGCGGCGGAACATACGCCTCCTTGCACTCCTGGCAGAGCTTGCGCGCGAGGCGCTGTGAGATCGACGCGATGATCGAGGAGGCGATCAGGAACGGCTCCACACCCATGTCAATCATACGCGTTACGGTGGACGGCGCATCGTTAGTGTGCAGGGTGCTGAGCACAAGGTGACCGGTCAGAGCGGCCTGGATGGCGATCTCGGAGGTCTCGAGGTCGCGGATCTCACCCACCAGGATGATGTCGGGGTCCTGCCGCAGGAAGTACTTCAGGGCGATGGCGAAGGTCAGACCGGCTTTACGGTTCACGTGGACCTGGCTGATGCCGTCGATCTGATACTCAACCGGGTCTTCGATCGTGATGATGTTTGTCTCGACGTCGTTGATGCGGTTGAGGATCGAGTACTGCGTGGTGGTCTTGCCGCTTCCGGTCGGGCCGGTGGAGAGGATCATGCCGTTGGGCTGGCGGATCAGCGTCTCCATCGTGGTCATCATCTCGCCGGTGAAGCCGAGGCTCTCCAGACCCGTCATGATCCCGCGCTTGTCCAGGATACGCATGACGCACTTCTCGCCGAGGGTGGTCGGGATCGTGGAGACACGCAGGTCGTAGTCCTCGCCCATGTGGCGGATATGAATGCGGCCGTCCTGCGGCACGCGCCGCTCGGCGATGTTCATGTTGCCCATGATCTTCAGACGCGAGATCAGTGGCGCGTGAACGTAGCCGGGCAGCGTCAGGATCTCGTGAAGCACACCATCTATGCGGTAGCGCACGCGCACGCCCTCGCGGCCGGGCTCAACGTGAATGTCGCTGGCCCGCTCCTGGACGGCGCGCTGGATGACGATCTTGGCGATGCGGATGATCGGGGCTTCGTCAGCGACGTCGGCGATGCGGTCGGTGTCTATGCGCTCATCGCCGGCGGTCTCTTCGGCCGCGATCATGCCGCTGTCGCGGACTGAGGCAGCAAGCGAGGCCATATCGCCCATACCGAAGTCGGCTGCAGGTACGCCGCCTCCACCACCGCCCCCGCCACCGCCCGCCGGGGCCGCGGCGTAAACCGACCCGATGAGAGTCTCAATCGTCTGTGCCGGCGCCAGCAGAGGCTCCACCGACACCTGCAGTCTCATCTTCAGGTCGTCGAGCGCGATGACATCGGTGGGCTCTGCCATCGCCACGCGGATGGTCCCCGCCTCGCCACGATCCACCGGCAGCGCGGAGTAGCGCTTTGCCACATCCTCGCTGATCAGCGTGGCAACGTTGGGGTCCACCTTCGTGGAATTGAGATTGATGTAGCCAACCCGCATCTGCTCGGCGAGCGTCGTGTACAGGGGCTCCTCCTCGATGAACCCGAGGTCCATGAGGATCTCACCGATGCGCTGTGTGCTCTGCTCCTGCGCCGCCAGCGCCTGCTCGAGTTGCTCATCAGTGATGTGTCCCTTCTCGATGAGCATCTGCCCGATGAGCTTTCTGCCGCGGGACCTGCGCATAGTTGCACCTCTTGGATTACTTCCTGAAACCGGAGACAGTGAAATGGATCAATAGGGAGGTCTTCGCGCCCGCTCGATTATAGCCCGCGCCGAGTCGCAGAGTCAAGCCGGACCATCATGGCTACCGCCGCCACGACATTTCGGCACTTCACGATGACGAGGCCCGGAAATCGCCGCTTCACCTGCCCGTTCCTGCAGGGACTGCATCGAACCTGCGTGTTCTCAATACCTTAACACGCCACTGCCCGCGCAACGCCATTCGTGGATCCAGCCGAGGACGCCACAAAAAAGCTCGGCAGGCACGTCTCGCGCCGCTCACCGACTCGGCCACGAGACTCCTGTCGCTTGCGATCTGTGGCACATGCGTTACTGGGATATCAGTGTAGTTATACCCCACTTTGGGCGTTTCTACACATGCTGTTCATCTATGATCTACGGGTGGAACAACAGCTAGTGGCTCAGCCTCCCGCCAACTCTTCTGCTGATGGTTCCACCTCGAAGGTGGCGGCGATCGTCCATACGGGAAGCGCCCGTGTGATGGTCAGAGCGTAGACCGCCGCCGCTCCGGCCCGCCGCAATACCAGGGCACACTCCTCGACCGTCGCGCCGGTCGTGAAGACATCATCCACGAGCAACACCGACCTGTTGCGCAGACGCGGGGAGTTGCGCACCTCGAACGCCCCGCGCACGTTCGCCCTCCGGGTGTCGCCGGAGAGGTGTACCTGAGGATCGGTCTGCCGGTGTCGCACGAGCACGTCCGGCCACACCGGGATATCCGCCTCTTGCGCCAGTTCCTCGCACAGCAGTTGGGCCTGGTTGAAGCCACGCCAGCGCAGTCTTGTATGATGCAGCGGTACCGGGATCATCGCCGCACACTCCGCGAGCGGCAATCCGCACGTCTGCGCCTCACGCGCCACGACATCGGCGAGCATCTGCGCAAGCGGCGCTGCAAGGGAGCGCCGCCCGTGAAACTTGTAGCGGATCACGGCCTCTCGCAGGGCCCCGGTATGAAGCCCCACGGCACGCGCCCCGCTGACCTGCCGCCCTCTGCGGCAGTTGGCGCAGAGCGGGCCCGGGACGCCGACCGGCAGCGGCACACCACAGTAGACGCAACTGTCCTGTTCGATGAACAGCGCATTACTCCGGCACGTCTCACAAAGTGGATCGTCCGCAAACGCCCGGCACACCTGGCATCGCGGCGGGAAGAACAAATCGAGCAGCACATCCGCCAGTTGATTGAGGATCATGGGTGGGGCGGTCTTCGTCACAAAACCAGCGAGACCTCCGCTGCAGCCTGAGCCTGCATCGGAGAATCGCTACGCGACCGAGATGGATATCTCACAGGATCGGTTAACTTTGACATCGGGGCCCCGCGTATGCTATGATTAACTATCATGCGCGCGACCCCGTATGTCTGGTCGGGCCGAGCGCTGTTTACGGTAATGGATGAGGGTCTATGACAAAGCACCGATGGTGTTTCGCCATAGCCGCGGGGCTCGTGCTTGCGTCACTGCACGTGGCCTGGGCCGAACCCGTGGTGGAGACGCTGGACAATGGCTGCCGACTGGTCGTGGAGGTAGATCGCTCCCGGCCCGTGGCAGCTTTCCGCGTGTACATAGGAACCGGCTCCATCTATGAGGGGCCTTACCTCGGTGGCGGCATCAGCCACTTCCTCGAGCACACCATCAGTGAGGGCTCGCGCAGCCGCACCCTTGATGAGATCGAGGCCGAACTGAACGCGCTCGGGAATGCCTACAACGCCTACACGACGAAGGACCACACCTGCTACTTCGCTACCGTGGCGAGTGAGGATATCTCCCGCGCCATTGACGTCATATCGGAGTTCGTGCTCTTCCCCACCTTCCCTGAGGAGCATGTAGAGACGCAGCGCGGGATCATCCAGCGCGAGATGGCGATGGGCGACGATGACCCGGGACGGGTCATCCATCACCTGCTGTCGGAGACGCTCTTCACCACGCACCCCGAGCGCTATCGGATCATCGGCTATCCTGAGCGCTTCAATGAATTGACCCGCAATGACATCGTGGACTACCATCGCACCACCTATGTCCCGGACAACATGGTGGTCGTCGCGGTAGGCGACTTCGATGGCGACGCGGTGCTCGGCCAGCTTCGCGCGATCTTCGGCGAAGCGACGCGCCGTCCGCAGCCGGCCCACGAGCTTGTCTCTGAGCCGACGCAGATCGCGCCGCGGCGCCGCGTCGAAGTTGATGCCAACCTCCAGCGCGCCTACCTGCGCATTGCGTGGCCGACGGTCAGCATCTTCAATCCCGACCTCTACGCGCTCGACACGCTGTCGTCGTATCTAACCGGCGGGGAGTCGGCGCTGCTCGTCCGGCGGCTACGGGATGAGCTTGGCCTCGTTGACGGTATCAGCAGCTACTCCGCCACGCCTCGCCATGATGCGGGCTACTTCGCCTTCGGCGCTACGCTTGACCCGGCGAACCTCGAGCGGGTCGAAGAGGAGATAGTTGCGGCGTTGGACCAGGTCGCCCGCCGCGCTCCCGATCGCAGGGAGATCGAGCGAGTCCGCCGGCAGGTCGAGGCGGCCGAGATCTTCGCCCAGGAGTCCGCTGAGGGCAGGGCCTCGATGCTCGGCAGCAACCTGCTGATCGCAAATGACGTGGATTTCGGCACCCGCTACCTTGAGGGCATCCGGAAGGTCACTCCCGAGCAGGTGCGCGATGTTGCCCGGCGCTACTTTGTGCCGGAGCGGATGAACGTGGCCTTGCTCACACCGCCCACGGCGACGGAGGCGGTGCGCGCCGATCGGACGCGAACCCGCGAAGCGCGCACCCATCAGCGCACGCTGGAGAACGGCCTGACGGTGGTGGTGCGGGAGAACCACTCGGTGCCGGCTGTCAGCATCTCCACCGCGACGCTCGGCGGCCTCCGCTACGAGACCGCCGAGAACGCTGGCATCACCGCCCTGATGGCGGAGATGCTGGTGCGCGGCTCGCAGCATCACACGCGCAACGAGCTTGCTGAGCGCGTGGATCGCCTCGGTGGTAGCCTTGTGCCCTTCTCCGGGCGCAACAGCTTCGGCCTCAATGCGCACTTCATGGCGGGCGATCTGCCCGCAGCGCTTGAACTGACGCTGGACGCGCTGTTCCGGCCGACCTTCCCGGCGGAAGAGCTTGAACGCCAGCGCCAGCTCACTCTCGCCGCGATAGAGCGGCAGGGCGACGATGTGCAGGCATTCGCTTTCCGCGAGTTGCTGAGCGATCTCTTCACCCGCCATCCTTACCGCTTCCTGCCGATCGGCACCGCGGAGTCGGTGGCGGCGCTGACGGCTGAGGATCTGCGCAGCTTCCACCAGGCATGGACGCGACCGTCAGCCACCGCCGTTGTGATCGCCGGTGATGTTGACCCGGCCGAGGCGTTCGCGCAGGTTGAGCGCCTGACGAAGGGCATCGCCACGGATGCGCCAGAGCCGGCACCGGCGCCAACAGAGCCGCCGGTAGCGGAGCCCAGGGAGCGCATCATTGAGCGTCCGCAGCAGCAGGCCATCGTCGCGTACGGGTTCCACGGCCTGGCGGTGAATGACCCCGAGCGAGACGTGCTGGATGTGCTCGATGCGGTCATCTCAGGCTCGGGCATGCCCGGCGGAAGGCTGCACGAGCGCCTGCGCGGGCAGCAGCTTGTCTACTTCGTCCACGGCTCGCCGATCCTGGGGCTCGACCCAGGCGCCTACGTGATCTACGCGGGTACAGCTCCGGAGACGGCCGACACGGTGCGCGAGGAGATTGAGGCAATCGTGGCGGCCATCGCTACCGCGCCGCCGACGGCCGAGGAGATGGGGCTGGCGAAGCGCGCGGCGAGCATCAGCAATCTCTCAGGGTTGGAGACCAATTCGTCGCTGGCCCAGACGATCGCGCTTGATGTAATCTACGGGCTGGGGGCGGAGAACTGGGAGAGCTACGACGAACGCCTGGACGCCGTGACCGCTGAGCAGGTGCAGGCGCTGGCCCAGAGGCTGCTTGACCTCGAACGGTCGGTTGTCGTTGTAACAACGCCGGGAGGGTAGGACGAAATATGCCGGACGAACGGGACGCGGGGCGGGTGCCGGGCCTGATGACAGCCCGGGACTACACGCAACTTGTTGCGCGAGAGATCTGCGACGCGCTGTCACAGACTGATGAGCAGCAGGTCGAGACGCTGCTCGACATGATCGAGGCCGCCAACAACATCTTTGTTGGCGGCGCGGGGCGCAGCCTGATGATGATGAAGGCATTCGCTATGCGCCTGATGCACATCGGGCTCAACGCCTACGTCGTGGGCGAGACTATCACGCCGGCCGTCATCGAGGGGGATCTGCTGATCGCCGGAAGCGGCTCGGGACAGACGAAGATGACGCTCGCGCTGGTGGAGGCCGCTGCGGCTCGCGGCGCGCGCACCGCGGTGATCACCGGCCATCCCGACTCGCCGCTGGGGCAGACTGCGCATCACTGCCTGCACCTGCACGCGCCTGTGGTCTTCGTCAACAGCGCGCGGCCGACGCGACAGCCGCCCGGCACGCTCTTTGAGCAGTCGCTGCTGGCGCAATGCGATGCCATGATCCTGATGCTGATGCACAGGCGGGGGACTACAGAGGAGCATATCCGCCGGAGGCACACGAAGTTCGAGTAGGTGCCCGGCGCACCAGGTGAAGGAATCATCCATGACCGTTCAATCTGAATTCGACCGAACTGACGCAATACCCGTCGCCGAGGCGGAGAAGCCCTCCGACCTCGGCCGAACAAAGCGCGTACTGATCATCGCCGCCGTCGCGCTGGTCACCATCGTAATCATCGGCTTTGCTGCATTTGCCCTCGCCACCAACTCGTGGGTGAAGAGCGGCCGCATCGCGCCTAACGTCTCCATCGCCGGAATGCCCGCCGCGGGCATGACCGTTGATGAGGCGCGCATGGCGCTGGAGAACGACTGGGTGCGCACTCTGCCCGAGGTCATCGTGGTCACCTTCCCCCCCGACGGGAAGTGGGAGGCGACACGCGAGGAACTCGGCGCCACGTTGCGCCTTGAGGTTGCCGCACAGCAGGCGGTGCGGGTGGCCCGCGAGGGCGGCCTGCTCGACCAGATGCGCGCGCGAATGGCCCTGCGCAATCAGGCCGTGGATGTCGAGGTGCCGGTGGAGATAGACGAGGTGACGCTAGAGGAGGCCATCGGTGGCCTCGCCGAGATAGTCTACCGCAAGCCTGTTGACGCCACCGTCGAAGTCAGCGGAGACAACGTCAGCGTCGTACCCGGTGTTGAAGGCCGCTCTCTCGACGCTGAGGGCACCAAAGAGGCGATAGCCGCGGCGCTGGCCGATCCGGCCGCCGGTGAAGTTGAGGCCATCGTGGAGGTCGAGCAACCCTCCATCACCGCCGAGGAGCTTTCGCACATCCAGGTCGTCCTGGCCCGCTACAGCACTCCTTACAAGTCGCACCAGACCGACCGTACGCACAACCTGAAGCTGGCGGCGGCGAAGTTACACAAGCTCGTGCTGCGGCCGGGCGAGGTCTTCTCCTTCAATGAGCGCGTCGGCGAGCGCCTTGCCAGCGAGGGCTACCGCGATGCGCCCATCTTCATCAACGGCGAGGTCGAGCCATCCGTCGGCGGCGGCGTATGCCAGATCGCGACGACTACCTATAACGTCGCGCTGCTGGCGAACCTCGACATGGTGGAGCGCCATCACCACTCCCGGCCGGTGGACTACGCCCCGACCGGTCGCGATGCGACCGTCTACTGGGGTCAGTATGATCTCAAGTTCCGCAACTCACTCAAGCACCCGATCCTGATCCTGACGTCGGTCGGCAGTTCGGAGGTCACCTTCCGCATCCTCGGCAGCCGCGAGGATGAGGCAGAGGTCGATTTGATACGCGAGGGGCTGTCGCGCGTGACCCGCAAGGAGAAGGAAGTGCGGGATCCGGAGCTTGAGGAGGGCAAGCGCGAGGTCGAAGAGCAGGGGCGCGATGGCTGGCGGGTCACGGTGTACCGCAAGGCCACCCGCGACGGCGCGACGATTCGCGACGAGAAGCTGCACACCGATTACTATGCTCCGCAGACGAAAGTGATCCGGGTAGGCACCAAGCCACCAGAGGAGAAGCCTGAGGTCGAACCGCAGCCGGCCGTGACGCCGCCAGCGGCGTCACCTGCGAACCGTCCGGCGGACTCATCAGGCGCCGCTCCCTCAGGTCAGGACGCCGCAGGCGAGTAGGCTCGGCCGCTCAAACTTGACTCCTGCGGCAGCGGACAATATACTGTTTGCTGATAGCCGCACGCCCGTTAATTCGGGGCGCGGAGCGCTCTGTACCCGAGGTGGTAGCCTGTGCGCGAGCGACGCCGGGGTCGGACCATCCTGGCCGCACTGATGTCTTTCGCCATCCTCGCTCCATTCATCTTCCTCGGCAATATCTTCGCTCAGGAAGACATGCCCATGGATGAGGGCATGCCGCCTGAGGATATGATGGGCATGCCCGGAATGGGAGCCCCCGCGGGCGGTGGCGCGCTCACGTGGAGCGAGCAGCCCATGCCCGAGGACCTCACCATGACCTATGATGAGTTCGCAGCCCGATACGGGCAGCCAAGGGCCCCAATCCCCGAAACATTCCTCTTTGACGCCGAGGGCAACCCGGAGTTGAACACCAAGAACCAGTGGGAGCAGCTTCAGCGCATCTATGCCTCCCGCGGTGTCGGAGCCGCGGCAGCCGAGGAAGCAGTGGCCGGGAAGCCAGGCTACGGTCTCGCCACTCGCATCACGCGCGAGATGACCGCCAAAGAGAACGAGCTCGAGGCCATCAACTATCTCTACCAGAAGGGCCTCGACAACTTCACCTTCACCATTCGCTACCCGCAGGTCACGCACTCTGCCATTAGCCCCGGGATGTCAACTGTCCCCATAGAAGTCGGCGTCATCATGAAGGTCAAGCCCGGTGTCGATCAGCGCTATCCGACGCTGGTCTACCGCAAGATGAAGAAGTTCGACCACTACGGCACCGACCGGCAGATCTTCCGCATCGTTGACTACGAAGGCGGCATGTGGAACCCCAAGGAGATCTACCTCTGGAACGGTACGGTCTCCGCATGGAACGGCCTGTGGCCGCAGAACAACATCCGCCTGACGCTGTATGACGCCGCAGGCGGCCAGATCGTCTCCGGCACCCAGTCGGCAGGCCACACCGGTGGCATTCTCGCCAACCTCGTCCATCCGAGCGAGCTGAACTACGCGCCGATGCACGAGACGATCATCCCGCCGCAGGACAAGAGCTTCCGTGGTGGGAATCTGAACCTGCCCTACACAGAGGGCTGGTACTACAACTTCACCTTCAACATCCCGCTCGCCCAACTGGCCGGTCTCGATCGCGCCGAGGCGACGCTCATCGGCGCGGGCGGCATCGAGGGCTCGCGCGGCGCCACGAGCGCTCCGCCTCCCCAGTTGTCCGCGACCTACGAGGGCGATGCATCCCGCGCATCAGTGCAGGCGGGCACCGACCGGGCCACTGATGCCGCCCGCCGCGGCGTCGGCATGTCGGGCTACTCACTCGGCCCACCCGTCTACACCGGCCCGGTAATGTAGCACGACAGGAAATCCGATCATCAGGCGCGCCGCGAGCAGTCGCGGCGCGCTTTCGGTTCTGCCGCTGAAGGTCTCTCTCCCCCACCGGCGAACCTCCCGCACAGTCTCGCCACGGGAGGTCGTTGCGCATGGTAATTGACTGTCACGTGCATATCCAGGGCGGCTACGGCACGCCCGAGGATCGCATGGGCTACCTGCTGGAATACGCTGATCGCGTCGGCATAGACCGCCTCTG
Source organism: candidate division WS1 bacterium (assembly GCA_012522765.1). Lineage (GTDB taxonomy): Bacteria > Armatimonadota > Zipacnadia > Zipacnadales > UBA5352 > UBA5352. The sequence continues at coordinate 34 of JAAYJW010000126.1, read as the reverse complement.
TCTCTGCCTCGGCACCTCGCGCGATCATCGCCCC
>JAAYJW010000125.1 GCA_012522765.1 candidate division WS1 bacterium | reverse complement strand
GTATCAGCCATCAGCATTCATCCGTTGCAGCGCTATCTCGCGCGCGACGTCAAACGCGGTCTTGCCGGTATCCGTGAATATGTCGGCTCCCGTCTCCCTCGGGGCATCAGTAGTCCTGGCGCTGAGGAGCAGGAGAGTTGAGATGGACCGCGTCGTCGGCACGCGAGTATTCCGCGTCCCAGCCCGTGATAAGCTCTACAGCCTCCAGCGGCAGATAGAACACCTCGGCCTCAAAGAGCGGAGCCGAGCCCAGTCTGGCTTCCGCCCCGTCTGCCCTGTAGCCGCGTTCGCCCGCGGCGAACTCCCATGTAGAGCCGTCGTACTCCACCGTCATCTGGTCGGCTGCGGTTGGCTCCACGCTCCCCTGCCATATCCGGCTGTCGAGGTAGTTCACCGCGAGATAAGCCTCGCCGTCACGCACGCGGGGTGGGAACATAGGCTTGAAGAGTTCGCCACCGTTCAGATAGATATACGTGCGCCCCGGATCCTGCGCCATTCCCTCCGCGCGGAAGACCTCGCCCGTCCTCGCATCAATTCGAAGCAGAACGTACTGGCTCTCTCCCGCGTCCTCTCTCAGTATCCGCATGAAGATCATCCGCTGCAGCCGTTGCATCCCCGCGCGGTCGCCACTGAGGAGATAGTACTCCGTCTGCCATTGAAACGCAGGCGGAAGATCCGGCTCGCTGTCTACCATTTCGGTGTCCGAGGCATCCACGAAAGCGACGGCTCGCTGCACACATTCCTCAGGGGAGATGAGGGGCGTCGCTTCCACCCGCTGTTCCGTCCGGTGTAGAGTGAGACGATGAACTGTTCCGGTGTCAGGAGAGACGTAAATCCGCGCATAGTTTCCTTCAAAGAGGACCTGGCCATCGATCATCTTCACCCATAGCCTGGGATTGTCTTGGCAGACCATCGTCGCTGGTTCCAGGAACGGGAGTTGCGCACCGATGAACTCCCGCGCAACGCGTATGTGGAGTTCACGCTCAGTCGGATCTTCGGTTACACTCCCGCCCATGGGGAATTGTGTATCCTTCCACGACCTGAGCCAGCCTGTATACGCGTCTATTCGGAATTCATGCCGCTCGTCGCCGGAGGTCACGCGGAAGAAGACCGGAAACGCACCTGACGCGAACTCTTCCCGACGCACCCGCCACCCGCGGGCATCAATACCAAGGCGGTCAGCCCATTCCACAGCCGTGGCGAGCGCTTCTTCCTCCGTCACCGTCGGGGGCATGCCGCCCCGATACTCCACCGGGGCGGATTGGCTCACTTGGACTGACGTCGCGATGACGAGCAACGCCGAGATCACACCGGTCAAAGGAACTGGCACAGCATTTCGCATACACATATTCTCCCCACACATTGCGTGATGCTATTGATAGAGATGCGACTTATCTCTCATCTCACCAGTGTCGATCGCGTAGTTGTCGGCGACTACAAAGACTGGATTATCGTCTTGATCCAGGCCATCTGACACGAGGAATTCATAGGAACCCTGAGTGAGACTGTGAGTGTTAACCTCGTTCCAGAAGTCCGTGAGGGCAATCTGGGCACAGGTCCGCAGCTGCCCTGAAACGTAAGATGCGCCAAACCAGTGGTGGTTATTGAACTCCTCCCAAAACGCCTTGTCGTACCAGTAGCCAAGTTTGGCGTGCATTGTTCTGTTGAATCCTACAGCATGGGTAACGCCGATCTGGTTCTTCAGGTATGCGGCAATGGAAGCGGGTTTCGCATAGGAGTTGCAGGCGAAGATACACGTCAGCCATGTGCCTGAGTAGGATGATGCTGTCCAGTCGGGCCCATCAATCAGTCCGTAGGCAACGTAGTCGTCAGACAGAGCCTCCGCGGCGGCGGCTGTTGTGGCGAGGGCGCCGTCTCTCCCAATGCCCATATGCCGAGTCACTATTGCATTCCCATCATTGGAGGGATTGCTCGCGTAGGCTGTGCCATGCCCATAGAAGTGGAAGATGCTGACCTCGGACATTGCCCTACGCACATGGTCTGCGTTGGTCCCGACGTCGTCAGCAGGGATACTGCCCTGACTGTCCTTCCAGACTCCCCAACCACGACTCGCCTGCGCCGCCCGTCCAGCCGCAATCGCTTTCGCAGCCCACTCCTTGTAACTGCCCAAAAACGATCCATTCCCCCCGAAGTTGGCGCTTGGCGGGCGTGAGCCGGTCTGATTCGCCATCAGCATCCTCACCGGCGTGTGCGTGCGCCACTTGGGGCTGTGGACGCCGCCGTTGTCGTCCGCCATGAAGATGCCGCGCCACGTGCCCGCCGGGTCGCTGTCCTGGTAGGTATACAGCGGCAGCCCATCAAGCTCGCCATTGCTGTCGGCGTCCGCGGTGCCGTAGTCCGCGCCGAGCGTCGCCACCGCGCCCGGGCCGGGCGTCCGCGACTCCTCTCGCTCGTTCAGGCCCGGATCCACGATCACGATCTGCGCGTCCATTCCGCGCAGCACCTGCGCCTCCAGCGCTCCCCAGTTGCTCTCAAGTGCATAATACCCCCGAAGCTGCGCATTTCCCTCCTCGGGCACGTGTGTCCAGACATCATGCCCGGGCTCCTCGTCGTGCGGTGACGGCAGATACTGCGGCACCCACAGGTGGTAGCCGTCGCGATAGCGCTTGAGGAAGTTCCAGTCGATGGCATCCGCCTGCACCCACGCCGGATTGGCTCCGGTATACTTCATGACCAGCAGGTTCAGAGTGACGTTACCAGGTAAGGCAGTAGGGCACCAAGGGGCGATCTCTGATGTCCATGCCGTCGTGATGGAAGAGCAAGGATCCGGCCCCACTCTCGAGGTCCCTCACGAGGACCTGAGTACTTCCTTTATAGTCATGCATCATGCCCAATGGCCCCTCAGGGCCACCGAGTATGAAGGCCACTTTGCTTCTGTCCGGTGATACGGCAGCGTTCCGGCCTGGGCGTCCTTCTCGAGCCAGTAGAAGTTCTCGACGTCGACCGTCAGCCACCGCGACTTGTCCTGATCGTCGCAGTCGAACGATCCGCCATCATGATGCGCAGTGACACGGTAGGTGTAGATGCCGGGGGGAGCCGCCAGCCGTCAACGTCAATTCTCCCAGATGGCGGCCCTTGATCTTCGGCAACTGCCAAGGGCTTTGACCCGATGCATGGTCCGAGTTCCTACTGATCAGGAGGTACAAGGATTACAGTGCCACCCGTCTGGAGAATCGCAGTGCGCTCCAATGTCCAACCAGTGACCAACTCGATCATCTCAGCAGGCAAGAATATCTCTTCCTCAATGACCAGAGGCGGACAACGTAGCTCGACAGCGTCTCGATCAACCGACAGTGTCCTCTGGCCCGCTTGTCCACGCCAAACACGACCGATGTAACTGACCGAGAACTGCTCGCCCTCCCTGTGGTAGTGCCCCTGCCAGATCAAGCTCTCCATATATCGAGCGCAGATGTAGACTTCGTCATCCACGAGGCGTGGCTCGTAGAGACACATGACCTCCCTGTCGATCGCTCCCATCCGCACACTCAAGTATAGATGATTCTCAGCAGCCTCCTGTGGCCATACTGCAGAGGCCCACGGTGCAAAGCAGGCCCCGGTGCAGGCATCCACGAATACCGCCGCATCCGTTGTACCTACTGCCGGCTGGTTGTTCGATGCACCTTCTGTGTCTCGCCTCGTCTGAAGCTGGACCTCCAGTCGATAGGCCGTCCTCTGGACTCCTGCTTCGTCCGACATCAAAAGTGTCCACCGTGCGTGTTCCGGAGAGAGTAGCGATGCCGCTCTCGCGGACACCTTGACCACACCCGGCCAACCCAATGCGAAGTTCGTGGCCTTAGTACGCGCTTCGTCGGCTGTCAGCAGTGCCTTGCAGTCCAGCGTAATCGGCTCATACTGCACCTGAATAGTCCGCAGCCGCGACGAATCCTGCGCCCAGGTGAACTTGCACCAGTTCATAGTGGCGATCATATGTTCCGGTAGGCGCTCCTGGTAGAAGGCCACGCGCTCGCCCATGGTGGACGAGACGTTGCTGAGCACCATCCGATCCAATGCGATCCGCGGATAGTATCTGCTTAGAAACTGCATCTCTGACCGAGAAGCAGCGCCCGGGACCATTACCGCATCGGGGACGTAGCTGCCCAGATCCCACCGGGTCACCTGACCGTCCCTCTCGCGCACGAAGAAACGCTCGCCCGTTTTCAACGCCCCGAGCTCCCAAGTAAGGTCGAACGCGCTCAGCCACCTGCTGTTCATATAGGTCAGGTCGCGGCTGGAGTGACGTCCAGTCAGTTGAGCGACCGCCTCCTGAGCTTCGCGAATCGCGTCCCCCTTATGACGCCTGCAATGGCCAAGTCTGACGGCGAGTTCCTGCGTCGCATCGGTCAATCCGCCTTCGCCATCCTGCGCGAATGCCGGATACACCGCAATTGCCTGCATGAGGAGAGTTGCTCCGATCAGCGCCGAACGGTAGTCGATCTTCATCGCCATCCCCACCTATTGGTTTTGGGTGATATAGCAGAGAGGGTCCCATTCCCATTCTTCTCCGACGCCCTCCACGCATCTGAATCTCATCGCGTCACTCCCTTTGAATATGTAGTCAATTGCGGCTCGGTGCTTGTTCTCGTAGTATGAATGGAGATCCTGGATAGCCTGAATCGTGCAGTATCTGCTCAAGGATTCCCAGTTTCCTCTACTCCAGTCGTACTTGAGCCTGCCGCCTGGTTTTCTCTCTGAGAATGCCTTCCAGAAGAGCTCGTTGAAGCGCTTCGCAAGCTGCACATTCGTCTTGCGGCTGAGGCCTACGCTGGTCGCCCCCGGAACGTATCTTCCTATCATGGGGGAGATGCTGCGGGCCGAATGCGCTGTATTGCATGACATGAAGACGGCGAAGCGCAATCTGCCATAATGTGTTGGGGCGTAGCCCTCTCGTTGCTCATCGCAATTGTCCTCGTCGCCGGTGAACGTCGTACCATCACTGAACAGTGCAAAAGGATGCTTATCCCCCAAGTCGCTCAGACGCTGAGCCACAGCCGTGGTTGTTGTCAGATAGTCGTTGTCATAGACGAGCCGGTGCCGAGTCTCGACCGCGTTCCCATGGTACTTGGCCGGGGCCTCCTCTACGGCATCGTCAGTAACCAGGACGTCATTCCAGTTATAGGGATCACCCACGTCCTCTCGCTTCTCGGGTGCGTACGCCAGACCATGCCCGACGAAGAACACCAGGTCACAGCGGCGCATGAGCTCTCGCATGATGTGGGCTTCGCTAGGTGGATCATAGACGTATACGGAGAACGCGCGCGTATCTCTAACAGCCTGCTCCGCGATGTCTGCCATGATACCGAAATCGTCGACTTCCTCCGAGACTATGGCGCAGATTGGCAGCTTTGCCTTATTTGCCGTAATCATCCTCACCGGCGTGTGCGTGCGCCAGTTGGGGCTGTGGACGCCGCCGTTATCGTTCGCCATGAAGATGCCGCGCCAGGTGCCCGCCGGGTCGTCGTCCTGATACGTGTACAGGGTCAAACCCTCGAGTTCCTCGCCGGGTTCATCGTGCGTACCGTAGCCCTCGCCGAGCGTCGCCACCGCGCCGGGGCCGGGCGTCCGCGACTCCTCTCGCTCGTTCAGCTCCGGGTCCACGATCACGATCTGCGCGTCCGTTCCGCGCAGCACCTGCGCCTCCAGCGCTCCCCAGTTGCTCTCAAGTGCATAATACCCCCGAAGCTGCGCATCTCCCTCCTCCGGCACGTGTGTCCAGACATCATGCCCGGGCTCCTCGCCTCGTGACAGCACTACCGTGCTGCGGCAAGATAGATGCACCATGCCGCGCCGGAGCACCCCCTCAGCAGGGCGCGCCGTTTGCGCGCAGGCGCTCCTGAAGTTGCGCCACATCAACCGCAGAGGCATCGGCTCCGGTCGAGTCGGCCGCCATCGCCGCACCCTCTCCCGCCGCCTCGCCGATCGCCATGCAGGTGCCCATCACGCGCAGCGCAGCCATCGCCTGGTGATCGCAGGAGATGCAGCGCCCGGCGGTGATCAGGTTCGGGATGTCGGCCGACACGAGGCTGCCCCACGGGATGTCGAACCACAGCCCATCGCGCGGGAAGAGGCCTTCGCGATGAGTGTCATCCGCGTTCCCCGGCAGGTCCTCATAGCGCTCCTCGAACATCGCGCAGGGCGGGTCGTTCGGGCACTTCTTGTAACAAAGGTGCGTTCCGTGCTTCGACCGGCCGAGGGGGCAGTGGATGTCGATCCAGTACGGGCAGCGGGCCACGGCATCATCGCGCCTGCGGGCGTCAACCACGTCCTGCCCCGTCACGATATCATGCCCGACCATCTGCCTGCTCTCGCGCAGACCGATGTGCGGCGGCGTCTGGATGAGATGCGCGTTCTCCAGCCCCGGCACATTCCTGCGCCACCAGTCAATAAGCTCCCACGTGTCCCGGCGCAACTGCACCTCGCCTCGCGTCAGGTCCTCCACGTTACAGGCATCGCCGGCAAAGCGCGTGGAGTTCGCCATGTGCTCCCCGACGCTGCGCCCGTAGACCTTGCCGCCCCAGCCGGGATTGTAGGCGTTGATCTCGCCCGCCGTGACTGCGGCACGCGCCTTCTCCATGACTTCCTCGCGCGCATCGCCGGTCGGCAGGCGCTCTTGATCGGCGCCGCCGAAGCGGAACATGCTGCCCATCGCCATCATCGCGCCATCGAACTCCCGGCCCTGCGTGAAGCTCGCGCCCGCCTGCCAGACGATATCCGCATCGCCGGTGGCATCCACGAACACCTTCCCGCGCACCGCCTCTCGGCCGGATTTGCTCTCCAGCACCAGCGCGGAGATTACGCCGTCCTCCACAATCGCGTCCGCGACCCAGGTGTGCAGGCGCAGGTCAATGCCGCTGCCGAGCACCAGCGTGTCGGCCACCAGCTTGAAGACCTCCGGATCGAAGCCGATGCCGCCACGCTTGACCGCCTCGTCGTAGTCCGGCGCGCCGCCAAGCTGCGCCATCTCCCGGCAGAGTTCCGCCGCGATGCCGCCGATCATAGGCTCATCGGTGCCTGATGCGCGGGTGCCGAGAATGCTGACGATCAGCCCCGCGGTGGCCATCCCGCCGAGGTAGCCGTAGCGCTCAAGCAGCAGCGTCTTTGCGCCCGCGCGAGCAGCGGCGACCGCTGCAGGGATCCCGCCGGGACCTCCTCCCGCAACCACTACATCATAGTCACCGATGACTGGTATTTCGCGCGCCGGAATTGTGATGCTGGACATTGAGTGGCCCTCCCTGTTGGTTACTCTCAGGAGCTTCAATCTGTGTTGCGTCAGAATCAGTGCTGTTTGCGCCATGTGCCGAGACGATCTATCGTCTCGCCGGCAGTGCCGACTTTCCGCAGGAACTCGATGAAGGCGGCGTGCAGGCGGTCGGCCTGCGCGTCATGCTGTCAGCAGCGATGCAGGCGACATGTTCGCCATTGGGGAGAGGGTGGCCTTCCGCGGGTCGTTTGGAGGCGACAACGCCGCGCGCCTCTATCCGGCCCTCAGTGTCACCGCGATGTCGCCGTCGGTGTCTTCATCGGCACCTCTGCCGACATCCATGCCCCTGTCGTCATCGCGGTCGGGGCCGACGGAGTAGATGGTCAGCACACTCGCGCCGGTTGGTGTACGCTGCGAGGCCGGATGCGCCCGCGAAACCGGATCTTGCGCGATGGTGCGCAGTGGCGCATCCTCGAACGGATCACGTGGGACCTCCGGCAGATACTCCGGCACAAGCTGCTCCAGCGAGGCCGGGTAGACGCCCGTCTCACCCTTGAACGCCTGCGCGGCGGCCGCCGCAAGATCGACCCTCAGGCGTGCGTCCGAAACCGCGTACTTCATCCCCGACTTCTCGAAGGAGGGCGTGAGCTGCTGGAGGATCGGGTTCTCTGGCGCATGCACCGGCTGCCGCGCCCAGAGCGTCTTCGCCGCCTCGATCTGCCACTCCGCGTAGAAGTCCCCAAGCTCCTCCCAGATCCGGTCCGGCGCCATCGCCTTCATCTGCGCGGCCTTCTCCTCTATGAGCGCATTGAGGGCTGCGTCGTCCATCTCCGCCACCGCCGGGTCCTCTTGAGCGAGCACGCGGCGGGCATAGTCGAGATCATCGCGCAGGCCCTTGATCGCCTCATCAATGCCCTCAAACTGTGGCAGCAACTCTCTCGCCAGGAGCCGTGATAGAGTCTCCTCTCCGACAAGAGCATCAGCGAAGCCGGGAGCGCGTGCAATGACATCGCGCAGGGCGCCGGCGACTATCCGCGCTTCGTCCGCGCCGAGCAGCGGGATTGCCTCGCGCAGTCGCGCCTCGCCGATGGCGGTGCAGGCGATCTGCACGAGCCCGGAAACCAGGGAACCGTGCGTGCCGATGTCACTGCCGATGCGCATGGACGCAACCCCGTCGAGAGCCGCAGAGAGGGGATCCTCACGCTGCAGATGGTGAACGCTGCGGCAGGCGAACATGCGACAGGACTGGCGGGCGTAGGCGAACTCCTCGAACGATTCGTCGATATCCTCGCGCGACATGATGGGCGGCACTCGCGTCTTACCTGCAATCGCCGCCTCCAGCGCGCTGAAAACCGGCGCGTATGCGTCCACAAGACGCGCAAGAGTCTCAGGCTCCAGCGTCGCCTCGCTCATGTCGAGGGTAGTCTGCGCACCCTCTCCCAGTTCATCCTCAAGTCGCTGCTCGATTGCTTCGCTGAGAGAAAACGCGCGCAAGTAGATCTCCCACGCGTTCGGGTCGGGCATCTCAACCGCGGGCGGCTGCCACGTCTCCCACGGCGGCACAGTGTCCTCCTGTGCCGCGGCGGGGCCGGCGGCGGCGCACAGCGCGAGCATCAGCACTACGCCCGCTTCAACGCATTTCGACCGCTTCGACG
>JAAYJW010000124.1 GCA_012522765.1 candidate division WS1 bacterium | reverse complement strand
TGCGATCGTAAGTCACGTAGGGGATCAGCCGCGGGTGCATCTCCACCCGGTCTGGCGGCTCAAAGATCTCCGAGTAGGCGAGGAAGCCGAACCACTTATCCGGGTGCTTCTCCAGCACGCCCTCCACCACCGCATTCGCCCACGTGACGAAACGGTCGGTGAGGTGATCGCGCCCGATGACGTTCTTGCGCCCCGGATCAAGCGCCCTGCAGCGCTCGCACTCGCAGTGCCCGCTGCTGTCGGTCACACCTAGCGAGTAGGACTCCTCCTCGGGGTGCTCGTCGAAGTACTTCACGATGCGCTCCACTGCCGTCTCGACTATCCCCGGCGCGGTGAAGCATGGTTGCCAGCGGGAGTAGTAGTGATCGGCGGGCGGGAAGAATCGCTCGCCTTTTTGAATCGGGAAGAACTCCGGGTGCTCCTCGACATCTGAGTGCGGGAAGAGCTTGTAAAGCTGGTGGTGGAACTCGATGCGCGAGTGCAGACGATTGCGCCGCGCCCAGAGCAACTGCTCGGGAGTCCGCAAGCCGAAGAACTTGCGCGAGAAGAACGCGGGTTCGTCCCGCACCGTCTCGTCAGGCACCTGGATTGTCGCCATCTCCGGCACGTAAGTCCCATCGGGGCCGGGCATCAGCCAGAGCACCCCGAGGTAGCGCTCGAGGAACTCGTAGATGCCGAACTCAGTGCCCCAGGCGGTCGGACCGAGGATCACGATCGTGCGCTCGTCGGGGAACTCGATCACGAAGCCATCGCCATCGAGATCGCCGAGGTTGATGGCATCACCGACGCCCGTTGTGCGTCCCACGTGGATGGCGATCATGCCCTCAGGTGCGGCATCCACGAGCGGCAGTTCCGCGCCGCTTGCGCGCAGAATCAGCGACTGCATCTCGCCGGCGGCCTCTGCAAGCTGCTCGGATGCCTCCGGTTGCAGGACGATCGCCGCTCGCGGCTGGCCGTCCTCCACGATGGTCAGCGGCGCTGCCATGCTGCAACTCGCCGCGGCTACTGCTGTCAGCGCGATCAACAGCCTCATGATTGACCTCCTGTTGTGCTACATGTAGCGACGCAATACGCGCAGGTTGTGCTCGATAGCGTGCAGCGGGTCATCGGTCGGCGCGGTCTCGAAGACCATCCATTCATCGTAGCCGATCGCCTCCAGCGCGTCGGCGATTGCCTGCAGGTCCACCTCGCCTTCGCCAAGCAGATCGGCTCCCGCCTCCTTCGCATGCACCATCTTGACGCCGGCGGTGCCCAGCGCGCGGATCATCGCCGCGGGATCCTGTCCGGCGCTCTTGAGGTTGCCCATGTCGAAGTAGATACCAACTTGCGGATGGTCGGCGGTCTCGACGATACCCTGCATGGTGGCGAGGTCCACGGTACACTCGACGCACATAACGAGATCAGTGCCGGACTGCTCGGTTGCTTCGCGGATGCCGCGCAGGTCGGGCTCAAGCCTCGGGTCATCAAGCTTCGGCTCCATCGGGCCGAAGTGGGGGAGGAGGATGCCAGCGCAGCCGAGGGCGTCGGCTGCCTCGATGCTCCGCAGAAGCAGAGCCTTACCGGCCTGCCACTCGTCCTCATCAGTGGTGAGGCAATTATCCTCGCGGTAGAGAGCCAGGGAGAGCGAACTGATCTCCATCGAGTATTCCTCGCACAGCCCCAGCAGTTCGTCACGGCCCTCCTGCTCAAAGGCCATCATGCCGTGGAAGTTGCCATCGCGCCTGGGGATCAACTCGATGCCATCAAAGCCAAGATCTGCCGCGCGGCGGAACTTCTCTTCGAGGCTCAAGTCGGCGCCGAGCAGGCCCTCGCGAACTGCATATTTCATGACCCATCGCTCCAGGTTCGGCCGCGTAGATGATGCGTCAGATGAGCGGTACTTCCCGGAAACGGGGCGCGCACCTCCAGCGGGAGGGCGATGGAGGATTCTGTGCCTGCATGATGAAGCAGTCAGTTCACGACCACGGCAGCGAAATGGTGATGTAGATGGCGTCCGGGAGCAGCCCCCTGTCGCTCAAGCCCGATTTCGACGAATCCGCCGCTCGCTGGGCCGCTTTCTGGGCTGGCGAGATGCTGGATCGGCCTCCGGTGGTCATCACCTGCCCACGAGAGGGTGTGGAGGGGGCGCCACGCCCCAACTACTGGACGATGCTGCACGATCCCATCGAAGACGTCGTGGCGGCCACCGACGCCTGGGTGCGCTCCACCTACTGGGGCGGAGACTCAATGCCGCAGTTCTCGCCGGGCTTCGGGCCCGACATCTTCGCCGCCTTCCTCGGCGCCGAGTTGGAGTTCAGCCGCGGGATGGAGACGCGCACAAGCTGGGCCGTCACCTACGTGAATGATTGGCGCGATGTGCTGCCGCTTGAGATTGACACCGAGAGCCGCTACTGGATGCGCATGCGGGACCTTTGCCGGGGCCTTGCGGAGGTGGCGGAGGGACACTGGCTCGTCTCGCACCTCGATCTGCATTCGAACCTCGACGCGCTGGAGAGCATGCGCGGCGCGTCTAAGCTCTGCGTTGACCTCTACGACTGCCCTGAACTGGTGCGCGAGGCCAACGATCAGGTGCGCGAGCTTTACGCTCCGGTCTACGACATCTTCTACGAAGATGGTCGAATGGCTGATGTGGGTACCGGAGCAGGCTGGATCAGCGCCTTCAGTGAGGGCAAGTGCAACGCCATCCAGTGCGACTTCGCGGCGCTGATCGGGCCGAAGCACTTCCGTGAACTCGTGGTGCCCGATCTGACTGCCGAGGCGGAGCACCTCGATCACTGCATCTACCACTGGGACGCGCCGACGGCACTCTGTCACATGGATGATCTCATGGCAATCGAGGCGATCGACTGCATCCAGTGGGTGCCGGGGGCGGGGAATCCGCCGCTGGTGGAGTGGCTGGACCTGCTTGAGGAGATACAGAAGCGGGGCAAGAGCGTCATGTGCTACACGACCATCGACGAACTCCCGCGCTTCCACGAGAGGCTCGACCCGTCGCGGCTCTTCTACAGCCTCTCGGCGCCCAGTCGGGACGAACTCGAGCGGGTGGTGGAGTGGATACAGAACAACACGTGACGGCGCACTGATGGGCAGCACGCCGTCACGGCCGATGTCATCTGTTAGCCTCGGACTACGCGCCGAAGGAACGCTTCTCCTTCACCGAGTCGTCCTTGCCGTGCTTGAAGGCGGTGCTGCCGGACTTCTTCGCCATCTCCATCGCGGCCGCCCACGCCTCCTTCTGGTTGACGTGCTTGGAACTCGCCTTCTTGTTGCCCTCGCCCATAACGACCCAGGTGTCTCCCTGCATCTGCGCGTGATAGTCCTTCTTTGCCATGGTACGCTCCTCCTTGATCGTATCAATGGCCCCCGCGGAGGGGCCCAGCGGCCGGGTTGTTCGATAGCGGCACGGTATGATCGCAGAGCGCGCTTCATTCAGCAGATGCGGCAGGTCGCATCATTCACACGATTGTTTACCTGAAGAAGAGGACAAAGTCAATGTACGGGGATAGAAAAGCTGAGATTCGCGACGGAATTCGCGGGGAAAGCCGCTTTTCAGGCAACTCTCATGCAGTTCGGGGGCCATTCCGCAGCATTCAGCGCCTCATGACGGACATGTTGCCGCGCCATCGCGACGGGCGAAATACAAGCCCGCAAGCACCAGGACTGCTCCGCCGATCTGAATGGCCGCCGGCCTCTCAGCGAGCAGCAGTGCCGCGGTGACCATCGCCACCACCGGCACCATGTACTGGTAGACGGCCACTCTGGAGGGCGTTGTGCGCGAAATCCGCCAGTACCACGCCGCGAAGCCATAGGCCCCAGCCAGTATCACCAGCCAGCCCATCCAGAACCATCCCGCGCTCCCAAGGCTACCCCAGTCCGCCTCCATTGCGTCGCGAGCGCCAAACGGTACGATAAGCAGCAACCCAAAGAGGTAAGAGAAGCCCACCACCTTCAGTGCGCCATAGCGCAGCATCAGCGGCTTGCTCACCACCATGAAGAGCGCGTAGCCGATTGCGGACGCGAGCATGAGCAGGTCGCCGGTGATGCGCGTCTCCGGCACATGCTCGGCCCCGGCGCCGCCAAGGATGACCATCGTACAACCGGCCATTGCGGCGGCGATACCGATCCAGTTGCCACGCCTGACCTGCTCCTGCCCGATGGCGGCCGCGATGAGCGCGGTGAAGATCGGGGCGGTCGAGAACAGCAGCGAACCCTCGCCCGCGGCGGTGAGATTGAGCCCCGTCACAAATGCAATTTGTTGCAGACCCATGATCAGCAGGCCCGCGAGACCTATGTGCAGCCACATCATCGGGGAATTGCCGCTTCGCAGCCTGCCCCGAGCGGCCACCAGTCCGAGCAGAAGCAGCGTTATAAGCACATACCGCGCCACCAGCAGCGCGGCGGGGCTTATCAGCGCCATCAGATACTTGTACGCGACGAAGTTGCCGCCCCAGAAGATTGCGACCGAAAGCAGGACCGGGTCGAGGAAGCCGCAGCGTTCCTGTGTGTTCTGAGTATCTGCAGCGGCGTCGTGCTGCGTGTCGGGCATGAAACTCTCCTCTAAGCTGCCATCGCTTCTATTCCGGCCGTCCTGCGCCGGGAAGCATGCTCTCGCGAACCGGTATGATCACCGTCTCGGGCGCGTCGGTCGGTGGGGTGACGCAGAACATGGTGAAGCCGGGGGCACCGAGGCGACGCGCGATGTTGATCTTCGCCGCCAGTTCCTCCGGATAGCGCATCACCTGGTTGCCAGAACGCAGGCCGATGCCTGCGTATACAGGCACATACTCGCCCACGGCGCTCAGTATCAGCGCCACCGTGCGCTCGTATGCGACATTGTCGGCCATGTAGGACATCGGGCAGAGGGCGTCCAGCAGTCCCTCGCGGCACCACAGATCCCACTCCTGGCCGACCTTCATCTTCGCGTCCTTCGGTGGCATGGCGAAGACGGCCGCCGATATTACCACCCCCGGGTCAGTAGCGCGAATCGCTGCGCTGGTGCGGCGAACCGCCTCGGTGATCAGATCCGCGCGCTGGTCGAGCCACTCCTCGTGAAGTTCGCCTCCCTCGAGGCATGCAGTAGGCCAGTTCTCAACCGCATGCCCCAGGCGCGCCTCGAAGTTGGCCCGGCAGCGGTCGCAAAAGCAAACATCCTCCTGTCCGTAGCGGATGAAGTCGTATTGCACGCCGGCGATGTCGTAGTCGCGCACCAGCTCCACCATCGCCTGCTCGACCAGTTCGAGGTTCGCAGGGTGGCTCGGGCATAACCACGGCGCGTCGGCTCCGGTGGCCGTCTTCTGCCAGCGCCCCTCTTCGCGCATCTGCTGCGCATACTCGCTGTTCGGTGAGCCCACGGGGAAGTTGTTCACATAGCAGTGCAGGTCGATACCGTGCCTATTGGCGGCCTCAGCGCACTGCTCGATAAGGTTTTCATTCTCGAACGGGACTTCCGAGATCGGGCCGAGTGTCGAGCGATAGTAGGCGGTCTCACCGCGCCGAACGCGCATCACCGCAGCGTTCAGCCCCGACGCCGCCATGCGCGAAAAGATGTCCTCCGGATCCTCGATCTTGTGGCTATGCGTCCATGCGCCGCGGAACTCCACGGCCGGGGGCGATATCATCTGCTCGACGATCACCGCAAACTCACGCGTCGCGCTCTGCTCCTGCCCCTCTTGCTGATAGCGAACCGTGCCGGACAATACCATCTCGCCCGCTGCGTCTTCGGGCACATCGAGCACGATGCCACAGTGGCCGGCGCGGAAGGAATCGTCCAGTGGCTGCAGAGCATCCGCGCCAATCTGCGCTTCTCCGGACGTCGCCTCGCCAAGGGAGGCGCTGCAGGTGACCGAACTGACGCCCTCGGGCACCACCGGGTCAAAGATCATCCTCGCGTCGCCGCCGGAGATCAGCAGCGATTCGGACGGGCGGCAGAAGTCATACTGTCGCGCTCCCGGGAATGCGGTGCGGGCTACATTCGATATGCGCAGTTCGTCAATATCGCCCTCAAACCAGTCATCGCCGATCGCACCGATCTGCAGGCCTGTTCCCGGCGCTGCGCTGATGCTGCCGGTCATCCTGACGCTGGCTTCCTCGCGCCCGTTCAGCCAGAGCTTCGCCCGCTGGCCATCATAGGTGAGCGCCGCGTGGTACCAGATCCCCGGGTGAATCGCGGTGTGGCCCCGGAGAATGTACTTCTCCCCATCCTCGTTGTAGAGGTGGCCCATCAGTTTGCCGCCTTCGAAGATGCTGATGAGATAGTGCTCCCAGTAGAGCACTATCCGCTGGCGATGGGCGGGGGCCTCGTTGGTGGTGCAAAACCACACCTCCACGGTCAGTTCGTCCATTCCGCGGAGTTCCTCGGGCGTTCGCGGCACGACCAGCGCCTGCCGCTCCTCAAGCGTGAGCGCATTTCCGGCAACGCCCTCCGGGTGTTCGGGCATGCGGACCAGTGCGCCCTCTTCGCTTTCCACGACCGTTCCGTGCAGGCCCAGCGGGCCCTCGTCGCCGATAATCGGGCCGTTGCCCTCGAAGCGGTAGAGCAGCAGCGTGTGATCATCCGCCTCGAGGGGCGAGACGATCTGAGCGTCTGCTTTCATCAGAGAGAACAGCACAATAGCCACTGATAGACTGACCCGCAGCATGGCAATTCTCCTCCGCTGGTGCTGCATGGGTGCGCGGCCGAAGGTTCTGTTCCACTGACGGCGAGACGGACCTCCGCGGCGGAGTGAAGACAGCGTACCGTTAAGAGTTTATTACAGGGGCTGGAGGTATGATGTGATGCTGGGGCGAAACCCGAGGATGAGCCATACCACAACTGAGTGAGGAGTGACAAACGATGCAACGTCGTGGATTTACTCTGATCGAACTGCTGGTCGTGATCGCAATCATTGCGATCCTCGCTGCGATTCTCTTTCCTGTGTTCGCGCGGGCGAGGGAGAAGGCCAGGCAATCCTCCTGTCTGAGCAACATGAAGCAACTCGCCCTCGCTGCAATGCAGTACGCCCAGGACTACGACGAGCGCTGGCATCCGCACTATTGTGCCGCGCCGGTAGCACTGCCGCAACCCGACGGCGGTTCTCCGACCACAGCTCTCACGTGGGCCCATGTTTCTTACCCCTACATCAATAACACACAGGTCTTCCTCTGCCCGAGCAACCCGGAGGACATGTCCTTCAGGGACGCCGCCACGTATAACTACGCGTTCAACTACTATGGTGGCGGTGATTTCAGCTGCATCAAGCTCGCCGAAATCGAGCGGCCGGCCGAAAAGCTGACTTACGTTGATGGCGGTAGCTATGTCGCCAATCCCTTCTCCTCGCCCGGCGCAGACCCGAGCCTGCGCACCAATCCCGGTGGCCACTACTACCGTGACGCGGTGAAGGCATGGCATAACGACGGCTGTAACGTTGGTTATGCCGATGGACACGCAAAGTGGGAGCAGTACATGAAGGTTATCAAGACCGTTGACATGTGGGATCCGACGGCTTAGGGGCAATTCTGACCGTCAACATGCGCGGGCGGAGGCGCATCCTCCGCCCGTGAGCATGTACGGCGGACAGCACGGTCAGTCTGGCGGGACCATTGGCGTTGCTGCCATCGGCTGGTAATTGAGACGGAGCCTGTATCATCTCTCGACTTTCGCATGGAAGTCTGTCTTAAATTGCCATGACGAGCCTGTTCTGTTATCCTGCGATGGAGAAGGCCAGACTTCATTACGAGAGTGGGTGGATCAAATGAAGCGAGACGCAGGATTCACGCTGATTGAGCTTCTCGTTGTGATTGCGATCATCGCCATCCTAGCGGCGATCCTCTTCCCGGTCTTTGCGCGCGCACGAGAAAAGGCGCGGCAGTCTTCCTGTCTGAGCAACATGAAGCAACTCTCCCTTGCGGTGCTGCAATACGTGCAGGACTACGATGAACGCTGGCATCGGCACTATTTCGCTATGCCCAGCGCACTGGCACAACCTGATGGTAGCGCTCCGACCAGCGACTTCATATGGACGCACATGATCTATCCCTACGTGAACAACGTGCAGGTCTTCCACTGCCCCAGCAACCCTGAAGACATGACATTCAGGAGTGCTTCGAGCTACAACTACTCGTTCAACTACCACGGTGCCGGGCTCTTCAACCACCGCAAACTCGCTGAAATCAACCATCCGGCCGAGAAACTCGTGTATGTTGATGGCGGCAGCTATATCGCCAGCCCCTTCTCCTCGCCGGGCGCCAATCCAGATCTTCGTACCGACCCCGGTGGGCACTACTACATTGACGCCGTCAAGGCATGGCACAATGACGGCTGCAATGTCGCTTATGCCGATGGCCACGCGAAGTGGGAGCAGTACATGAAGGTAATCAAGACCGTTGATATGTGGGATCCCAGGACCTGAGCCGATCACCTGATCTGCTGAATGACCTCATACGCTATGGCGGGCGGATCGATATCCGCCCGCCTTCTCTGTACGCACCTCAGGACTATTCTCCATATTGGGCTGATAGTGATCTGACTGACAACCTTTTAGCGCTATGGTTCGTCTCAGATAGTGACAGGCAGTGGTGAGCCACGTTTCGCGGCGGGGGACGGCCACTGCACATATTGCAGAGAGAGGATGAGCAGTCAGATGCGCACAAGACATGGTTTCACTCTGATTGAGTTGCTCGTGGTGATAGCTATCATCGCGATCCTGGCCGCGATCCTGTTCCCGGTATTTGCACGAGCGCGGGAGAAGGCTCGCCAGACCAGTTGTCTGAGCAACGTCAAGCAGCTTATGCTGGCCGTGCAGCAGTACGCGCAGGACTACGATGAGCTAATGCCGCGGCACGGTAACACCCCCGTATGGGGTGCCGCCCTGTACCCATACGCCAACAACACTCAGATCTTCAACTGCCCGAGCGCTTCGGGCGCAGGTGTGTCGGCGGTCAGCGACTTTTCCAACGGCGGCCTCTATCACTACTCGTGGAACTACTACGCAAACGGCGGCCAGAACAGCATGGCCCTGGCGCAGATCCAGCGACCCTCCGAGGCTCTGGTAATCCTGGACGGTAACTACTACATCTCGAACCCGTGGCGCGACGACGGCAGTTCCATCGACAACGATGGCGACCCGCGTCACAACGACGGTGGCAACATCGGCTTCGCGGACGGACATGCCAAGTGGATGACACCCTCCAACTACCTGAATGTGCGTCTGTGGGACTGGGACCT
>JAAYJW010000123.1 GCA_012522765.1 candidate division WS1 bacterium | reverse complement strand
GAGCGCCCTCGCTCGAAGCCATGTGCGGCCGGATGAGCGCGAAGCCCGGCTATGACGCGATGCAGGATCGCCCGCTGCACGTCGCGGAGGCTGTCCTCGGGGGCGCAGATGGTGCGCGAACCGCCGGCGCGCTTGGCGATGGTGAAGCTGCGGTAGCGTGGCTGCACGGTCGCGAGCTTCTCAACGGGCATCTCAAGTCGCGCGGCAAGTTCGGGCAGATCGAATCCGTCGCGGCCGCGTCCGAGGAGTCTGCGCAGAAAGCTCCACATGATCCAGCCTCCGGGAAAGATGCAGGGGCGCGAGGATGTTATCCCGCGCCCCAGCCTGCCCTGCTAACCGTGCAACGGTTGCTCCAACTTTCCGCACACACCGCGCGATTCGCTCGGCGAAACGCCGAACTGGCGCTCAGGGCGCCCGCCAGGGCAAGTACGGTGGTTTTCGCCTCGCGACCAACCGCACCTCCCGTCCTCAGGCGATAGTTGCGCTCAGTCCCACATGTAGCCGAAGCCCGCGATGTAGTGGAGGGCGTAGTTCCACAGTTCCGCATCGCCATCAACAACCGGCACTTCGACCCATGCGAGAGTGGCTTTGCCCTCCAGCGTGAAGACCCAGTCCTCCGCAATCGGCCATGAGTAGCCCAGCGCATACTGAGCGGCGGCGCCTGAGAGGTAGTACCCGCCGCCGAAGTCGCCGCCCCTGTCTCCGTCAAGCGCAAGCCCTCGCACGGTGTTCTCCGGGTGAGTGACTACCACTCCCGCACCGGCGCGATGGGTGTAGTCGCCGCGCCTCCACGCGCGGTTGTACATGAACATGTTGAAGCCGTGCGAGATCTGGAAGTTCGTGATCTCAGGCGGCCTGTTCTTCAGCTCAAGCTTGTGATGGATGTGCTCGATCTCCCACGCGTTGTCGCCGCTCCAGTTGCCGTAGCGCAGCACGTAGTAGGGCGCACCGGTCCCGCTGGTGCTCCAGTCGGCGCTGAAGTTCAGTGTATCGTGCCCCTCCTGCGAGACCTCCAGGTCTGAATCGAAGCTGTACGCACTGCCGGCGAAGAGTTCGAGCGTCTGGTAGCTGCTATCTTTCTGTGCATAGGCGGCCGCGCAGGAAGTAACAGCGAGCGCGACGAAGATTGGCGCGAGCGGTCTGAGACTAACACGAAACAACATCAGGAGATCTCTCCTCCGCCCCCCGGGGGGCATCAGTGCGTGGAAACACCACTCTTTGTTCAGCAGCAACTTCGCCACGGCGAGGCGGTTTCCTGCCTGAGGGAGGCGACGCCAGTGCAGCAGAGATATGTCACCGACGGTCTGTGCGCTTCGGCGATTGAGCTTGCACCGGGGCAGTTGCTCGGTCTCGTGTGTAGCAAAGGCGGAGCGGAGTGCCCGCTGATTGAGCCCGAAGCGGCTGCGGAGTCGCTTGAGCGGCTGGCTGCCGACCCGACAGCCGCAATCCGCCTCATCTCCGATGCCGATGAAATGCCGCACTACTCCAGCGGGGAGGGGCGCAATGATCCGGCGGACGCCACGACGCGCCTGCGCGACCTGCTGGTGCTCCAGCGGCTCGGGCTCTGTCCCGGCGACACTCGCCGCGCGCGCTACCTCTACGAGTTGCTCTTCGAGCGCATCGAGACGCCTGTCGGCATCTGCGCGCATGATACGGCCGGGTGGGAGGGCTGCCCGGCGGCGGCCTCCGGCGCATATGAAAACGTGCGCGATCGCGGGTGGCAGGAGATCGTCTACAGCCGCAGCGATGAAGAGCGAGCGGCATGGCGCGAGGCAAGCGAACGCGCCGTCGCCGAGGGCGAGCGGCTTCACGTGCGCCCGCACCACCTCATGTGCATGAGTTGCTGGTACAATGGCGGCGCGGGCGTGGGGCCTCGCTCCAATGACACGCTGGCAGAGATACTCGCGCGCATCCAGCGCGAGCCCGACGTGCCGATCACGCTCGTGGAGGGGCAATGCGAGGCCTGCAACTGCTGCGACGGCTTCCATCCGCAGAGCGGGCGCTGTGTGCATGCCGGCGGGCTGATCCGCGACTACCTCAAGGACCTCCTGGTCCTGCAGCGCATCGGGCTGATGCCCGGCGACACCGTCCCGGCGCGGGAGTTGCTCGCGCTGATCTTCGAGCGCATCCCGTCCACGACCGAGATCTGCGGCTGGGGCGACGGCATCGTCACGGCGCGCGAGTGGAGTGTCTGCGGAGGGCCTGAGGGCAACGCCGGGTACGCGCGGACGCGACAGACCGGCGTCTTTGGCGGAGGCGGATGAACGTGGATCAGCGGATCAGGCCGAGTAGCGCGGATGCGGCCTGAAAGCACGCCGCCGTCCTGATGTACCGACCGTCAGCCGTCCCTGCAGTCCGTCACCGGCAATCACTCTGAGCCAGGAGAAACAGCATGTTGCGATGGACAGTCCGCACCGCCGCAATCGCAGTGATGACAACGCTCGTATGTTCGCTCTGCACCGCCGCTGAGCTTACACTCCAGCGCGAGGGGAGGCCGCGACTGGCGTCTCCGGAGCAAGTGGAGGCACTTCGCGCCGACGCTGAAGCCGTGGAGGCCGCCCGCGCTCTCGCCGATGACATCATCGCACGCGAGCGCACGAGCGTCTACCGCGACCACTCCGTGGCTCTGCCCGCCCCCGCTGCACCCCTCGCGCATGAGGGCGACTGGCCGTGGATGACCGGCATCAGTGGCGAATTGCGCGCCTACCTTGAGGGAACCGCACGGGCGTGGGAGCTGACCGGCGACCGGCGCTATCTCGGCTGGTGCCGGGAACTGATGCTGGCGGTGAGCGCGTGGGATCAGTGGCACGATCCTGCTGTGGACGAGGGCCCCTCTGTCGCCACTGTGCACCTGATCCACGGCGTCTGCGTCGGCCTCGACCTGACGTGGGATGCGCTGCCGGAAAGCGACCGGGCGGTCATTGTTGCCGCCATCGCGGACAAAGGAGCCCACCCGGTCTACGAGCACTTCACCGCTGAAGACTCGTACCTCTCCAGTCCCAACATCTGGCCCAACGGCTACGCGATGCTCAGCGAGGGCCTTGGCGTGGCAGCGCTGACGCTGCTGGGCGAAGATGAACGCGCCGATGAGTGGCTGGCAAAGTCGCTGACCAGCGCGCGCCTGTTTCTCGACGAGCAGGGCGGCACCGACGGCGGACTGGTCGAGGGACTAGCCTACGGCGGCCTGGCAGTTGATGCCCTTGTCCACCTCTCGCAGGTCGCTGGGGAGCTAACCGGCACGGGTATCTTCGACCATCGTTACTTCGAGCAGGCGATCCTCTTCCCGGCGTACTTCATGGCCCCCGGTGGCGGTACTGTCGCCAACTTTGGCGACAATGGCGGCCCGCTCGGTTGCCCGCCGCCGGTGACCGGACTGGCGCGCGCGCTGGTCGAGCGCAATGGTGACGCGGTGGCGGCGTGGTATCTCAGCAAGGCGGGCGACAGCGATAAACCTGCCGTCGCACCCGAGCATCTGCCACTGGCGCGGTATTTCCGCGACATAGATTGGGTGGCGATGCGCTCGGGATGGGGCGAGCGGGACAGCCTGCTGGCGTTCAAGAGCGGCTACGCGGAGCATCACAACCATCTCGATCAGAACAGCCTCATCCTCGCCTGGGGCGATGAGTGGCTGCTGAACGATCCTGGCTACCAGGTCTTCGACATGCCCTACCCACCCGAGCGCAGGCTGAGCGAGGAGATGGTGCGCGCGCGGCACGATTACACATACGGGACGCTCGGACACAACGCGATTCTCGTAGACGGCCGCGGGCAGATCGCGCGGCGGGGATACGTCACCGAATTCCTGAGCAGTCCAGCGATGGACTACGCGGTCGGCGATGCCTCGGACTGCTATCCGGGCCTGAAGCGATACCGGCGCCACGTCATCTCCGTCGCGCCCGACTACTACGCCATCTTCGACGAGATCGCCAGCGACGGGCCTGCGCGGAAGATCGAGCTGCTGCTGCATACCACCCCCGATGGCGAGTTCAGCATTGACGGCGCGGAACTGCCGGTGGGGGAGAGCGTTGAGGGGCGAGAGGCGCGAATCCGCCGCACCGGCGAGGCAGTCACGCGCTTCGTGAGCCCCGCCTCACTCCGCTTCGAGCACCGCAGGGAGCGCTATTGCGAGCCCTACGGCCGCTACCTCTCCGCATCGGTTGGGATTTTCTCGGATGAGACCGTGGCGTGGGTGGTGGGCGCAGGCCCCGCCGGTCGGGTGCGTCTTCAGGCGCGACCGGTGGAGGGAGCGGACGCCATGCAGGTGCAGGTTGGCGATGCGGTGGACACCATCGCGCTCGGCGGCGAAGAGAGCGTGAGCGCCGCAGACATCTCCTTCACAGGCGCGGCGGCGATGGTCCGCGACAGCCGCGCGGGGGTTCATCGCTATGCGCTCGTGGAGGGCACGCGACTGCAGGTGGGGGTCGCGACGATGATCGCCTGCGAGACGCCGATCAGCGCGGGCGCGGTGGTGGAGGATGGGCTGCTGCGCGCGCGGATCAGCAGCGAAGCCTCGGCTGCCGTGACGCTCTTCTGCCCCCCGCAGGCGGGGACTGTCACGATAGATGGTGCTGAGGTGACAGAGGGCATCGTTCGCGACCCGGAGCGCCTGACAGTGACTCTCTCGATACCGGCGGGCGATCATGAAGTGGAGGTGCGGGGATAGCGCTGGCTTTCAGTTCATCCGCAGAAGGAGACGCCGAACCCTGAGCTTCCGGTCATGATCCACGCCGCGTACCCGGCCTACCGCGACAACTTCCTCACCTGGGCGGCCGGGGAGTATGTGCAGAAAGGCTCCGATCTGCAGCCGCTGGCGGAATCGACCGCGCAGCGATCGAGCGTTCACGGGCAGGTGCAAGTCTCTGCGGCCTCGAACTTATGCTGCCGTAGTCCCAGTCACCGGCGCAGAGTGCCGGCGCTATCGCAGCGTGAGGAGCGACCATGAAACTGCGCTCAGACCTACTCGATGAGAAGTCCCCGACGGGTCTCGAAGTCGTTCAGCTCACCGACGAGCCCGATGTGCCCTCATCGAACATCTACATGGAGGCGCAGATCTTCACGCCCGACTCTAAGCGCCTGGTCCTCCACCGTTCGGCCCACGCCCACGGCAGCGACCAGCACGATCCCGAGCATCGCTACCTGCTCTGCGACCTCGAAGACGATTGCGCGCTGTCGCCGCTTACCGATGAGACCGGCGCGACCGGCCCGTCAATCAGCCCCGATGGCCAGTGGCTCTACTACTTCGTCAACGAGACCGTGACCGGCGGTGGGAAGTTGACGCTTAAGCGCGTCGGCCTCGATGGCTCCGACCGGCAGACCATCTTCGTGCTCGATTCGCCGCTGCCGGAGACCGACTTCCGCCCGAGCCGGATCTACCCGCTGTCCACCATCTCCTCCGATGGCCGGCGCATCGCGATCTGCGGCTATCTCGGCGATGGTACGACCCGCGGCGCGCCCTACGGGCTGATGGTCTTCGACATCGAGGCGGCGAGCGTGGAGCTTATCCTGCACGGGCCGACGTGGTGCAACATCCACCCGCAGTACTGCCGCTCGACAGACCCCGAAGCCAGTCACGACATCCTCGTGCAGGAGAACCATGAGAATATTGCGGACGAAAAGGGCATGATCGAGAGACTGGTGGGGGGGCTTGGCGCGGATATTCATGTCATTCGCGATGACGGGACGAACTTCCGCAACATGCCGTGGGGGCGCGATGGCAACGAGCGGTGCCAGGGGCACCAGTGCTGGCGCGGGCGCAGCGAGTGGGGCATCACCAGCACCGG
Organism: candidate division WS1 bacterium; assembly: GCA_012522765.1. Lineage (GTDB taxonomy): Bacteria > Armatimonadota > Zipacnadia > Zipacnadales > UBA5352 > UBA5352. Next base: position 8,703 of record JAAYJW010000123.1, on the reverse strand, counting down.
CACAAGCCAGCCTCCGGAGGCGCAACTGATCGAGGGCGCGGCCGCACCGTATGCCGGACATATCGGCAGCACTACCCCGGGCGGAAGGCGCAATGACCTCAGCCGCAGCTTCGACAACCCGCACTTCTACCACTTCGCGACCGACATCGCGGGAAAGCGGTTCGTGTCGGACTCGGCGCCGCTGGACTGCGGCGGGGCGATCTACGTCGCGGACCTGGGCGAGCCGGGGGAGGATGCGCTGTCGAACTTCCGCTACCTGCTCAGCCCGCGCTCAACCTGCGAGAAGGGCGCGCACATCCACCCGTTCCTGTCGCCTGACGGCACCATGGCATTCTTCAACTCCGACGAGTCGGGGCTGCTGCAGGCGTACATGGTGACAGGGCTGTAGCAGGGGCGCGAGGGAACGACAGCGCCGCTTCGCGCCGCCCCTCGCGGGGGCGCGAGGGCCACAACGGTGCGGAAACTACCCGGAGTCCAGGCGCCCTCGCCTGGACAGGCACCGGTCCCTACAAGTGACACCCGCCGCGGCCGCGCTTGCGCAGATACTCCTGATGGTAGTCCTCGGCGGGCCAGAACGTCGGCGCCTGCTCGATCAGCGTCGCGATCGGCCGGCGGTAGCGCCCGGACTCGCCAAGCTCCGCCTTCAACTTCTCCGCCGCCTGCTTCTGCTCTTCGCTGTGATAGAAGATCACCGAACGATACTGATCTCCCACGTCCGGGCCCTGCCGGTTCATCTGTGTCGGGTCATGCGCCTCGAAGAAGACCCGCAGCAGTTCCTCGTAGGTCACCTGCTCAGGGTCAAACTGCACCTGCACCACCTCGGCATGGCCGGTGGTGTGCGTGCAGACCTGCTCGTAGGTAGGCGACTCAGTGTGCCCGCCTGCGTAGCCGACCTCCGTATCCGTTACACCCGGGGTGCAGCGGAACGTCTCCTCCACGCCCCAGAAACAACCTGCGCCAAACGTCGCGGTCTCCGTCGCCATCGTCCTCTCTCCTGATGCCGCGTCGTTGTTGGTGTTCGCCTGCTCTTGTGCCTCAAGGTCCTGTGCCTGCCCGGCAAGCGCCATCACAATCGCCAGCACGATCACGGCGACGATGGCGATGAGGCCGGTCGTCCATCTCATCATCACGTCCACCCCGTTACTCGACCGTCACAGAAGCCTCCCCGCTTACGCCTGTCGCAATGTCGGTGGCGCGGATCGTCCAGCGGCCCGGCGCATCGTTGAGCGCCGTGCGGAACCCGCCGGAGGCCGATCCTCGCTCCGCCGTCAGTTGCGTGCTGTACCAGGCGCAGGCATTGCCGGCCGGATCAGTCACTTCGATTCTGTAGACGTGCATCCCCGGCTCCCCGTTCGCATCCACGGACACGAGGTAATCCACCTCATCGCCCCGCGCCACCGTCTCCTCACGCGGGCGCACCCTGACGCCGCTGACCTCGTAGGGCAGCAGGGCGTAGATGATGCACTCGCCGGGCGCCATGGAGGCCGTCACCTCCGACAGCCGGCCGAGCGATTGCCCCTCCCGCACGTCATACACCTGCGCGGCTTCACCGAAGTCCACGGTCACCCGATCTCCACCTTCGACGGTGTCGCGAACGACTCCCACGAAGGTTGTCTCGCCATCCTGGTAGCGCGCCACGTAGACGCTGTGACCGCCCTCCGTCTCGACGTCGATCGGTCCCTCGATCCCCGCAAGCTTCAGCGACTCCTCGACCGTCTTCAGCATCGGCTCAGATACCCCCAGTCCGCGCCGCCGCTCGTAGCTGTCGAAGAAGAGGTTGAGTAGGACCGTCCGGCCCCGGCCGGCCGAGTTGGCGATCATAACCGGGCGCCCTTCGATTGTGCCGAGGCGCTGGCCGGTGGTGAGCGCAAGCTCCTCGCCCGCAATGTCCTCGTAGGAGATGCCGGTGGGATCGCAGCCCTCCATCGCGCGGTCGAAGCTCACGGTGCCCTCGGGCCTGCGCGCTGAGGGGTCTATCACGGTGCGAGAGACGCCGAAGAGGCCGTCCAGCACGCCACTCTCGCGCACCCTGCAATGCTCGTCCATCAGGCCGATGCGCGCGTCGGCAATGACTGTCCCTCCGGCGCGCACGTAGGCCTCGATCTCCTCGGCCTCGCGATCCGACAGCGCCACGGAGTAGGGGAGAAGCAGTGCAGGCGGCATCTGCTCGGTCAGGTCACCGCGCTCGATCTCCGCGTAGGCGATGAAGCGCACCTGCATGCCGAGGTCCTCGATGGCGCTGATCCAGCCGCCACGGTTGTCGCTGAAGAGGCTCTGCCCGCCGGTGATCCAGGTTCCGTGGATGCTGGGGTGCGAGTAATGCACCCAGATGTCGGCTGGCCGCTCGTCGCACTCGTTGATGAGCCGCGCGATACCTCCGCGAATCTCCTGCCAGTGCGGCAGCGCATCCGCGGTGCTGGCGGTCCATGTCAGGTCAGGCCAGTAGACGTAGCTCCAGGTGTAGTAGCTGCCGCCGTCGTTATCATTGAGCAGCCGCCACCAGAGGCGATGGCCCATCGCCGGCTCGCGCTGCATGTAGCCCCACCACGGCGCGGTCAGCATCTCGTTGAATGACCGGTGCATGATGCCCGTGTTCTTGTGATCGTAGGTCTGCGCGAAGTCCAGCACATCCGTCAGCCGCCACCAGTCGTAGCCGCCGTATGCCTCCGCCGATTGCGTGCCGGAGATGCCGATGCGCGCGCCGGGATCCTCTGCCTCCAGCAGACCGTCAACGAAGCCGAGGAAGCCAGCGTAGCTGACCTCCATGAAGGTGCGATGATCGGCCCACGGGGAGTAGTTCCCTCGCCCGCGCACCTCCTCGGTGGTCATCGGCATCACGTCATCCCATGTCGCGAAATCCGTCTCCCACTGGGCATTGAGCGCAGCCAGCGTCCCGTACTGCTCCTCAAGCCACAGGCGGAAGTGCTCCAGCGACGACGGGCTGAAGTCGTAGTCGAAGGGGGTGACGTAGTGCGTCACCGAAAGCTCATCGCCGCAGGAGTAGCCGACGGGGCGATAGCGCGAGGTGGCATCGCAGATCTGCGGGATCCGCTCGCGCATGTGATCGAGCGTCGCCTCCGCCTGCAGCGGCCAGGGACGGTGGAGATACTGCTTGTCGCCGGTCTTCGCATAGAGTTCATGTGCCTCGCTGAACTTGAGCATCCCCTCGCCGCGGACGTTGTCCGTGTGCAGGATGTCTCCCGCGATGTTGAGCGGGACGGTCCTGAAGCCGTGGACGAAGTTGTTGAGTTGCTCGCCATCGTGCAGCCACGAGGATGATGAGATCGTGCCATCAACGCCCATCTCCTCCAGCCGCCGCGTGCCGATTGCGGAGAGATACTCGCGCGAGTAAGCGCCCGCGGGGCTGCCCCACATCAGTGACAGCCACGGCTCCCACTCGCGATCATCCCACGCCTTCGGCATCGTCAGCACGTCCGTCTCCGCCGCGTCAAGCAGCGTCTCACCGTCGCGCACCTCGACGCGCAGCGCGGCGAGCGTCGTCAGCGGCTCGGGCAGCGGCACGGCTACTGTAGTCTCGCCGGAGGAGTTGACCTGCTGCGACTGGCGAGCCACCACGCGACCGCGAGAGTCGGTGATGGATGCCACCAACTCCACCTGCCCCGGCGCCGGCTGGATGGCCGTCAGCATGGCCGTAGCGGTGACATCCTGCCCGCCGCGGAAGATCTCATCCGGCACGGTCAGTTCCGTCACCTCAACGCGCGGGGTGACGGTGAAGGTCGCGCTTCCCCAGTCAACCGTGGCGCCATCGGCGTTTCGCACGATCGCATCAACCAGGTAGCGCCCGCCTGGCAGGTCGCCCGGCAGCGTCCAGCTAAGCTGCGCAGCCGTCGCCGGGAGTTCCTCGCTCTGCCGGACCTCGCCGAACTCATCGCGCAGGCGCAGGTCCGCGACGGAACCCTGAGGCGCGCTGCTGAAGCTCATCTGCAGCACCGGTGCATCGGCACCCTGCGTGGCCCCGGCAGGCTCCACTCCCATGCTGGAGAGGTGAGCCTCGGGCACTCTGTCGGCGGCCCAGATCATCGACTTCGCCAGCAGACCGTGGTAGTACTCCCAGTAGTCGAAGCGCACCGGGGCGAACTGAATCCACGGCGTGATGCCGTTGCTGTAGGCGCCGGGCCCCTGCCACGAGGCGTTGTACCCGAGCGTCACGATGCGGCCGTCTCCAAGGGAGTTCGCGGCGACCAGTGCATACTCTCCGCCACGTGCCAGCACCTCTGCGCCGGCCGACTCCGTGTAGCGGCAGACCTCAGTGGGCGGCAGTGCCTCCCACGGAATGCCTGCGGTGATGAAGTGCTCGGCTACCGGCTGCCAGCTTTGCGGCGGGCGTGAAAGGCTCGCCATGTCGCCTACCGGAAGTGCCTGCCAGACATCTTCCGGGAGATGGTTCGGATTCACCCAGACCAGCCCCGCGCCTCCGCGCACCTGGTCGAGGATGGAGATCGTGACATCCGGCGGGAATAGTTCGCCACTGAGGCCGCCCATGAGGATCACGTCATAGGTGTTCGCATCGAGCAGATCGCGCAGGTTGTCGATTGCCCAGTCCGTGTTCACGTCGGCCTCAAACATCCCACCGGCCTGGCCGATGGAGTAGGCGCCACTGATCGTTGGCGCGTCGTAGTCAAGCTCGAGGCGCTGCGCAAGCTCCACGATCTCCCGGCCGTTGAGCAGGTCGGTCACGATCAGCGCGCGCAGCGGCCCGCCCTGCAGCGGGTTGGCCCACTTGATATGCGGCGTCACGATCTCATGCGAGGGACGGCGATCCTCCGGCCCGGTGCCCTTCGCCGCTATCTTGTCCTCGAAGCGCTCGCCAACGCGGCCGATCCGCTCAACGTTCGGCTCGATCGCGATCTGCCCGCTTCGCTCACCGATCACGACCTCGTGGAAGAAGTCGGCCACGCTCTCGCCGCCTGAGTTGACTGTGCCCTCAAGCACCCATGTGCCCGGTTGGGCGAGGGTGACCGTCACCTCGCGCGCATCGGTTTCTCCAGGCTTGAGTTCGGCGGTGAAGTCCGCCACCTCCTGCGCCGCGCCATCGGGGAGGCGCTTCGCCGTCAGGGTCACGCTCACCGCAAGCGGCTTCGGCGCCGAAAGCTGAACCGTGACCGGCACATCACCCGGCGCCGCAAGCTCCTTCGCGGTCTCGCCGAGACCCACCACGACTTCCGCTGAGGCGCCGGCGATGGTGCTCATGCCTGCGAAGGGCAGCAGCCATGCAGTGGTCTGCGTTGATGAGCCGTTGGCAATCTCCTCGCTGCGGAATGCCCACTCGAGGCTCGCGACATCGCCGCCCATGTAGTTGTACATCAGCATCAGCGGGCCAAGGTCCATTGTGGCGGCGACACCGGTGCCGCCTTCGCCCACTACCGCTGTCCAGCCACGCGAGGGTTCATACCACCAGTACTGCCCGCCGCCGCCTGCGCCGTAGCTTGCAGTCCTGACGCCCTGCTCAGTCGGGGTGTAGTAGGTGTTCGCTTCCTGCGGCACGCCGAGGCGGTTGTGCCACCACAGACCGACGCGCTGGGGGCTCATCGCCTCCTGCGCCACGTGGAAGCGGTAGTCGGCGCGAACCGCCGATGAGCCGGCCGAGAGGCTGAAGGTCTTCTCAAAGCTCATGAAGCGCCCCGGGCCGACGAATCCCGGCCCGGTGAGGGTGATCGCCACACGTTCGGGGGTGCTGTCGGTGACGTAGGTGTAGGCGCCCTTGATCCACTGGAGGTAGACATCGGAGCTTGCGTAGTTCCAGATGCGATCGGCAAAGACCACGCCATCATCCTGTGATGTCAGGCTGGTGTCGCTCACCTTGTAAACAAGTTGATCTATGCGCCCGCCAACGGTGGGGCGCACTCGCAGGCGCACGAACTCGTTCTCCAGCACCACCGCAGGCTCGCCCATCACGCTCGTCTCCTCGAGCGTACACTGGGCGTATGCGGCTCCGGCGATCAGAACGCAGACAGCGGCGGTCAGCATCAGGCGGCGCATCAGGGCTCATCCTCCCGTGGGACAGGCAGCTTCAGATCAACGTCTATGACCGACTGCAGGCCCGCGTAGACCGATCCCTCATGGCCCGTGTGCGGCACCTGCAGCGTAAAGGCGTAGTCGTCCGGGTTCCATCGCGGCGCAGTAACGCGCCCACTCTCATTTACCCACAGATGAAGCTCTTCACCTTCGCATCGCGCGACGAAGGTCCGCATCGGGCCCTTGATCGCATCCAGCGAGCGAGCCTCGGGAGCGGCGCTGATGATGCCGCCGAGGCGGTCGGGCGGCATCTCCGCCCACCACCGGCAGCCATCGAGCGCCGCGGCTCGTAGTGCCATGATGAGGCTCGCGCCCTTGAAGTCGAGCAGGCGCAGCCAGTCGAACTCATAGCGGAGGTTGACCAGGCCGGAGGGGTGGATGGTGACGATCTGCGTGAGGTTGTACAGCGGCTCCCCCTGGTAGATCTCGTCGCGCGCGGCGACCTGCCGGATGATCGCGCAGACGATCTCCCCGCGCTGCTCCACGAGGAACTGCTCGGGCGGCGGGCCGAGACTGCGACCACCCTCGCCCTGGACCGCGCGCAGCCCCTCGCCGGTCTCGGGCACCACCGGCGTCGTGTAGAGGCGGATCAGCCATGAATACTCGGTCTCGCCGACCATGACCTTGCCGATCGCGCCGGTGCGGTCGATGCGCAGCGAGAAGTCATCGGTGCCGACCACCGCCCAGTCTTCCGCGGACTCGAGGATGCGAACCTCCTCGGCAGACATGGAAGCAGCGGCTATGAGCAGCGTTGCCAGCATGACAGCGGCAGTGCGCATTCGCATCATCTCCCACCTCGCTGCGCGTCATTTCGCGGCGATTGCAGGGCGAACCTCTTGCAGCGCGCCTGCCCGCCTGATGTGCAAGCGGCCGCCCGATCAGCTTCGGGCGGCCGCCTTAGTTCGTGTCACAGGCGATGCGTCAGCCGATGATGACCATCTCATGCGCCTCGATCGACTCGGCCTCGGCCATGATGATGCGTACCGAATCGCGCGCCGACTGCGGCGTCACGCGCTCCGGGGGCGTGCCATCCTCGACGCACTTGACGAAGTAGGCAAGCTCGTTCTCATAGCCGGTCCCGCCCTCATACTCGGGCGTGCTCGGCTCGCCCTCGAAGGGATACCAGCGCAGCATCGGGTCATTGCCGACCGCGAACTCCAGCACGCCGCGCGTGCCGAGGACCTGGAAGGCCATGTTGAAGGGGAATGTGTCGGGATAGACCCAGCCACCATGCGCGGTGCAGACGAAGTCGTTGTACATGTACTGCGTCTCAACATGATCCACCGGTTCGCCCTCGCTGAGGATGTTCATCCCCCGCGCGAGGACCGCGTTCGGCTTGCCGAAGAGCGAGAGGATGAAGTCCACATCGTGGATGTGCAGGTCGAGCAGCGCTCCGCCGGAGAGTTCCGGGTTCATCAGCCAGCCCTCGGAGGCCCAGCCGGGGGTCGCCGACTGGCGCACAAAGCGTGCGGCCTTCACCTGCCCGAGGTCATCGTTGGCGACCATCTTCGCCAGCACCTCATACTCCGGCCAGAAGCGGATGCACTGGGCGATGAAGAGCATGTTGCCGGTCTTCTCAGCGGCCTCGATCATCTGATCGCACTGTGCCAGCGTCCGCGCCATCGGCTTCTCGCAGACGACGTTATTGCCGGCCTCCAGCGCCTCCACGGTCATCTGCGCGTGCAGGTGCGTGGGGGTGCAGATGTCCACGAGATCAAGCTTCTCCTTCTCCAGCATGTCGCTGAAGCACAGGTAGCGCGCCTGGGCGCTGAGGTCAAGCTCGCTGGCCTCGCCGATGTTGCCGCCCACGCTCGGCGCCTTCTCCGAAGCGCGCTCGGGGATCACATCGCAGACTGCGACAAGGTCAACGTTCTCCATCCCCTGGTAGATCTGAAAGTGCTGCTGCCCCATGAAGCCAAGTCCCACCAACCCGACTCGAACCATCGTCGGTCTCTCCTTTCATCACGCATCGGCTGCGGCCGTGCGCCCCGCCGATCCGTCGTCACTTCCTGTTGAGCATCTTCCTCGCAAGCGCCCGCAGACCTGCCCCGTCACTGCGGGAAGATCGGCGTCACGCCCTCGATGCGCTGCATCAGTTCCGCGCGCTGATCATCGCTGAGGGGCTGGTAGCGCAGGCCCGCCTCCACTGCAAGCACCAGCATCTCCGCCGCTGCGGGCGAAATTGCCGCGACTGCGCCGCTGTCCAGCGTGTAGCCAACCGCGAGCCGCGCGAGGTCCGGCTCCTGTATCGGCTGATACCAGCAGTTCGGGTAGGGCCGGGCGCTTCGCTCCACCGGCGTCCACGCCAGCGCCTTGATCGCCAGCACCGACACGCCGCGCTCCACGGCCTTCTGCAGCACCGCCGGACCGAAGTCGCCGTTCTCGACACAGACGCAATTGACCGGGAACATGACCGTGTCGAAGTCAAAGCGGTCCATCGCCTCGAGCGCCGCCTGCTCGGTGTGCGCTGAGAAGCCAATGCGGCGCACCTTGCCCTCCTCGCGCGCGGCAAGGAATGTCTCCATCGCCCCACCGGGGCCGAAGACGGTCTCAACGTCCTCCATCGTCTTCAGCGCGTGAAGCTGGTAGACATCCACGTGATCTGTCCGCAGCGCCTCCAGCGAGCCCTCAAGCTCCTCGCGAGCCCCGGCGGCCTCCCTCTGCGTG
>JAAYJW010000122.1 GCA_012522765.1 candidate division WS1 bacterium | reverse complement strand
GCGATCGCGTTGAGCCAGGTGTAGTACTGCACGGAGCGCTCGCCGGAGAAGCCGTGCCACTCCTCCATCGGCTCGTGGATCGCGAGGCAGCCCTCGCAGTCGCAGTAGCCGTGCCCATCGTTGATACCGTAGGAGAAGCTCTCCGCGCGCGGGTTGGCGGCGAAGTATTCGCGGGCCGCGTTGGCGGCATGTTCGATGCCGCCCGGATCGCTCATGCAGGGCTGCCAGCCATGATCGTTCTCACCGGGCTGGTAGCGCACATCGCCATGCAGGGGGAAGTACTCCGGGTGCTCATCGAAGAGTTCGCGCGGGAAGATGTTGATGAGATTGTGATGGAAAGCGTAGCGCGCGTGGATGCGCTGGCGGAGGCTCCAGTCGCCAGCATACTGCACGCCGCTCCAGAGCCGTGAGAGGATCGCGGGTGAGTAGATCTGCCGCATTTCCGGCACCACGATGCTGTCGCGTGAGGGCACATCCTCCCCCAACGGGCCGGGGATAAGCCAGCGCACGCCGACGTGGTCCTCGAGGAACTGGCAGACGGCCCAGTAGTCCGACCACGGGCTTGCGCCGGCGAGCATGACGGCATCTTCACGCACAATCACCACATAGGCGTCGCGGTCGAGGCCGTAGCGCTCGATGCCGAGTTCGCGCTTCACCGGGCCGCTCATGCCGACGTAGATCGGCAGGCCCATGGCCGGCTGGTACTCGCGCTCGGGGATGGCGGTGAAGTCGCGCCCGGTCGAAAGCTTGAGGTACTTCGCGAGGTCCTGCCAGGCCTTCTCCGTCTCGCCCTCACTCACGTTCGGGTAGACGATGACGGCCTGCTGATCTTCGCTGAGCACGATGAAATCGGCCGCGAAGAGTGTGCCGGCGGCGAGGAGTATGCTCAGGACGATGATGACGCTACGCATGGCGTTCACCTCGGCGGGAGTGTTGATGCGCCAGCGCGTCATTCGCCGCCGGGGGCGCCGGTGCCTCCTCAGGTGGCCACGCTACCGGTTGAAGCGCACCTCGAGGATGTCGCCGTCCTGCACCAGGTACTCCTTGCCCTCGAGGCGCACGCATCCGGCCTCCTTACAGGCGGCGACGGAGCCAAGCTCATTCAGCTTCTCGAACGGGATCACCTCCGCCCGGATGAAGCCGTCATACATGTCGCTGTGTACTTTACCCGCGGCTTCGCGAGCCGTCACGCCGGAAGAGATGGTCCAGGCGCGCGCCTCGTTCTGATTCGCGGTGAAGAAGGTGATGACGTCCAGCAGATCGTAGCAGGCCCGGATCACGCGGTCGTGCGCGGGCGCTTCGAGGTCATACTCAGCGAGGAACTCCAGCTTCGTCTCTTCATCGAGTTCGGCAAGCTCCTGCTCCAGCCCCGCTGAGACTGGTATCCAGGCCATCCCTGCTTCCTCAGCAAGCTTGCACGCCCCGGTGCAGGTTCGCGCCCGCAGGTCTTCCTCGCTGACGTTGAAGATCACCAGCAGCGGCTTGCTCGTGAGCAGGTTGAAGCCGCGGAGCATCCTCCGCTCGTCGTCGTGAAGCGGCATGTCGCGCACAAGCCGCCCCTCGCCAAGCTCCTCGTTCACGCGCTGGAGCAGGTCGCGCTCGTGGCTGGTCTTGTCGCGCGCGGACTTGAGTTCATCCTCGATGCGCGCGATTCGGCGCTCCACGATCCCGAGGTCGGTGACCGTCATCGCCAGCATCAGCGCCTCAAGGTCCGAGGCCGGCTCAAGCGGCTCGGCACGGTGGTCCAGTTCGCCGAAGCACTGAAGGGTCAGCGCGAGCGCATCGGCATCGCCGGCGATCTTCGACAGGCTCTCATCGCGCGAATCGACGCCGCTATGCAGCGCCGGCAGGTCCGCGAAGGTCACTTCGGGCTGAGTTGCGGCGCTGGAGCCGTAGATCTCCTGTATCCGGGGAATCCGTTCGTCGGGGACCTTCACCACCGCCAGTCGGGCATCGCCGCGCCCCATCTCTGACGGCTCATTCCCGCGTCCGGTAACGATGTTGAAGAGCGTGCTCTTGCCACTTCCGGGCAGTCCGAGGAATCCCACCTTCATCGCGATCACCTCGATGGCGACTCGTTGGCCGGCGGAACCGTCACCTGCTCACGTGATGGTTCGCCACCGCGGCGGGTATCCCTTCACAGTGTCAG
>JAAYJW010000121.1 GCA_012522765.1 candidate division WS1 bacterium | reverse complement strand
GCGCTACACGCGCTGGCTGCAGCCGGTCGAGCAGGAGCGGCACATGCTGCCGACCTTCGACTACTATCATGGCGTGCTGGTGGCGCTCCGGGCAGATGTTGTGCCGGGCGACTATCAAGCGTACTCGTTCTTCAGCAGCGATCAGGAGAGCGAGGAGCCGCATGCACTCACGCTGCGAGTGCTGGAGCCGCTGCCTGAGGCGCCGGAGCTTGAGCGCTTCTACATCGGCGCGCTGCTCACCGACGCCTACCGCGCAGGTGGCGAGGCGCTGGAGGGGCTTGCGGACCTCTACGCGGCCACCGGGATGAACGTCGCGACCTATGGCGTTACCCCTGATCCGACGGAGCTTGGCATGCTATTTAAGGAGCGCGGCATCCTCCGGCACTTCCTCATGCCGGGGCAGGGCGTGGTCTACAACGTGGCCTACGGCAACCGCGATCCGGAGATAGCGATCACGAACGCGCAGGGCGAACCGAACTTCGGCGGGCTGTGTCCGACTTACATCGCCAACCGCGGGGAGCACTTCGAGCAGGCGTGCCTGGAGGACATCGTGGCTCAGTGGGTGCGCGCGGATGTGATGGATGGCTTCGCGATCAACTGGGAGCCGCCCGGCGCCTTCCGGCTGGAGGACTACTGCTGGGATGATCGCTGCCTGGAGGCGTTCGCGGCACACTCGGGCATTCCGCTGGCGACGCTCAAAGGGCTTGGGCCGGCGCGGATCCTTGAGGAGCACAAGCTGCAATGGGCGCGCTTCCGGGCGGAGGCGGAAGGGATGATCGCGAAGACCTACTTCGACAAGATGCGCGAACTTGAGGAAGAAGTCGGGCGCGATCTGATGTGGTATCCGTGGACCGGACCGGCGCGCTTTGAGCCGCCGACTCCGACGCAGAGCGATATAGACGAGTTGATCCTGTCTGGTGACGTTGAGCACCCCTGGTATTACCGCAACTACATCGACGCCTACGGCCCCTTCACTTACACCTACTACGATGTACTGGCCGAGCAGTGGCGCGGGAAGCACTCGATGACCCTCGACCGCACCAGGGCCGTCGCCGATTTCGCGCGCGCGAATCCGCAGGAGGATGGGGTCGCCCCGGTCTGGCTGGGTATCGAGGGGATACAGAAGGGCTCAGCCGCCACGCTGTGCTGGGCGACCACCCCCGAGCAGATGGAGCTTGAGATGATCGGCGGCCTGCTGGAGGGCGCGCAGGGCATCTACGTCTACACCGCGCGCGGGATGGATGGGCACTTCTACAGCGCGATGGCGCGAGCCGTCAGGCGGGCGGCACTGCTGGAGGAGTTCATTGATGAACCACTGGAGGGGAGGTCGGCCCTAAGCGACCCCTTCGGCAACATGGAGGAGGAGCACATCCGCTTCGTCGGACGCGACTGGCTCTTTGCCGATGGCGAACGGCTGCTGCTGGTGCTCGCCGGGCTTGATACTACGCGCGAGTTCAAGCTGAACTGGGCGCTGAGCAACATGGAGGAGGGCGCGTACCGCATCGCCGATCCAGTCACTGGCGAGGCGCTCGGCGATGGCAGCTTTAGTGCGCAGGAGTTGGCGCAGGGTATCGAGGTGACGCTTACACCGGGTTATTTGGGGATGTATGTGATCGAGCGGGAGTAGGGGCGGAGACGACAATCGGGAACGGCACCGGCTGGCCCCTCCCCCTCGATCCCCCTCCCGCCCCACTTCGCTGCGCGAAGTGGGGCGGGAGAGGGGGAGGCAACGGCGGCGGTGAAGGTTCCTCCGCCTCTCGCGTGGAAGCACGCACAATCTGACGCGACTAAGTGAAGAGGGAGATGGGCAAGATGGCTGTCCGACTTGGATTCGTCGGTACCGGCGGCATCGCCAACCGGCACCTTACCTGTGCACAGAAGCGAGATGACATGGAGGTCGTGGCAACTTGCGACGTCGTGCTCGACCTGGCTCAACAGGCCGCTGACAAGTATGTCGCCAGCGGCGGCGCGTACGACGATGTTGTGAAGATGCTCGACAGCGAAGAGATCGACGCGATCGTGATCTGCACACCGCCCTTCGCCCATGGTGACATCGAAGAGGCGGCCGCCGAGCGCGGCGTCCACTTCTTCGTGGAGAAGCCCGTCGCGATCAGCATGCAAATGGCCGGGCGCGTGCTCGACGCAGTCCGCGAGCATGGCATCATCACCCAGGTCGGCTACATGTTCCGCAAGTCCGAGCCGATCATCAAGGCCCAGCAACTGCTCTCTGAGCGCGCGGTAGCGATGGTGCAGGCGCACTACTACATGCCCGGCCTGCCGAACAAGGGCTGGTGGACGAAGATGGAGATGGGCGGCGGGCAGCTTGTCGAGCAGGCCACGCACATGCTCGACCTCGGCCGCTTCCTTGCCGGCGATGTGAAGAGCGTCATCGGCAAGATCTCGACCGTCCACGACTGGACGCCGCCCGCGGATTACGAGGAGCCTGCGGCCGGCCTTGTCGAGTACAAAGAGGGCTTCGAAATCCCGGACACCACCGCGCTGATTCTCGAGTACGAGTCCGGCGCGATGGGCACGCTGTCATGCTCGCTGGTGCCGCAGGTGAAGTGGGACAACGGCTTCAAAGTGGTCGCCGAGGGCGCCATGGTCACGATTGATGGGGCCAACGCCAAGTGGACGACCTCCGAGGGTGACTTCGAGGAGCAGGCCGCGAGCGACTGGTACGACGCGGTGCTGGTGGAGTTCACCGACGCGGTAGCCTCAGGCGGCATGACGACCATCCCCTACGAGGAGGGCGTCAAGTCGCTGGCGATCTCTCTGGCCGGGTATGAGTCCGTGGCCCGTGGCGGGGCGCCGGTCGAGCTTGCCGAAATCATGCCCGAGGGCATCTGAACCGGCTGCAGGGGACAACTGCCGAGGGCACGGCATTGCCTCCGTGCCCTCGCAGTTTCCGGGTATGTGAATGATCCCCCGTATGGTATCAGAGACGATCACTGGGTCGTCTCTTGCTGCTCCTCGCGCTGATCTCCGCCACCAAGTTGCCCACCAACGTTCTCGGTGGTCTCTCCGACCCAGTTCCCGGCTGACTCCGCGCCCTCTTGCACAGACTCTCCGACGCCCTCAGCGGTGTTGCCGATGCTGTTCACCACTCCGTCAGTGGTGATACCCTGGCCATCCTCGGTCGTCTGATCTTCCTGTGTGGGGCAGCCTGCCAGCGCACCCACGACGATCACCGCCAGCCCGATGATGACGGCAGTGAGCAACCACTCGATCCTCATCATTCTACCTCTCCCTCCCCCGGCTGCAGATTACCATGCAGCACGATTTTGTAGGGTCACCCGCAATCCTATCCGATGGAGTCGGTGCGGCCAATGAGGATTGTCCTGATTTGCGCCGGGGGAACTCAGGTAGATTCGCTACAGGTCAAACTCTGCGAGGAGGGGCGTGTGATCCGACGGATTCTCGCCGAGGCGTGGTTGGATGTCTATCCAGGCGGCGCTGCAGAGCTTCGCCAGCGGCTTCGTCGCCATGATGTGGTCTACGCGCCAGCCGTGCTTCTTCTCGACCGACTTCGTATCGCGGTAGTCGTAGAAGGTGTACTGCTGATCCTCGTCATTGTGCAGGCGGAAGCAGTCTACGAAGCCCCAGCCTGCCGTCTCAGCGAATGCGCGGCGAGCATCCGGATGGAAGTCGGGATGGTTGCTGAGACGCTGGGGAGCATGCACATCGCGCTCCTCGGGAGCCACGTTCATGTCGCCCACCCACAGCAGACGCTTTCGGGGCGTGTAGCGCTCATCCAGCCACTCACGCAGGCGCGCGAACCACCGTAACTTGTACTGGAAGCGCTCGTCCTTCGGATCGCGGCCCTGAGGTACGTAGCTGTTCACGATCGGGATGCGCTGCACTTCCACTGCCAGCAGCCTCGCGGCGTCCTCAGCGCCATCGCCATCGAAGCCCCGGGCGATGAGCTTCATCGGGATGCGGCTGGCGGTGGCTACGCCGCTGTAGGACTTCTCGCCGGCGAAGAGCACTTCGTAGCCGAGGGCGCTGAACGCTTCCACCGGGAAGTCGTCGTCTCGCACCTTCGTCTCCTGCATGCAGAGCACGTCCGGCTCCACGCGTTTGAGGAAGCGCTCGATGGTGGGGATGCGCGAGCGAACGGAGTTCACGTTCCAGGTCGCGATCTTCATGGTGAGGGAGTTCGCCATCATGGAGAATGGTCCTTCCGCATGTCCTGGTGACGCGTGTTTTGGGGCTTTGCGGGAGGAACAGAGGCGCGTGGCGAAGCATAACGCGGGTGGTATGCGCGCCTGCGCTGCCGGGTGTTACATGGTGGAGTGGGATATGCCATCGAAGGAGGCGTGGGATGTCAGAGGAGCAAGCGGCGGCTGTCACGGGCGATGAGGCACAGGCGGGGGTACCGAATCGAGACAGTGATCGGAAGAGGCGGCGCGGTTGGCAGAAGTGGCTCTGGCTGCTGCCGCTGGTTCTCATCGCAGGGTTTTTCATCTGGCGCGCGCAGCAGCCGCGGACAGTGGAGGTCGTGCATCCGCAGCAGCGGATGGTGACACAGACGCTCACGGCGAGCGGTCGCGTAGAAGGTGCGCGAGAGGTCGATCTCTCCGCGGACGGCACCGGCGTGGTGGTGGAGTTGCTCGTGGCGGAGGGGGAGGAGGTGGCGGTGGGGCAGCCCGTGGCGCGGATCTCGGCGGAGGTCGAATCCGCGGAGCTTGCACGCACAGAGGCCGCGATCGAGACGGCACGCGCTCAGGTGGCCGAGGCACGGGCGAGTATCGCCGGTCTGCCGCCGTCGATCGAGCAGGCGGAGGCCGAGGTGCAGGCTGCCATCGCGCAGGCCCGGGAGCGCATCGCGGCCGCCGAGGCGCGTCTTACGGAACTCCGCGCGGGCGGCCGGGAGGAAGAGCGCCGCGAGGCGGAGGCGGCTGTTGTGCAGGCGGCCTCGAGGGTCGCGCAGGCGGAGACCGAGGTAGAGCGAGCGAGGCAACTGGCCGAGTCCGATGCGACTGCCCGGGCGGGGCTTGAGCGCGCCCGGGCCGTGGCGAACGAGTCATCAGCGCGACTGGCGGAGGCGCGCGCGCGTCAGGCACAGGCGGAGCGCGATGAAGCTCGCAACCGTCGCCTGTTCGAGCAGGGAGTCATTGCCCAGGCGACATATGATGACGTGCGGACAGCCGCAGAGGCGGCCGCGGAGGGCGTTCGTTTTGCGCAGGCCGCGCTCCGCCAGGCGGAGGTTGAGGTGGAACGCCAGCAGCGCCTGCTGCAGGTAACGCGTGAGCAGGAGCTTGACCGGGCGCGCGCTGAGCTTGAGACGGCGAGCGCGCAGCTTGCGCAGGTGAGGGCTCGTCAGGACCTCGTGCAAAGCCCCGCTCGGCAGGAGCAGATTGAGCAGCAGTTGGCCGAGGTGCGGGCGGCGCAGGCGGCGCTTGATGCCGCGCGCGATGGCGGGGCCGCGCGGGTGCGGAGTCTGCGCCTGACGCCCTCGCAGGAGCGCGTTGTGGTGGCGCAGCGGCGGTTGGATGAGGCGCTGCGTGCGAGGGACGCGGTGCTGGTGCGGCTTGAGAAGACTGAGATCGTCGCGCGTTTCGCGGGCATTATCGTGGAGGTGCTTGGCGAGGCAGGAGATGTGATCGGGCCGGGACAGCCGATCCTCACGATGTCAGAGATGGACTGGCCTGAGGTCCACGTGGAGATTGATGAGCGTGAGATCGGGGCGGTGAGACCGGGCCAGGACGCGGTGCTGATCGCCGACGCGTACCCGGAGCTAACCCTCGAGGCCACTGTCACGCAGGTCGCTCCGAGGGCCCTGACCGAGCGCGGGGTCATCAACGTGGTCCTGCGGCCCGCGGAACGTCCCCCCTGGCTGCGCACCGGCATGACCATCGACGCGAGCATCATCGTAGAGGAGAGGCGGGAGTTGCTGGTGCTGCCGACGCGCGCGGTGGTGAAGTCCGGGCAGGCGAATCACGTGCTCGTGGTCGAAGACGGGGAGGCCCGGAGACTCGCGGTGCGAACCGGGATCGGCGATATCGGCGGCACGGTCATCCGGGATGGCGTTGACGAGCACGCGGTTGTGATCCTCGACCCTGTGGCCGTTCGTCCCGGGCAGCGCGTCCGGGCGGTCGAGGCGCAGTGGGAGGACGGAGCCGGCAATGAGCTTTGAACTGCGGCTGGCTCTGAGGCATCTGATCGCCGGCGGCGGGCAGACACTGCTGATCGTGTCGGGTGTCGCGATGGCGGTCACACTCGTGGTCTTCATCAGTTGCCTCATCGGCGGCCTGCAGCGCAACCTGGTGGATACGCTCACCGGACCGATCGCGCACGTCAGCCTCGAGGCCCCGCAGCGGGTGCCGCGTGTGCCCGACACGATTCCCGGCCAGCCTGATGCGCTGGTGATCGCCTCGCGCCAGCAACGCCTCTGGCAGCCCTCCACCATCGACCAGTGCCGGTGCACTGAGGCGATGCTGCGCACATTCGACCATGTAACTGCAGTGGCGCCCGCGGTGTCGGGGCAGGCGCTTCTTACTCGCGCGGGTACTGAGAAGAGCGTACGTGTCGTCGCCTCGCCGCCTCGCCAGCAGGATGGCATCTCGCGCCTGCAGGACGATCTGATCGAGGGCAACTACCTGCGTCTACAGAACGATGAGACCGTCATTGGCTACGAGCTTGCGCAGGAGCTTGGCGTGACGCTGCAGGACCGCGTGCGCCTGACGACAGGCGCGGGTATCTCCGAGACCTTCCGCATCGCCGGGATCGTATACACCGGCTCCTCGAGCGTGGACGCCTCCACCGTCTTCATCACCCTGCGCGGTGGGCAGACGCTGTTCGGCACCGGGACCCTCGTCACAACCTTCTCTGTCAAACTCGACGACCCGTTTCGCGCTGATGATGTCGGGGATGCCATGGCCGCCTCGCTCGACCTTGAGGTGGACACCTGGATGCGGCAGAACCCGCAACTGCTCACCGCTCTTCGGGCGCAGACAAGCTCGGCAACGATGATCTCCGTCTTCAGCCTGATCGCCTCATCCTTCGCCATCGCCAGCGTTCTGGTGGTGAGTGTGCTCAAGCGCTCGAAGGAGATCGGCATACTCAAGGCTCTAGGCGCGCGGCGCAGGCAGGTCCTGCGCGTCTTCACCCTCGAAGGCCTGATGATCGGCATCTCCGGATCGCTGCTCGGTGGCGCGCTCGGCTCGGCATTCGTCGTGCTGATCGCGCAGATCGAGGCGCCGTCGGCGGTACCGGGCGTTGCCCCGCGAGCACTCTTCCCTGGCGCACTCATCCCGAGCATCATCGCCGGCAGCATGATCGCGGCGGTGATCGCTACGGTCATCGCCAGCGTACTGCCGGCGCGCCAGGCTGCCGATCTTGATCCCGTCGAGGTGATCCGGGGTGGGTGAGGAGCAGGTCTCCGCGGTCGAAGCGGTAGAGCTGGAGAAGGTCTACTACGGTGCGGTCCCGACCACTGTGCTGCGTGGCATCAACATGCGGGTGGAGCCCGGCGAGTTCGTCTCTGTGCTCGGGCAGTCCGGCTCGGGCAAGTCCACTCTGCTCAACTGCCTCGGTGCGCTCGACCGGCCGTCCGCCGGGCATGTGCGGGTGGCCGGGCAGGATCTCGCAAGACTGGACGATGATGAACTCGCTGACCTGCGCAACTCGCAGGTCGGCTTCATCTTCCAGGCCCACTACCTGCAGGATGAGTTCACCTGTCTTGAGAACGCGCTCATGCCCGTGAGCATCCGCAAGGGCAATCCCGGGGATGAGGACTTAGCTCGCGTTACCAGGTTGCTGGAACGGGTGGGACTCGGGCACCGGCTCCGCAATCGCCCACCCCAGCTTTCCGGCGGCGAGCAGCAGCGCACCGCAATCGTGCGCGCGCTCGCCAACGAGCCTCGCCTTGTGCTTGCGGATGAGCCCACCGGCAACCTCGACAGCGCCAGCAGCGAGCAGGTCTTCTCGTTGATGCGTGAGATCAACCAGGAGACCGGCGTGGCGTTTATCATGGTGACGCACGATGATCGCCTCGCCAGTCAGGGCGACCGCATCCTGCGCATCGAGGACGGCCTGCTCTTCGAGGAGTAGCATGCGGCGGCGGGCCCCTTACTCCGTCACCTGACCGCTTCGGTTGTGCATTGTCCTACATCCGCCCTGACCGCCGACAGGAACGCCACGAAGCTGTCGTGGTCGATCAGCGGCGCCGCAACGATGGCCTCGCTCTCAGGCGCGACCAGGCCATCGAGCACAAGCTCCCGCCCCGCGTCCTCCAGCGCCTCGGTGATGCTCAGTGCCAGCGCGTCGTCCTCGCTCATCGCGGACCAGGCGGTTGCGTGAGGGCGCAGCAGCATGCCCGACACCTCCGCGGAAAGCTCGTCGGCCACTGCGCGGAACCACGAGCAGACAGGCTCGAAGCGACCGCGATCCCATGACGTGCTCACTGCCACCATCACGACACTCTGCGGGCCGAAGGTGCGTCGCCGCTTCCTGGACGCGCCCGATGACTCCGGCGAAAGCAGAGGGCGCATGCGGTCTACGATCGTCTTGAGCGGCCCCGGGGCGGCGCCGAAGAACAGCGGGAATGCCAGCACCAGCGTCTCGGCCTCGGCGATCTCGCCCAGCAGGCGCCGCATGTCGTCGTCAATCCTGCACTGTTGCGTGACCTCACAGGCCCCGCAGTCGTTGCACGGCTCGATGCGCAGTTCGCGCACGACATAGCGCCGGACAGTGGCGCCTGAGTGCTGCGCTGATCGAAGAAAAGGGTCTATCATCCTGTGAGTATCGCCGAGCCAGCCACGGGGACTGGCGTTCAGTGCGACTATGCGCATCCATCCCACCTCACCGAGTGGCCGCTCTTCTCGGCCACCGCCACTGCGCCTGATCTCTGGCAACTACTTTGCGCTGCTACGGGTAATCTCCTGCCGAGATTTCCACGGAGCCATGGCAGGAGAGCGGCAGCTTTCGTAGAACTCTGGCCACCGACGATTGCTGTCCCAGGGCGCGGCACAACAGCTTGCCGCCGTCGGTGTTCAGGCGAGGGCGCCGCGATTCTGAGTCTCATCCGCCGGGAGGGATGTGCTTCGTGAATAACCGTCGTGTGCCGCTGCGTTACCGGATCCTCTACGGCCTGGGGTACCTGACCGTGGCGTTGACAGCGGATATGACGCTGACGTGGGTCCTCAAGCGCTACCGCCCCGATCCCGCCGATCCGCGTTGGAACGTGCTGGTCACGGCGGGCGCGCTCTTCGCCGCCATGCTGCTGGGGCGCATCATTGACGGGATCGCCGATCCGCTGGTCGGCTACTGGAGCGACCGCATCCGCACGCGCTGGGGTAAGCGCAAGCCGTTCATCCTGCTGGGTGCACCGCTGCTTGCGATCACCTTCGTGCTGCTGTGGCTGCCGCCAGATGATACCGCAACTGCCGCCAACGCAGTGTACCTCGCTATCATGGCGGCTGCCTTCTTCTTCGCGTTCACCGTGGTCGTCTGCCCGTATCTCGCGATGCTGCCGGAGATCACCTCCGATCCAGGCGAGCGCGTGGCTCTTGCGACGTGGCAGGGCGGCTTCAACATAGCCGGGGCGGTCGGGGGGATGGCCGTCGCTGGCTTCCTGATCGAAGCGCACGGATACCGCACAATGGCGCTGAGCTTCGCGCCGATCATCTTGCTCTGCGCATGGGCGCCACTGCTGGTGCCGACACCGCTGGCGCAGCAGACGCCCTGCACCTTCAGGCTCGCCGACGCCATCGGGCGAACCCTCGCCAACCCGCTCTTTCTGCCCTACGTGGTAAGTCAGGCTCTCTTCTGGATCGCCCTGCGCATCGTGCTGGCGGCCGGGCCGAAGATCATCGAGGTCCGCGCGGCCGTGCGCGAGACTGAGCAGGGGCTGGTGATGGCGACCGCGCTTGTGTCGGCCGCACTCGCGCTGCCGCTGGTAAGCAGGTTGGCCGGCCGCCACGGCAAGCGGCGCGTGCTGATGGCGGCGATGCTGCACTTCGGCCTGTTGATGATACCGCTGGCGCTGGTCGGCATCCTGCCGATTGGCCTGGCACCACTGTGGCAGGCGGTTGTGATCATGGCCCTCGTCGGCCCGGCCGTCGGCGCGCTCTTCACGCTGCCCAATGCGATGGTGGCCGACATTGTCGATCGCGACGAAGACGAGACCGGCCAGCGTCGCGAGGCGATCTACTTCGGCGTGCAGGGGTTGCTGGTGAAGGCGGGGCTGGGGCTGGGCATCGGGATAGCCGCTCTGCTGCTCGACTGGCTGGGGGAGACGACGGCGCGGCAAGGCGGCTTCACCGCCTGCGCGCTCGCCGCAACGGTGCTGTCATGGGCGGCGGCAGTGGCGCTGACGCGATACCGGGGCGACTGAGGGGGAGAAGGGCGTAGTCGCCGTGTGGAGCGGCGGCGCTTCAGCGGCGCCGACGTCCCTCTCCAGCGTAAAGGTCCCGGCCCCGCCGTAGCGAAACAAACGTCTTCACTTCATCCCCTGTGAACGGAGATATCCCTACCATGCAGCAACTCAACTACGGCGTGATTGGCCTCGGGCGCATCAGCTCAAGGCACATCGCAGCGATCGATCGCCTTGGAGATGCCGGCCGCCTCGTCGCAGTCGCCGACGCCAACCTCGACAAGGCGCAGCAGGCCGCAGCCCAGCATCCCGCACGCCCGGCGCCGTATGCCGACTACCGTGAGCTGCTTGAAGATGAAGCTGTGGACGTCGCGGTGGTGCTGGTGCCGACGCATCTGCACCGCGATGTGAGTGTCGCGGCGATGGACGCCGGCAAGCACGTGATCTGCGAGAAGGCGATGGCCCCCAGCGTCGCAGAGTGCCGCGAGATGATCGCCGCCCGCGACCGCAACGCCGTGAAGCTGATGATCGCCCACTCCACGCGCTTCCAGCCGAAGCCGATGATGGCGCGCCGGCTCGTCGAGGAGGGCCTGATCGGCACCGTCACCGGCTGCATGGCGCACTTTGTAGCCGAAGCCACGCAGCCTGAGGGCGTTCCGAATGACTTCTGGCGCTTCAAGTCCGGCGCCGCAGGGCACGGCTACGTGGTGAACTTCGGCTGCCACTACATTGATACCGCGCGCTACATCACCGGCGCCGATCTGGTCTCAGTCAGCGCGCACATCGGCAACCGCTTCAGCCGGGGCGTGATCCCCGAGGATCATTACGTTATCACCGCCGACTGCGACCCGGACGCGACCATCACGATCGCGCAGTACGGCTCCCTCGCGCGCCACGGCGTCCCCAGCAGCGGCTACGTCATCTTCGGGAGCGAGGGCTGCATCGAGGCGACCGGGCATGGCCTTCTGCTCTCCGTCGCCGGCGAGCAGCAGCGGGAGATTGAGATCGACCAGGCCATGGCCGATGGCGATGCCTGGGATCGCGAGCACACGGGCTTCCACGCGAGCATCATGGGAGACACCCCCGAGCCGGTCACCGCGGAGGACGCCATGCGCAACATCGAGTGGGCGATGGCGGCCTATCTGTCATCTGAGCGAGGCTGTCGGGTGGACCTGCCGCTGTGCGAGGGTGACTGTGCCTACCGCGGCCCGTGCCTCGAGGAGACGCTGCCGGTGGCGGAGTGAGCGGCTCCGAAGCCGGCCGCCGTACATAGATGCGATCGGGGCATTACGCCCCGATCGCTCCCCCCGGCTCCCCCCACCCCCT
>JAAYJW010000120.1 GCA_012522765.1 candidate division WS1 bacterium | reverse complement strand
TCATGCCCTTGGTGTCGTTGGTGCGGACAAGATGGTAGTCGTGATTGAGCGCGACGCCAAAAGGCCTCTCCGCCGAGTCGAGTCCGGGCCGCTCAGGAGCACTATCCGTTACACGCAGCGGGGTCGGCACCAGCGCGAACTGGCTGCCTCCGACGCTCGGGTCAATGACTACCTGCCCGCTGGCCTCGTTGTACATGTGAGTGACGGGAGTACCGAATGTCACCACAGCATCAACCTGCGAGCCATCGGCTGTGCCCGCGGCCGAATACACCACGGGGATAGCTCCCGGTGTTGGCGGCAGAGCGGTGCGCGCCGCGGCGGGAGTCGCTACCCACGCTGGTTCGTGGAAAACAGGCAGCGAGCGCTGATGCTCACGAACGCCCGCAAGCAGATCGCTGCCCTTGGCGTCCAGATTAGCAGCTGAGGAGGGATAGACCCACCATGCGGCGTCGGCCGGTTCGGGCGTCGCGTCGTCCCACGCATAGTCAAGCTCGAAGCAGTGGACTCGGCCGTAAGTTCCCTCGATGCCCGCGCCGGCAGCGGCGTCGTATTCGCTCGCCAGCACATAGACGAAGCCGTTGTGCACTACCGGCGTGGAGAGCGCAACGACCTGCGAGGTGGCAGAATAGCCGGTGATCTGCCGCCGCCACAGCCTCGTGCCGTTCTCCGTGGCTGAGGCATCGTAGCAGTCCACCCAGCCGGTCCCGCCATCGGCATCCACATAGCTCACCAGCAGCGCGTGCGGATAGATGACGTCATCGGCGGGATCCGACAGGTTGCCTCCCGGGTTCAGCCATGAAGTCAATGTGGGCGAGGAGAACCGCGGCGTCATCGCAGGTGTGCCGCTGTGGTCGAGGCGCAGGTCAACGTTCCAGATCATATCGTACGAAGCGCCAGCACCGTAGTCAGCAATACCATCATCTGGCCATGTATCGCCGTCACGATCCTCCTCCGGCACCATGTCAAAGCACATCAGTCCGGCTGCGGCGGTGCCATCGGTGGAGGGAAGACTGAGGGCGTAGACCATGTCGCGCCCGTAGACGGGCGTAGATACGACAGCGCCGATAGTGTCGGCATCATCGTGGTGTGGATACTGCCACTCGATGTGCAGCGGGAAGGGAGCGCGCGCAACGCTGCTGGCGCTGGCGCGAGCCGCTCCGCGAGCCTGCTGCCAACGATCGCCCCACTGGACCATGTTCAGCGCAAGGCGCACATCAGGCGCCTGTAGCGGGTTGGGCGTAGGGCGGCGGCCGGCGGTGGTGAAGCCGGTCTGTCCGGCCTGCGCCTGGATAATCCACTCCACCACATCGCGGCCGATGTCCCCGGTGGTGACGATGATGCCGCCGCTACCGTAATCGCCCGCTACAACAAATGGGGCGCTGGTAGTGGTAAGCTCACCCGTTGTGGTGTTTATCTCGACGACATCCACGATGCGGCGGAAGATCCCATCGAGGCCGACGATGCACCGATCATCTATCGCGGCCTGCGGATCGGGATCGTCCCAGTCGGGAACGTCGCCCAGCCTCCCCACACCCGCTGCGCTGATGTTGAGTGGTGAGGACAGAAGGTCATGGTGCGGATCGCGAGCGACGCGAGCCCACATCGTGCCGGTACCTAGGTTGGAAAACGTGAAAGCCCAGGGGAAACTCGCGACCGCCGTGCCCGCAGGCGCTTCATCTATCCAGAGCACGGCCCCGGCATCTACGGCCGCTTTCAGACTATCCTGCTCATTCTGCGTCAGATCGAGTGTGGCGGCACAGATGTAGATTAGGTCCATGCCCACGAGTCGGCTGCCGGTTTGATCGGTGAGAGTGACGAACCAGTAGTCCGCCTGGCCTTTGACCACATACTCGGTCGTAGCTTCGCCCGCGACTACAGCGGGGGGCGCCAGGGGGTTCTCGAAGACCCAGTCATCGGGAGTTAGGTCTGAGCGACGGATACCCTCGATCAGGTAGGGGTTCGGATGTGCGGCCACCGTCTGTCCGCCGACGCCGAGCACACAGGCGTTCACGATCCTCTGTGCAGGATCGTATCTGAACGCCGTGCGAGCCGCCAACGCCGGAACAGCGGCGGCCAATATAAGGGCTGCCACGAGAAGAGTCCTGCGGCCCAACCGCATATCAATTACCTCCGTGCCCGAACACGTGCGCGTGCGACCCTCACGTCGCTACTCACCGTAATAGACCAGGTCGGGGCTGACGGGCATCAGGGGCATCCTGGGCAGGTTGGCCGCCGGGTGCAATGGCATGCTCACACCCGCATGATACCGCGCCAGGCGAAGCGTGTCGTTGAAATGATACTCCAGTGTGCCCCACCGCGCCAGAGTCCCGATCGTCGTTCCGCTATACTCCGCCGGATATGCCAGCTTGTCATGCCAGTCCTGCTGAGCCTCGACGGATGCCGTGAAGTTCTGCGCTATCGTCCCGATGAAGGCGACCCGATAGTTGTAGCGCCGGAATGCGACGGCTTCGTCGCGGGTCACTTCCTCATCGAAGTAGTCGCCCGTGAGCACGTACCAGCAACCGCGCTCGGCGAATACCGACGCGCTCACGCGTACATTCAGCCCACCGACCGGCAAGTCCTCGTCGCCATCACTATCGTCATTGTCGCCATCAGAGATGTACTCGGCAATCTTCCACTTCTTGGCCCAGTAGCTTGTCGAGCCGGCGCCGAGTTGCGGGTCCGCGTGGCTGATGGTGATGGCGTTCTCCACGCCCGGCGTGCCGTCCAGATAGCCGGCCAGGTCCCACGGCAGCAGCGCATCGGCCTCACGGTAAGGCGCCCACGCTGGGGCAACGGCCTCCACGCCGTAGGGCTGCGGCGCTATCGTGTCGTCGGGGAAGGTCGCGTCCGGCGGGATGAGGGCAAAGACCTCATCCAGCATCGGATCGGGCGCGGTGCCGAAGACGTAGGACTGGTAGTCATCGGTCGGATTCCAGATTGTCACGGCCATCCCCGAGGGTCCGGGGTCCGCGGCAGTCTGCCGAATGACCAATGCCGCGGCGTCGCCAACCAGTGGCGCGGGGCCACCGGCCGGATCAGCCGGCGGCGGCGTGCCCCACATGAATTCGCTGTAGAGGCGCCCATCGGTGCCCGGCGCCAGCTCCCAGTGCTTCTGCAGGTCCGACGGATTCAGCGGGTCATCCGGCAGCGGCGGCACAACGCCGTA
>JAAYJW010000119.1 GCA_012522765.1 candidate division WS1 bacterium | reverse complement strand
AGCGAGGTGCCGACCACATGGAGCGACCGCTCCGCCGGCACCTCGCGTTTTCGCTTACTTTCGTGGCTGCCCCGCTATCTGCGCTGGTACTGGCTCGCGCTGCGGAGCAGACCTTCTAAGGCTTCCTGACGTTGCAGACCTGGCTGCCCCACACGCTGGACTTGGCGAGCCACTTCGCATGGCCGTCCACGAAGCCGTAGTTCCCGCCCTCGTTGTGGAGATTTGGGATGTAGCTTTCGCTGTAGAGCACCAGATAGCCGATGCCGTTGCCGTAGACCGGCGAAAGATCCCCGATGACGATCGTTTCGGCCGGATGGGTGATCTGGGACATCGCCAGGCGCGCTCCGGTCGGGGTATCAATATCGCCGGAGGCATACGTGTAACCCATTCCATTGTTCAGGTACAGACCGGTGGCAGTGTTCGATGCCGAGTTGCCTCCGCGGATATTCCAGCCGTAACCAGGGTTCTTCGCGGGTTCAGAGGGACAGAAGAGAATCTGGTCGTTGTTGATGTATGGCTGCATCAACTGATACCAGCGACCATTCGCGTTCTGCCCGAGACAGAAGATCTCGTCGTAGTCCTGGACGTACATCAAGATGCTTAGCTGCAGTTGCTTGACGTTGTTCAGACAGCTGTTCTGCCGAGCCTTCTCCCTCGCCCGAGCGAACACGGGGAAGAGGATGGCGGCGAGAAGCGATGATCGCGATCACTACCAGCAACTCGATGAGCGTGAATCCACGTCGCATGGCGACACCTCCCGAATGATGTCACTACCTGCGGTCGAGAGACTTCATCTGCATAAGTGTATCACAAAACCACATAGCCATGCGCAAAGTCACAGAAATGGCAGCGAAAACGCGCTACCGCACCTGGACCGCGTCCACCTCAAGCTCGAACAGCAGGTCCTGGCGGCAGATGACGTTGTGCGCCACTATCACCGGGAACTCCGGAATGCCGGCGGCTATTCGATGCTCCTCCAGCACTCCCGCATCTTCGGGGTAGCGCACGTAAGCCGTGGCGCGAGTTACGTCCTCCCAACTCATTCCACGCGATGTGAGGATCGCCTCGATGACCTCACAGGTCCGGGCCGCCTGTGCCGCCACATCGCCGCTATGCACGGTATCGCCTCCGGGGGCGATGCTGGCGGTTCCGGAGACAAAGACGCGCCTGATGTCCGGCATATCCACCTCGGCGGCGCGGCTGAAGGAACTGCCGTACTGCAGCGCCGGGCACTGCAGCGGCGAGGGCAGCGCCTCCACGCGTACCTCGGGGCTCTTCGCCTTGACCGCGTAAGCCCCGGCTACCATCGCGGCGCCCATGGGGTTCGCGCCGCCGATCCCCGTGCTCGCAGGCACCATGCGGTCGAAGACTCCGCGCTCGGTGAAGAAGGTGGTGCGAACCACGTTGAACTCGGGGTACCACGCGAGGATGTCGTCAAGGAAAAGCCAGGTGCGGACGACGTGGCTGAAGTCCATCTCCGCCAGTGCGAGGGCCTCCTCGATGCGTTCGAACGCCGCACGCGCCTGCAGCGGCGCCGAGTCGGTCAGATCATCGGCATGGATACCGGCCAGCATGCATTCGACCGCATGCGGCCCCTCAACCACTGTGCCGACCGTCCAGCCATCGAGCATCAGCGGCCTGATCTCAATGCCCGCCACCGCGCGCAGATGCACGCCGCCAAGGCCGTCGCCCGAGGTCCTGCCCTTCACCCACGTCAGCGGCACACCGCGCAGATCATCGAGGCCGGTGACACCGCCGTTGGGGCCGAAACACTCAGCCGCCACCACTCCCGCGCCGAACTGCAGTTGGGAATCGGACGCCATCGAGGTGATGCTCTCGGCCGTGGCCTGCGGCTGTGTCAGGTGTACCTCACGCATGTCATCCCGAATGATCTCTTTGACTTGAACCGTGCCACCCGATCCGGCCCCTGCGATTGCTGGCATACTGGTGACCCTTTCCTGTAACGATGTCAGGGCTCAACGACCTCGAACGGAATGGCTGGAAGGCACCCGATCGGCGGACGCGTCTTCCGGGTTCGTCCGTCCTGAAGTCTCGTCTCTACGTTTAACACCGCATCGAAGATGAGGTTCTCACTGTGCCCCACCTTGAGCGCCGTGTCATCGGCGGCCAGCACCACCGAGAGGCCGGCCTCGCTCACCTGCGCCTCACGTATCGTCAAGCCCGGCGGCGGCTCGTTCAGCACCACTTCGAGATTCTCCGGCACGGCTTGCCCGGCGCCACGGATGGTCACTACCGCGGTTCCACCGCTGGGAATGCGCACCGGCGGCTGATCGGCCACCATCAGCAGCGGGGCGCTCCGAAGCGCGGGGCTCACGACTGCCAGCATCTCCTCCGCCGGGACCAGGTGCCGCCAAAGGAATGCCTGCATCATATCTTCAGCAGGCACAGCGCTGCGGACGACAGCATTCCCCGCGATGACCGCCTGCCCCTCCAGGTGCAGCGCGACCGGATCGGGCATTGGACGCAGCGGTGCGGTGATAGTCATCCTCGCGCTCGTGGCGCCTGCCGGTATCACGCCGCCCTGCAGGGAAAAGCCGCCGATTCTCCCGCCAAGCGCCACCCGCACCTCGCCATCGAAGCCATCCCGCCGCAGGGCGTAGACGCGGATTGGAACGCTTCTGCCCGCAGCTACCACCAGGCTCGGAGGCGTCACACGAAGGTCGAAGTCCGGCTGCGGTGGCCGCAGATGCAGCCGGTAGCCCCACGCCTCACCGCCGGCCTGCTGCGCATCACTCACCTGCACGCAGTAGGTTCCATCCGCAGGCAGTTTTGCTCGAAGATACGAGTCCGCGTGGTGCGTCAGCAGACCCGGGTCGGGATGGAGCGTCGCGTCACGCTGCATGTGATCGTCATTCCACGCAACTACCCCGCCAGAAGCGTCAATGAGCCTCAGCAGCGAGTCCAGCGGCGAGTTGAGCACCCGCGCCCGTATCTCGGCCACGATCTCCTGCCCCGCCCGGCCCTCGAACACAAAATGATCCTCATCGCCCGGCTGCAGTATCCGCCCGTTCACGATCTGGGGCAGAACCACCCGCTGTGCATCCGCACGGAGGTCATTCGGCTCAACCTCCATGCAGTCAGGGATCGTGTCGATCCCGTAGGGCACCTCATTGGTCGGAATATCGCCGGTTCGCCATGTGGAGCGGCGGATCAGAGGAAGATCCCCCTCGGTATCGAGTCTGACCTGGTCGAACGGGAGGTTCCAGCCACCTATGTCCACGACCGCGCTGCCATCAATCGCGGCCCCGAGTGGGAAGATCCACGTGATGAAAGGCATTTCGCAGATCGAGACACGATAGACGAAGTCCTCCCGGCCGCGGTAGATGGAGTCGCGCAGCTCAAGCTCATAGACGCCATCGGCAGGGATCTCGCAATAGAGCACCGGGTCGGGGTCGAATCGGAAGTCATCGGCGAAGGCGACAGTGCGCCCCTGCTCGTCGCGCACCTCCACCACTGCCTGGAACCATCCGGGCACCGCGTCGGCAAGATATGGCACGAGATGCCGCGCGGCGACTGCCATCACAAGCCCCTGCCCCGCCGTCGCCCGGAAGCGGAAGTGGTCTACGTCGCCGGGCATGATCTGGCCGTTCAGCACTACCGGCGTGTCCAGAGGCGGCTGCTCAGTGATGTAACTGGCCAGCCGCGGCTCCACCGCACTCGGGTCGTTTGGCTCGGATTCGCAGCTTTCGGGCAGCACGCCCACCTGGAAGATCATCGGGCTGGTCATGCCGCTGCGGGTCTGGACGCGAAGCTCGCGATCACTCGGCGAGGCGCCCCTGGCGATGGTGACATCAATCAGCAGCGTCTCAGCAAGCTGGGTATTGCGTTGTCGCCTGGGATCAAACACTCTGGCGGACAGGTCGAGCAACTCGGCGAGCGAGAGGCGGTCGAGATCGCGCAGTAACGGGTGATCGGGTAGCTCGGGGAGTTCCTCAGCCCGCACATTGCCCCCCTCCATCCTCTGCCGGATCTGCGCGCGGATGTGCTTCGACACGTCGCCGAGCTTGTTCTGAGGGATTGGCGGGCAAAAGTCCACTATCCGCGCCTGGATGCCGCCGCCGGAGACATGCACCGCCACGGCGCCGCGCAGGCCCTGTCCACCGGCGCGCACTCGCACCGTCGTCCCCTGCTGTCCGCCCGCCGGGTAGAGATAGCCGACGTCGCACTTCTGCTGCGCCCATGCGCCGGCCGCGGACAGGGCGATGACCAGCAGCAGCATCATCCCGCGCATATCACACCGCTCCACCTGCATCTACATGATCTCCGTGAGCCTGCCGCCGGTCTTTATGCCCTCGGCGGCGTTCGGGAGCACGGGGACATCAAGGCCCATCGGGTTCGGCAGCGGCCCGTCGGGATCGATCCCCATGAGCTGGTAGATACTGCCGATGACATCCACCGGGTAGACCGGGCGCTCGGCGACCGTCTCGCCGCGCGCGTCTGACGCGCCGATCACACTCCCGCCCTTGAAGCCGCCTCCGGCGAGCACCGACGAGAAGCAGGCGCCGAAGTGATTGCGTCCGCCATTCCACGGCGCCTCCCACATCACGCGCGGGCTGCGTCCGAACTCGCCGCCCCACCAGACAATGGTGCTGTCGAGCAACCCCCGCTCTGACAGATCCGCCAGCAGCGTCGCCATGCCCCGGTCCATCTCCGGCAGCTTGCGGTTCATCGCCTCAAAGTGCTGCTTGTGCGTGTCCCAGCCCTTCGCGTTGATGGTGATGTAGGGCACACCGGCCTCCACCAGCCTCCGGGCCATCAGGCAGGACTGCCCGAAGGTGTTGCGGCCGTACTCTTCGCGCACCTCATCAGATTCGCGCGTGAGATCGAAGAGCTCCTTCGCCTCGCCGAGCATAAGGTCATAGGCGCTCGCCTCGGCCTGATCATGTGCGGCGAACTGCGGGCTCTGGGGGATGGCGTCGCCAAGGCTGTCGAGGGAGTGAAGCAGTTGGCGCCGCCCAAGCTGCCGCTCGTCGGTGATGCCCGGAGCGATGATGCCATCCACCTCAAAGCGCGGTCTTGCCGGATCGCCGCCGGTCGCAAACGGCTTGTAACGCTGCCCGAGGAAGCCCGCCTCGGAGAAACGCCCCTGCGGCTCCATCAGCACGATGTAAGGTGCGACTATGCCATCGTAGCCATGGTCGTATCCCCTGAAGAGAGAAACGACAGCGCCCGCGCAGGGATATACCAGGCGCCCGGGCTCCCGCCCTGTCTGCACGATGTATGAAGCGGTCTCGTGGCCGTTATTCCCGTGCGTCATCGAGCGAACGATCGTGTACTTATCCGCCTGCTGCGCCAGCAGCGGGAGCGTTGAACTGATCGTGATGCCGTCCACATTCGTGGGTATGATGTCCTTGATCGGCCCCGTGTAGTCATAGCCCGCATCGGGCTTGGGGTCGAACGTGTCCGTGTGCGCAGGCCCGCCCCACATCCAGATCTGAATGACCGACTTCGCCGTCGCCTCACGGGGCGCTGCATGTGCTCTCGGGCCACCACCAAAGCTGAAGGTCAATCCCGCGGCGCCGAGCAGGCCCAGCTTCAGCGCTTCGCGCCTGGTGATCGTGAGGCCAAGCTCTCCTGCGTCCATCTCCATCCCTCGCGTTCTTGCGCCCACGGCACTCAGTGCAGGTAGAGAAACTCCTTGCTGTTGATCAGCGCCCACATCAGATCTACGAGCAGGTCCTGCGGCTTCAGCCCCGCCTCGGCCGCATAGGCGGTGAGTGCCGCAAACTCCGCCTCGGTTGGTTCGCGCGAGAGCAGCGACAGGTAGACCCACCTGATGGCGCCGCCAGGGCCCTCCGAGGCCTTCGCTGCAGCCTCTCTCAGCAGCGGGCTCTTTGAGAGACGCTTCGCCACATCCATCGAATTGAGCAGGTAGAGCCGCTGCCCCTCGGTAGGCTCGTTGCTGCGCTCGGCCTCAAGGCCGGTATCGCGCGATGGGCGGCCGAACATCTCGAGGAAGGAACTCGTGATGCTGCCATCGGCAAGCTCTACAGTCGGATGATACTCCGGAATGTAGGTGAACGGTTCGGGGATGGGGCTGGAGTAGCTCTCACCACGTCCACCCAGCCAGCAGAGCGTGTCTATCAGCACCTCGGCGTCGAGCCGCCGCGGCAGATAAAAGGCGAAGAGCTTCTCCGCGGTGGGATCGTCAGAGGCGGGAATTGATGATTGCTGCCAGGTGCGGGAATTGAGGATCAGCCGGTAGAGGTGGCGCAGATCGTAGCCGCTGCCCGCCATCTCGCGTTCAAGCAGGGCCAGCAGTTCGGGGTTCACAGGCGGGTTGTCATCACGAATGTCGTCCGGCTCATGCACAATGCCGCGGCCCATCAGCCACGACCAGACGCGGTTGGCGATGCTCCGGGCGAACCAGGGGTTGTCATCGCTGATCAGCCAGTCGGCGAACGCCTGCCGCGGATCCTCGCCCGCCTCGATATGAACGCGCGTGCCATCAGGCAGCACCGCCTCGAGAGGTTCGTTGCAGGCGGGGTTGAGGTAGACGATCTCTTCCTTCCACTCCGCGGTGCCCTTGTAGGCGATGCGCGAGAAGAACGCCGCCATCTGGTCACGCTGATCCTGTGGCCATGCCTCGAGCCGCGTGCCCATGAAGGTCAGCGCGACAGCGGCGGCGAGGGACGGAGGCTCCGAGCCCTGCAGCGCCCGGTAGAAGTTGACCGGCGGCACCCGAAAGTTGCTGCCGCTTGAAGTAAGCAGGTGGCGCGCGAACTGATCGTAGGGCATGTTCTGCCCGACGGCGTCGCGTATCCAGCGATGGTAGCACTGCACGGCGTTCGGCCAGAGGTTGATGGGGAACTCCGCCTTCACGCGCAGCAGGTCGCACCACTTGAGCGTGAGGTAGTCCGCCGCCTCGTCGGAGGCCAGCAGATCATCTATCACACGCGCGCGCCTGTTCGGGTCAGCGTCGGCGAGGAACTGCTCCACCGCAACAGCGCGGGGAATGCGGCCGGTCACAGCGAGGTAGACGCGGCGAATGAAGACTTCATCAGAGCACGGCACAGCGGGGGCAATGTCTTCTGCAGCAAGTCCGGCAAGCACGAGACGGTCGATCTCGGTCTCAGGAGTGCACCAGTCGGTCTGTTCGTAGGGGAGTTTCGGCTGCGCCGCCGCAGTCAGAGCGGAGACGCTGATCATCAGGGCGATGCACGCAGCATGAGGCAGTCTCATCATGCCCCAATCCGCCCCCCGTCAGCAGGTGGATGCTGGCCGTCGATTGCATAAACGCTGCGGGAGAAAGAATGTTCATGCACGGCCACAAAATGTTCGGCCGCCCGCGCGGGATGTCATTCCACATCATCGCGCAGACGGCCTCTATTGCGCCTGCAAAGTTGTCACTCCGGCAAATCGCTTAGGCCTTCAGCGGGGTGAGCCGGGAGTGAGACGAAGCGGTGCCACCCACTACCCACACGCGCCAGCAGCGCAATATGCTGCCGGTCGAACTCCGCGAGGAAGCGGTCCCACTCCGCCGCCTGTTCCTCCGGGCGCGGCGGCTCCACGCCGAGCTTCAAACGCACCAGCAGCGGGTTACCCTGCTCCTCGAGCAGACACGGCTGCGCTCCTGCACACGACGCCCACTGCCGCAGCGCAGCGTGGTCCGTTGTCGCCATCAGCCGTCCGAACATCCCCGGGCACCTCCCTCCTGCGTACGTCATCTGGAGGCGCGACCTTCGTCAGGATGCCACTTCGGGGCTGTGCTGCACCACCGCGCCGGCCTGCGCGATCTCGCGTACTTCCTGCGCGCGCTCTACGGGCATCACGAGGATGCCGCCGGGACCGGCGGCTACTACCATCCCCTCGACGCCAAGCAGCGCTATCGCGATGCCATGCTGCTCAAGATCGTTATAGACCACGCAGCGGTGACTGTCACGTATCCGCGTGACACCATTGGTAATGTTACCGTCATCATCAACCTCGGTGATGCGGGCGTAGGCATCCCAGGAGCCGAGCTCGTCCCACGGGAACTGGGCCTCCACCATCAGAACACGCTCTGCTCGCTCCATCAGCGCGTAGTCAACCGAAAGGTTGGGCAACTCCTCGAACTGCGCGCGCACGGCTTCATCATCGCGCATGCGCATTGCCGCGAGCATCTCATCCATGACCTCTGCTGCATCGGGCGCGGCCTCCGCAAGCTGCTCTCTGAACGCGCCCACGCTCCAGAAGAACATCCCCGCGTTCCACAGGAAGTTGCCACTGGCGAGGAAGCTCTCGGCGGTCTCGAGATCCGGCTTCTCTCGGAAGGAAAGCACATCCGCGGCTGCGCCATATTGCCGCCGATCCTCGTCGTTGCCAATCTGGATGTATCCGTAGCCGGTGTCGGGGCGGTGCGGGCGGATGCCGATGGTCACGAGGGCGTCGGTGCTGCGTACCGCCTCAATGGCCTGGCGGGCGGTGCGCCTGAAGCCCGCCGGATCGCCTATGTGATGATCGGCCGGCAGGATCGCGAGGACGGTGCCATCGGAGTCCGCGTCCGAAGCGGCCAGTATACTGGCAGTCGCGTAGATGATCGCGCCGAGGGTATTGCGCTTCGCCGGCTCGGCCAGCACGTTCGTGGCGTAGACGCCGCGAGTGCGCTCGACGATCAGCGGCTGCAGTGACTCGCTGGTGATGATGTAGCGATCCTCGGGCCCAATGAGCCCCTCAAGCCTGTCAACGGTCGCCTGAAGCAGCGTCTTGCGACCATCCGCCAGAGGAAGCAGTTGCTTGGGTAGATCCGGCCGCGAGATGGGCCAGAATCGTTCACCGATACCTCCGGCCATGACGACAGCGCATGTTCGGCCCTCCGTGCTCATAGATACGACCTCCTCGGAATAGTGGCCCCAACGCCGCAAACTCACCGCCTGGCCACTACGGCCGCTGTGATGAGCACGATTTCGGCTCAGCTATGACCACGGTGCAATCATCGTCCGGCTCTACATTAGCCTCCCCAAGCCTCGGCGGGATGATGAACGTATCGCCCATGCGCC
Organism: candidate division WS1 bacterium; assembly: GCA_012522765.1. Taxonomy (GTDB): domain Bacteria; phylum Armatimonadota; class Zipacnadia; order Zipacnadales; family UBA5352; genus UBA5352. The sequence continues at coordinate 15,321 of JAAYJW010000119.1, read as the reverse complement.
CGGTGCCCATCCACTGCTGGCACCGGATCACCGCCTGGCCTGACACGATCGTCGCGACCAGCGGCCACTCCCGCGCCATGCTCCAGCACAGCTTGCCGCGCAGGAACATGCGGTGGACCGCGTAGGCGTCGGTGTCCACGAGCGTCTGACACTCGCCCCACTGGAACTCATCCGAGTCGGCGGTGATCTTCGCCGGGACCTCTTCGGGTCTCACCGACTCGATTGCCTGCTCGATCTGCAGTTCCCGGGCCTCCTCGCCGGTGCGCCCGCGGTCCTCGAGACGGAACGTGGTATCAGAGGGCTCCTGTATCTCCAGCACCAGCACGCCCGCGAGAAGAGCGTGCACGGTTCCCGCAGGAACGTGGATCACATCTCCCACGGATACGGGCACCCGGCGGAGGCACTGCTCGACAGTGCCGTCATGAGCGCGCCGGGAGAACTCGTCATGGCTGCAACCCGGTCGCAGACCGTGGTAGACGGAAGCGTCCGGCTCGGCGTCAATCACTATCCATGTCTCGGTCTTGGGCCTCGCGAGTGGAAACGATCTTCTGCAGGTCTCAGCGTCCGGATGTACCTGGATGCTGGTGTCTCGCGTGACATCAATGAACTTCACCAGCAGCGGGAATGACTTGCAGCCGGAAGTGAAGTCCTCACTGTGTTCCTGCACAACCTCATGCAGCGTCTGCCCGGCATGCACACCATTGCCGATGCGGGAGGTCCCCTCGGGAATGTCGGCGACTTCCCATGACTCTCCGATCTTCTGGTCCGCCGGCAGATGCTTGCCCAGGACCGTCCATAGCCTGCGCCCGCCCCACACCTTGGGCTTGAGTATCGGTTCAGACTTCAGTATGTGGTCGACACCTACCGCTGTCTTGATCATGTCACCACCTCCGACCCCTTCGCTAACCCCCTCCCCCGCGCTAGAGCGGGCGCACAGTAATGACTGGCTTCTTCCCCTTCTCTATGGCCTGGTTGGCGTATTCATACGCCTCCGAGTACTGCCGAGCGACAATATCCCACGACACGACATCATTGAGGTAGGTCTTCAGCTTGTTGCCAAGCTTCATGCGCAACTGCTCATCCGTCGCGAGCCGAAGCACCTGCTTTTTGAGCATCTCGCGGTTAGTGAAGAGCAGCCCGCCCTCACTCTCGAGCGTCTGCGATGTAAGCGCCTCAAGCGGCGCGGTGGTGATGTAGGGCTTGTTCATGGCGATGATGCGCGCGAGCGTCCCCGATTGCGTCTCATCCACGCTGGGCAGCACGATGAAGTCGCACACGGCCATGACTTTGTAGTAGATCTGCCCCCGCGGGATGAACTCGTAGTACTGAGCGAGACCCTTCTTCTGCAGGACCTCTACAGAGCCGCGGTAGTTCTCGTAGTCGAGTGTATGATTCGGATCGCGCATCGCGCCGGCAGCCAGCAGGTCCCAGTCCTCACCGGTCTGCTCCTCGATCTCCGCCGCAACTTCCTCCCAGATGCTGGTGAGGATGTCCCAGCGCTTATTGGACTGAATCCAGCCGACCAGTCCGACGAGGTGCGGAGCGAGATTGGGGTATTCGTTGAGCCCGATCTCCTCGCGCAATCGAGGTATCTCATCCGGCCCCCACTGCATGTCGGGCCTCGCCCCGTGCGGGACGACCATGATGTTCTGTGGCATCTGCCAGCCCGCCTGTGTGAACGTCCAGTTCATACGCCAGAGCTGGTAGTCAGCCTTCACGAGGAGCACGTCGGCCAGTTGAGCGACGCGATAGACGAAGTCCGCCTCATCAGGCGTCATGCGGCCGTGGACTGTGTGTGGCTCGACGATGGTTGGCCACGGCCTGAGGCCCTCAAGCAGGTCGAGGAAGCCCTCGTTTCTGTCCCCCACCCCGCGCTCGTCCACGTACTCGTAAAGCCCATACTCGTGCTGGATGTGAATGGCATACGGGTCGAGTTCCTCCACCACGTCTACGACCGGCCGCCACCAGTCACTGCGCGTCATGTCAATGATCGGGTAGTGCGAATTGCCGTCGGTGTGCGAGATGATGATCAGGTCCCGGTCGGGATGCGCCTTGTGGATAAATTCGCATGCCTCCTCGGCAAAGGTCCCAATGCCACAGAGACGCATCGGCCAACTGGAGATCATCACTATCGGCTGCATGATCGTCCTCCGTTCATCGCACAACTCCCGTCAAGTCGCAGAGCCGTCGGCGGCTGAGGCGGAGATCGTCCTGCGCACCAGGCCGAGCCTCGGCTGAGCAACGCGCGCTACCTGCTGGCGTACTATCAGCGTCATGACCGCCGCGATGGTCGACTCGGCACCCTGATTGCGATTGACGCCATCGAGACGCAGCCCGTCGTAGCAGGCGCCGGTTTCGCGGTCGTAGAGGCTCACTCCAAGGCTGTTGCGGCCCTCAAACCACTCCCAACACAGCAGCACGCGCTCCTCCCAGCTCCGGTCGCCGGTCACCCGGAACGCCGCCGCGGCGGCTCGTGCGAGCGATGAGGCCTCCAACGGCTGCTGGTCGAAGAGACTGGGCTCTTCGCCACGATTCGACCAGCCGTGGCAGCCTACCGGGGCGAGGTGTCCCTCGTTCGTGATCTGGTGATCGAAAAGCCACGCGAGAGCTTCTGTTGCGCAGTCAATCATGTCGGTACGGCCAAGCCGATCTCCGGCGCCAAGCAGAGCCTCCGTGAACCGCGCGTTGTCATAGGTCAGATAGTCTTCGAACCATGGCCAATCGTGGGAACTCGCGTCGGCGTAGCGCTGCAGGAGCCGTTGCGCCAGTTCCGCCTGTGCGCGGTTCACCATGCGGTCGCTTCGAAAGCGCTCGAGATAGTTGTTGGCGGCAATGAGTCCCCCCGCCCATGCGCGGGGCGAACTGAAGTCGAGCACCAGCGGCAGGGTCTGATCCAGCAGATTCGACGCCAGCCCCACCATCTGCTGGTCATCCGAGAACCTCGCCATGATACCAAGCGCCTGCACCGCCCGGCCATGCGCGTCCTCCGCCCCCTCCTCGTCAAGCCAGCGCCGGTCGTAGCTCATGAAGTTGCGGAAGCGCCTGGAGAGCGGATTGAATGCGTGATGCAGGAAGCTCACGTAGGTCGTCTGCAGATCGCGGAGGTCATCATCTTCTACGCCCGCTTCCTCCGCCTCAACCACTGTGATCAGAGCACGCGCGACGTCATCGGTGCAGTAGCCATGTCCGCGGTCTCCGACCCCGAAGCAGCCGTGCTGGAGGATGCCGGTCCCGTCGGTCAGGGTCCTGATGTGGCCCAGATTGACAGCCGGTGGCGGCGTGAGCCATCGTGCCGCGCGATCCTCACCGATCAGCCTCGGACTGGTGCGTCGCCCGCTCCTGACCTCGCTGAAGAGCTCCAGGTACTCCTGGCCCACGCGGCTCCAGACCATCTGGCGCGTGAAGTCGTAGGCGTACCGGCGCATCTCATTGCGGGTCGCATCGTCGCTGAAGACCTCCCCGACCGCCTCGCCCAGCGCCTCTGAGTCGTTGAAGGGGACCAGAACGCCGCGCCCATCCGCCAGCATCTCCTCAGCATACCAGTAGGGAGTGGAGACGACCGGTTTGCCTGCGCCAAGCGCATAGGCGAGCGTCCCGGAAGTGATCTGTGCCTCATTGATGTAGGGCGTGACGTAGGCATCGGCGGCACAGAGGTAGTCACAGAGTTCGTCTATCTCGATGAAGCGATCAACGAAGGCCACATGATCGGCTACCCCGAGCTGCTCGCTCCGTGCGATTAGTGACTCGCGATACTCCTCGCCGCACTCCCGCTTGAGCGCCGGGTGGGTGGCACCGAGCACCATGTAGAGGACGTCCGGATGGCGCTCCACCACCGATGGCAGGGCATCAATCATGTGCTCGATGCCCTTGGCAGGAGAGAGCAGGCCGAAGGTCAGCAGAAGACGTCTGCCACCTGCGCCGAGCGCGGGCTTCCAGTAGTCGCTATCTGCGAAGGGCAAGTCCGGTATGCCGTGATGGATGAAGCTGATGGACTCGCGCGGCAACCCGTAGATGTCGGTGAGGAACTCAACGGCTCGCTCGCTCATCACTACGAGGCGATCGGAAAGGTCGGCGATCTCTTCCATCACGATCTGCTGCTGCGGTGAAGGGTCCTGCAGCACAGTATGAAGCGTCGTCACCACGGGCATGTTGAGCCGGCGCAGCATGGCGGTAATGTGGCGCCCTGCTTCGCCGCCGAAGATGCCGTACTCATGCTGCAGGCACACTAGGTCAACCTGCCGCATGTTGAGCATCTCGGCCGCGGTGATATAATCCGACCGGTCCTCATCCGACAACTCCAGCCACACCTCGGAGGGGTAGTCGTAGCCCTCCTCCCGATCGTTCATCGCCAATACCATACTGCGACCGGTAGCGTGTGTGGCGACTGCGTTGCGGAGATCCGTCGTGAATGTGGCAATGCCGCATTGCCGCGGCAGGTAATTGCCCACAAATGCAATCGTGTTTAGCTGCTCTTTCATCCCCAGATCCCATTCCTCCCGGAGCATCAATGCACGATTCGGCGCCCCCCATCGCGTGCGCTATTATCCTACCTGATCGCCAACGAAGCGGGAATGGGGGTATGTCCGTATTCGCCCTGGGGGGAAACATGGAGTGAGGCATGATTCGCCGCTTCTTCCGCTCATACGCGTAAGCGTGGGAACGCGGGCAGGTGAGGGCCGACTTCTGAGGAAATCTTTAGGGCGGGGATGATTCACCATGCAGGATTGCTGCCTGAAGGTCAGGCCGGAGGATCCAGATGAAGATTCCGGGGTCGTACATCGCCGCAGTGGCCGTCGGACTCATCGCCTCATCGGGACTCACCGCAGCCGATGACCTCGTCCTCTCGGGCTGGGGTCTCGATGCGAAGAACATGGAGACGTTTCTGGAGCAGGCGGCCGACGTCGGCTTCGATGCGCTGATCACCGGCTCCACCGATCCAGAGTTCCTCGCTCAGGCCGTTGAGGCCGCCGCGAAGCACAACATCTCCATCCTCGCCTACATCTCCCCCATGGGCCATATACAGAGGGCGTGGCGCGAGGCTTACCCGGACGTCCCGATCCCGTGGCAGGTCATGAACGATGACGAGGAGGCCGCCTTCAACTTCATCAGCGCCGGCGACAACAGCTACATTATCCCCTATCAGTGGGGCGGCGAGGCGATCATGACCAACGAGGTCCTGACCAACCGCGCCATCTGCTTCAGCAGCGACGCGGCCAGAGACCTGTTCAAGCCAATGATAGACAACATCGCCTCGGTGCCGGGAGTTGACGCGCTGGGTTTCGACGGCTTCGGCTACCAGAATTACCGCCGCTGCTACTGCGAGGAGTGCCAGAAGAGGTTGGCCGATTACATGGCCGCCCACCCGGACATGCCCGAGGAAGAGGCGTCAGTCAACTACTTCCGGGATGCCCTGGTTGGCTACATCAACCACCTCGCCGGCTACGCGAGATCAAAGCGCGCGAACATCAAGACCAGTATCCACATCTGGCCGGTCTTCATGCCCGAACCACTCTACGGCAACCGGCTGGACATTGACTACTGCGGCCAGACCGCGGCCTGGTATACGCTCTGGCCGGAAGAGAAGATCGCCGAGTATAGCCGGATCATCGTGCAGGACGCGAACAATTACTACCCCCGACAGCAGGGCGTTGGCATGATCGGCTACTACGATCGCCCCGGCGAGTTCCCGGTGAAGGATGCCGAGCGCGTGGATATGGAGCTTCGCACGATGATTGAGAACGGCTGCCGGCGGATCCAGGTCTGCAGCAGCATACACGTGGTCAACAGCCCTGAGATTGCAGAGGTCTTCAGGAGGTACTTCAAGTAATGGACGGCCAGGCTCCCATCACCCCTAACGCATTCGAAGGCTCGGATGTCGCGCGCATCAATCAGGCAATCGCCATCGGCGCCCGCAGCGGCAGGCGGGTCATCATCCCGCGCTGCAACGTCACCCACTATGGCGACAGGGACATCTGGCTGCTCGACTCGGCGATACTGCTGCACAGCAACACGCTGCTCGAGCTTGAGAACTGCCACATAAAGCTGGCCGACCGCTGCCGTGACAACATCATGCGCAGCGCCAACTGCGGCATGGGCATCGAGACGATCGAAGCGATGCACAACGTGCATATCTACGGCACCGGGAGCGTGCTGCTGGAGGGCGCGGATCGCCCGCGCGCGACCGGGGATGGCCGTAAAGTCCTCGGCGAACGCACCTTCGGCACAGACGCCGGTGTCGAGCATGAGAGCCAGACCGGCGACTGGCGCAACATCGGCATCCTGATGGCCTTCGTCGAGGACTTCAGCATCAGCAACATCTCGATGAAGGACTCGCACGCGTGGGCTATCTCGCTGGAACGTTGCGCCCATGGAGTGCTGCGCGACCTTGACTTCGCGTCCAGCGGCAGGAAGATGATCGATGGCGAGGAGCGTGTCCTCCTGAACCAGGACGGCATTGACCTGCGCCTCGGCTGCCATGACATTGCAATCGAGAACATCACCGGCTACAGCGGCGATGATCTGATCGCCCTGACCGCCATCTGCAACCCCGACAGCGCGGCGGGCAAACTGCACTCGACGATGGTCAGCGGCTCACGCGACCGGGGCGATCATCAGGATGACATCAGGCACGTGACGATCCGCAATGTGCGCGGCTACTGCCGGGGCGGGCATCACATCGTGCGCCTGCTCAACAGCTCCGGAGCGCAGATGTATGACATCACGCTCGACGGCCTGATAGACACTTCGCCGGGCGACATGCGCTGCCGCGCGGCGGTGAAGATCGGCGACCACAACTACGGCAGCGGCGTGGCGCCTGTCGGAGATACGCGCCGAATCATCATCAACAACGTGATCAGCCGAAGCGAACACACCATCATGCTCGGCGGCTCTCTCTGCGACTCGATCATCAGCAACGTCATCCGCCACGACATCGCCGGTGATCCAGTGACCTACGTGGCTGGCGAGGAGTACGTGCGCGACGTGATCTTCAGTAATCTGCAGGTGGCCTCGGAGTGCTCCGGCTGAGGAGATGACGCGCGTCAGAGCACATCATCAGCGTCATGGACCTGGCTCGATGGCACTTGCTCCGATGAGGCCGCGGGGACGCTACGGTCGAAGTTCATCACCGCCGGGGCTACCGTGCCGCCTGAGATGATGAAGTTCATCGCCTCATCCACCGTCCATGAGGTCGAGGTGATCCGCTCCACCGGCACTATCTCCAGATATCCGGAGGTGGGGTTGGGGGTGGTGGGTACGTAGACCGCCGCAAGTTTTCGCCCGGTATCGGCGTCCACGAAGGTTCGCGTCACTAGCCCCACAGTCTTCATCTCCGACGAGGGGAAGTCGATCAACACCACTCGCTGCACCCCATCCGGCCGCGCCTGAAGCGAGTTCAGCAGTTGCTTCACCCCGCCGTAGACCATCTTCACCACCGGGATCCGTTCAACCAGGCTGTCAAACCAAGTCAGCAGGCGCTGGCCGGCCACGCGGGTTGTGAGCCACCCGAGCGAAGCGAGTCCCGCGATCATCAGGGTAACCGCCAGCAGTGACTGGAACCACGGCTGTTCGAGCCAGCGGGCCATCCCCGGTGCATGAGGCGCAATCTGCAGGGCCAGTTCATGCACAACCGGCGCCCCCCGACTGCTCAGCAGGCGGAAGAGGAACTCGATCAGCAGCCATGTGACCCATATCGGTATGATGGCGATAATTCCGGCAACCAAATAAGTTCGGAAGAGCAGCAGAATCGCACGGGGGATGCGACGGAGCTTTTTACGCATTGAGCCAGAGGCCACCTTATGTGCTGAATGATGCCGCATTCGATGGGGCGGCGAACATGGGGTGAATGACCTTTCCATTGTCGCGTCTAACGCTACTTTCGTCAAGCCTTTCCTGGCGCAGGAGGAACCCGCAGCCCGCGGGCGAAGGTCCGACCATCCAGGCAAAGGAGGCCTCTACATGCGGATCAATGTCGGCGTCAGCACAATGTTGTGCCTGCTGGTAGCGACGGTCCACTTGAACGCACAACCGGCGGTTGACATCGTTACCGACGGCAGGGCGGCAGCGACCATCGTGATCGCTGATGACGCTCCGGAGCAGGTGCGTAGCGCGGCGGAACTGCTTGCGCGCTACGTGGAGCAATCCACCGGCGCCGCTCTTCCGATCGCGCAGACTGCCCCGGCGCATGGGATTGCGATCTACGTCGGCACAGCGCCCACGGGCGTGGACTTTGACCTGGCGGGCCTCGATGACGATGGCTTCGACATACTCTTCCCGGACGCATCCACCATCGTCATCATCGGCCCCAACCCCTGGGGCACTGAGTTCGGCGTATACGACTTTCTCGAACGCTACGTAGGCGTTCGCTGGGTGATGCCGGGGCCTGATGGCACCCATGTGCCCTCTGCACGCAGCATCAGCGTCCCCGCCGAAGCGGTGCGCTCGCAGCCCGCGTTCTTCTCCCGCCAGTTCAGCGGCCTGCGCGGCAGCCAGGTCGAGTGGGCACGGCGCAATCGCATGCACGGCCGCGTGCAGTTCCACCACAACCTCCGCGAGCTTTTCAACTGGGAGACCTACCCGCAAACTCACCCGCATTTCTTCCCGCTGAGAGACGGCGTGCGCTTCGTGCCTACACAGCGCGAGGGCTGGCAGCCCTGCTTCACGGCGGAGGGCAGCGTCGAGGAGGCCATCCGCGTAATCTCCGCCTACTTCGACGAGGACCCGTCGCGCACGTCCTACTCGCTGGGCATCAATGACAACCGCAACTTCTGCCAGTGCGAGAACTGCATGGCGAAGGTGGGCACTGAGAACAACTTCCTCGGCTACCCGGACTACTCCGACCTCTACTACGAGTGGTGCAACAAGGTGGTTGAGGGCGTGCTCGAGCAGCATCCGGACAAGTGGTTCGGGCTGCTGGCCTACCACTACGTCGGCGCCCCTCCGCGCGACATCGAGGTGAACCCGCGCATCATCCCCTACATGACCTACGACCGGATGAAGTGGATCCACCCCGAGTTGCGCGCCGATGGTGAGATGGCCACCCGCGATTGGGCGAGCAAGAGCCCGACGGTGGGCTGGTACGACTACATCTACGGGCGCCCCTATCAGCTTCCGCGCGTGTGGTTCCACCACATGGCCGACTACTACCGCTTCGGCCATGCGAACCAGGTGCGCGCGCTCTACGCCGAGGCCTACCCCAACTGGGGCGAGGGACCGAAGCTCTACGTGTCACTCAAGCTGCAGTGGGACCCGAATCTTGATGTAGACGCGCTGCTGGAAGACTGGTACGTCGCCTGCGCGGGCGAAGAAGCCGCACCGCTGCTTGCGCAGTACTACGCGCACTGGGAGGATTTCTGGACGCGACGGATCCTCGACAGCCCGTGGTTCACGCTCGCGGGGCAGTATCTGCCGCACAAGCGCGACCCGAGCTACCTGCTGCTGCCGACCGAGGAGGAACTTGCGCAGTGCCGGACGCTGCTCGAGGGCGCACTTGAGGCAACCGCTACCGATGACCAGCGCGCTCGCGTACAGGTGCTCCTCGATGGCTTCGACTTCTATGAGGCCTCTGCGCTCTGCTATCAGGCCGGAGCCGGTCCGCACGAGGTGCTAACGACCGAGGCGGAGGCACTTGCGAAACTTGCGCGCACCGAGCGGGCCTTCGAGATGGCCACCCGGCGCGACCACATGCTGAACGAGGTTCTTCCGAATCACCCGGTCCTGCACAACGTGGCGGAGACCCCGCTGTTCCCGAGTGATCGCGGACTGATGGAAGCGCTGCTGTGCGTGCTGGACTTCGCGGCACGCGAGGGCGGCACTGTCGCCGAGAGGGTGCGGGCGCTGGAGCAGCAGTATCAGGGCACCGAGATCGCGGACACCATCCGGGCGGTGCTGCTGGTTCATGACGAGCCCGATCGTCTCGTCGAGTGCATCGTGAACGGGAGCTTCGAAGAGACAGGTGCAGCGGAGGCGGATGTGCCGGCGGGCCTTGACTGGACGGCCGAAGACGCTCCCCCATCGTGGAGCAAGTGGATACGCCCGGCGACGACCGCACAGATCATCTGGACCGCCGAGGATGCCCACGAGGGCCGGCGCAGCGTGAAGATCACGGGCGCGACGGCCTGCTCGCTCCTCCAGCGCGTGCAGGTGCAGCCGGGCGAGCACTACATGGTGTCGGTGCAGATGCGGGCCCACATTGGGCCGACTACGGTCACGCGCCTCTCCGTGCAGTGGCAGGATGCCACCGGAGCCTGGCATGATGCCCCGGCGGTGCTGGTGCCACTTGAGGCCGGAGAGACCGACGGATGGGTGCGGCGCACCGCGTTCTTTAAGGTGCCCGAGGGCGTTGCCCGCGCGGTGCTGGGGCTGGGCGCTCAGAACCAGGGCCCAGATGACTACGCGTGCTTCGACAACGTAAGTATGAAGCGCATCACGCTGGACTGACCTCCGCCCTCAGCCATCGGACGGGGGAGCGCGTCACTCCCCCGTCCGCTCAAGCTGGATGTCACCGAACCACGCGTAGCCCTCTCGCCCTGAGGCGAGGGATGCGCCGACGTGGAGCGTGACCACCGCGCGCTGCGGAGCACGGAACTTGATGCTCCACTGCTGCCAGCCATCATCGCCACGAGCGGTGGCGCTGCAGGCCTGCACCTCAAAGATCGAGGTGTTCGCTACCTCGGCATCTCCCCCATCGCGGGGCACGGGGAAGATCAGCGAATTGTAGCGACCATCAAGTGGCGCCACGAAGAGCCGCGATGATCCAACCGCGATGTTTTCATCGGTGCGCACCCACCCGCTCAACTGATATTCTCCCGGTTCCACCTGGAAGCGCGCCGAGTCCATGGTGATGCTGCGGCCGTAGGTGTGATCGCGCGTCAGATGGAAGCGGATGGAAGGCGCGGCAGATCGGAACACTTCGCTGTCGAGCGCCGCCAGTTCCTGACGGCTGTCCTGCCAGGTGTCATGATGCGCCAGCGACTTGCCCGGGAAGGGCCGCCAGTGCTCCCAGTAGTCGGCGGAGAGGCTGAAGTCGCCATTGAGCAGCGTCGGGGCCGCCGCGCGCCACAGCAGATCGCGAGCCTCGTCAATAAGCTGCTGCTCCGTCACGCCATCAGGCACAGCGGCGAGTGCAGCCGATGCCAGCACAGCCTGCGGCGAGGAGACTGCGCGCCCTTCGATGGCCCCCGCATAGAGCGTCCTCAGCGCAAGCTCCGCCCATGACTGGTCGCCGGTCAGCTTCGCGTAGCCCATCAGGACCGGGTAGAGCACGTTGCCGCGATGACGCGCGAAGTCAGCGGCGACAATCGGCATGCCCTCCTCCGGAGAAACGCCGGGCCACAGTTGCTCGAGGTCGAGGCGGTAGAGGCCCATGTCCATCGTCACCGGCACCTCGCGATGGGCGTGACCCAGGACTGCCTCCTCTCCGCTCTCCTGGTGCATCTTGAGCAGCGCGGTGCAGCCGTACCAGCCGTGATAGGGCACCAGCGAGTCGCGCGCCCCGAAGACCGTCTGGTAGGTCGCCTCGGGCCGCTGCCGGAGCAGTTCGCCGGAGTACTCAAGCTGCCCGAGGAAGCGCTCGAGATACCGCGGGTCGGCGGTCAACTGGTAGATGTCCGTCAGGTTGATCAGGAAGCGGCCGAGGGTGCGGTTGCCGGTGTCAAAGTCGCCCTTCGCAAGCATGTGCTCGCCCACTCGCAGCGAGACCTCGAGGCTGCGCCGCGATCCCGTGAGCAGGTAATGCGCGAAGAGCCCCTGCGGCCATGCGTGGCTGAAGGACTGCCCGCCCATCACGTGGTTGGGGTTGTGCGTGATACAGCCGCCACCAACCTGGTCAATGTCCATGTCCCGGTAGTGAGCGGCGCTGATGAGCCCCTGGCGCAGGATCTGCGGGTCACCGTTGCGCAGGCCCATCAGCAGCGTGGAGAAGTCGCTGTATGACTCGAGGTTCGCCCAGCCGCCATCGCCATGGTGGTCGCCGAAGTTGAAGAGACCGTAGCAGTTGCGCGCCTCGATCTGATCCGCCGACAACCGACCGAGGCGCTCGTGCGAGGTCAGTCGCTCTTCCATGAACGGGAAGCGCTCGGGATCGCTCTGATAGACCGGTACGAGCAGATTGACGCCCGCGAACCACTCCGGAGTAGTCATCGCTACCGGCGGCTGGCCAATCGCTTCGACGAGGCCGTCACGCGCCTCAGCGGTCATGTCAGTGCTCGTGCGCAGCAGGGTGAAGTCGCGCGTGATGGACATCCCGCGCGAGAACTCCAGCGCCATGACAGGGTTCGCGGGCCACATGTACGCACGGAGCCGGCCCGTCCTGTCGGCGCTGAGCATCGTGGGATGCTGCTGCCAGCCATGCCGGGTGTGCAGCAGCCAGCCGCCATCAGGCCGCTCCAGCGTCAGCCACGTCTCCGCCCGCTCATCCGCGCGCTTCTCAGTAATGCGCCCGTCCACTACCTCGGCGCGCACAAACTGCCCGGCTCGCTCATCGCGATACTGCAGCACCGACACCTCACCGGGCGCTTCACTGAGCTTCCACGGCAGGCGCACCTGTGCAGGCGCGGCGCCATCGGGGGTGGCAGTCTCCCACCACAGTTCGCGCAAGGCCACAGAATCGCTGTCGCGCGTGTTCACCAGCGTAAGCTCAAGCTGCGCGCCAGGCTGATTGCGCCACAGATGCAGGCGCGCGATGAACATCAGCAGAGGTCGGCCATCCTCGGAGGTCAGCAGGCCCCGGCGGGCGATTGAGACGCGCAACGGCCCCTCGTTCTCCACCTCCGTCACGATCTCCGGCGCATTGAGCGACGAGTACCGCACACCGGCCATGTCCACCGCATGCAGCGACGCGGCCGACAGCAGCGTCTCACCTCCGGCGGCGTCCGCGATCCGCTCCCAGATCCCGCCGCCATCGGGGTCCACCTCGACGATCAGCCCCCCGACCTCGGCGCGCCACAGATCATCGCGGCGCAGCAGGGAGCCCGCAGTTGAGCCTGCCTCTCCCTCGCCCGCGGGATCGTAGCGAAGGACGAAGTCATTGTCACCGGGCTGCAGATCGGCCTCGAAGTGCAGCCCCAGCGACTGCAGGCTGCCGTCGGTGTACCACTGCGAGATGACGTCGCTCTGCACCGGCTCGGAGCCGTCGGCATGGACGAGATTGAGACTGCCGCGGCCGTTCCAGAGCCCCTCGGGCATCGGCACCGCGAGCGAGACAGGCGCCGCGCTGGCGGGTGCATCTGCGAAATGATGCACGAGCAGCGGGATCTCACCGGCGGTCTGCCCGGCCACGGCCCGCACGGGCTGGTGGGCGGGCATCTCCGGCACGGTCAGCAGCGGTGCATCGTCATGCGCGGGCGCAGCGTCACGTGAACTCTGAATGTAGCGCATTGCCCCGTCGCCGGGCTCCCACTGCAGGGCATCAACCCAGATGGTCGCCTCCTCCAGCGGCGCCACCTCGAAGTTCATCGGACCCTGCATGGCGCCGCCGGAGCGGCGGATCCTCTCATGCAGGTTGGCTACCTTCAGTTCATAGCGCTGCCATTCACGCCCGATCATCACCGGCTCAGTGCGCACCTCCTGCGCGAGCGTGAGATAGCTGCCCGCCCGAAGCTCGCAGGGCACATTGTCGCGGTCGGCCCTGAGGTATGCCGAGAAGGTCCATGCGTCGGCGCGGGGATAGCGCATCCAGACCTCCGCCGGGATCTGCAGCGGCCTGCTGCCATCGCCACGAAGACAGCGGTCGCCGTCAAACGCGCCTTCGCTCACAAGCTCCCATCCGAAGTCCTCAGCGACCACGTATTCCACGTCGCCCATGCGATGCCAGGCGAAGATGTCGGCGACAGACTCGCCCCGCTCGAAGCTGCTGTTGCGGAGGTAGTTCTCCCCGACGAGCATCTCCGTGAGATCCAGCGCCCGATCATATATGCGCACGTCGCGCATCTCACCCTCGAAGTGCGACGTGGCGCCTCGGAATCCGATCTCGATCGGCGTCTCCTCCGGAACCATCAGCGGCTGCTTCAGCGTACCGGAGGAGACCATCTTCCCATCGCAAACCAGGCGCGCGGTCTGTCCGTCAAAGACCAAGAGCACGTGATGCCACTGCCCCCGCGTCAGGAGCCCCTGTTCGGACTCAAGTGTCGTGTAGCCCTCCGGATAAGGTGTCTCGTCTATCATCACTACGCGCAGGCCGGTGTGCGGCTCCTTCTGCGAGAGCGACAGATACCACGCCCCCGACCGAGAGTTCTTGTACTGCGCCATGATGCCGGCCATCTCGGAAAAGCCCTCCGGGCGTATCCATGCGGACACGGTGAAGCCGTCAGCAGGCGAGTATTCGACCTGCGCGTCATCGAGCGCGGTCGCCTCAGTGCCATCAAAATGATGAGGCTGATCGTCTTCGGCGTTGAGCCAACCGGCAACGAAATCGTCCGGCATCACCGGAGCTTGAGCGGATACCACGGCAACCGAGAGAAGTGACAGACTGATGATAGCTACGACCGTCCTTGTCATCTTGGCGCGACCTCCCCGGTCAGTTACTACATGAACGCATCAAATCTCAGTTGTGCGTCTCACACTCTGCCGCGCCAGCCTGTGCCTTCACACGCGCCTTCGGATGCACGTTGCTCATCTGCGTCAGTTCCGTCCATGCCTCCAGCGCGGCGGCACGGTCGCCGGCAGCCTGCAGCGTCTGTGCCAGCCGCATCTGCACCACCGGCCGCGCCCATCCCGGCAGCGGCCCGTTCAGCAGATACTCGTAGATCGCGCGGGCTTCGTTCGGCTGATCGTCACGCTCGTAGCTCTCCCCCAGGCGCAGGCGTAGTGACAGCGCGATTGGCTTATCCGGTTGCGTCAGCCCGACCGCATCCAGCAGCAACTCCCGCGCATCGGCGCTCTGCCCGGCCTCATCCCGCTCCAGTGCCGCGCTGACCAGTTCGCGCAGGCGAGCGTGACGGCGCCTGTCGCGTGTAGACTGCAGCAGCGCCTCCCACCGCTCCGCCGGCGGAATGCCGGCCACCAGCAGAAAGCCCTCTCGGCCGGCGCTGACGCGGATCGCGATCACGTTCGTCCCCTCGCGCAGATTCGCCTCGAAGGTATGCGCGCCGACGGAGAAATCCTGGCCGGCGTTCCCGGACTCCAGCGTGTCATATACCGGCTCTCCGTTCACCCACCATGCCATCCACCAGTCGGCGGCGGCGCCGATCGGGACCGTCATGGCGCGCGCAGCCTCGATCTCCGCAAACAGATACACAGTATCCTGCCGCTGATGGCCGCCGAGAAGTGCCGACAGATCAAGCCGATTGCCATCGAATGTCACCTGCTGGCCAATGTGTTCCTGCT
>JAAYJW010000118.1 GCA_012522765.1 candidate division WS1 bacterium | reverse complement strand
CCAGCACCACGAAAGCCGTGAACGGATGCACGTGCGTCATCAGCACCGAGCCGCCAAAGGCCAGCGATGTAGCCGACCAGCCGGTTCTGCGAAGACCCACCAGCACCCCGAGCACCGTCAGCGCCATGCCCACCAGTGCGAGCACGAAGTGAGGTTGACCCATCATGGACGAATACGCCCACATCTCCGGGATCCACAGTTCCGCCGGACGAAAGCTGCGGTCGAATAGAAGCACGTAGAAGCCCACTCCGGTGCCGAAGCACACGATGACCATTGCGATTTTGAGGAACGCATCATCCCGACTGATCTGCCGCGCGATGGCGTACACCAGCAGCAGGTAGATGATGCTGAATAGCAGGCGCATGGCGTGGTAGAGATAGACGCTGGGGATGCCGGTCACGCGCGCGGTGAGCCCCATCAGCACCCACGAGATGTTCGGCAGCATCGGCGGATGGTCTTCGATGGCATTGAGGTTGTGCACGAGGAGCTTGCCATCGCGAACCTGGTTGGCCCAGGCGAAGTAGGTCTGGTGGTCCGGGACATTCGGGCGTGTGATACCGGTGTAGACTTCCCCCTCAGGGGTCGTGACAGCCAGGTAGGTGTACGGGAGCAGAGTGCTGCCGACGGTTACGACGATCAGGACGATGAGCCAGCGGGGCATGCTGCCGAAGATGCCCTCGCTACGGCTGTCCACCGGTTCGGACCGTCCCATCGCCATCACCCCAACCGCAACAGGCGGCTTCGATCAGATGCTGTATACCCCCGCGCAGTTCTCGCCGAGGATGCCGGGTTGAACATCTTCCGGCATATCCGCAACATACCCCATGACGACGCCCATAGTCTTCATGTAGCTGCCTGCCACAAGACAGACCGGCCAGTCTGAGCCGACCATCAGCCGGTCAGCGCCGAATGCTTCGAAGACCACGTCCACCCACTGGTGCAGGTCTTCGGGCGTCCACGCGTCCCGGTCGCCCTCGGTGACCATCCCGGAGAGCTTGCACCAGACGTTCTCGTGCTGCGCAAGCTCGCGCATCTGCGAGGCCCACGGCTCCATCTCGCCCGTGCGCAGGTCCGGCTTGCCGATGTGGTTGAGCACGAAGCGCTGGCGGGGGAAGTGCCGCACCATCTCGAGTGTCGCGGGAAGCTGGCGGGCGAAGATCAGGATGTCGTAGGCGAGGTTGCGCCTGCCGAGCCTGTGAATGCCGCGCAGAAAGTCGTCCTGGAGCATGAACGCGTCATCCGGCTCATCCTGCACGACGTGGCGGATGCCGACGAGCTTCGTGTGGTCGCAGAGAATCTCCAGTTGTTCGTCAACCATCGGGCTACGCAGGTCCACCCAGCCGACGACGCCGCGGATGACCGAGTGCCCATCCGCAAGCTCGAGCAGCCACTGCGTCTCCTCGAGAGTCTGGCGGGCCTGCACCGCGATGAAGCCCTCGAAGCCGAGCGGCTCGGCGACCTCGCGCCAGTCATCGGGCAGGAAGTCGCGCTTGATCGCGGCCATGTCGTCGCTGATCCACGGGTATTCGTGAGCGTCGTAGCGCCACAGGTGGACGTGCGCGTCGATTCGCATGGTCACCGCCCTCCTTCGTTCGCGGTCATGAGTCGTTCATGCCCTGCGCTGTCATTGAGTAGTTCATGTGGCACGGGCGCCCCGCCCGTGCGCCGTTGCGTACGGGATCACACTGCGTCTGTCCAACGACTCCACGGGCGAGGGCGCCCGTGGCACATG
>JAAYJW010000117.1 GCA_012522765.1 candidate division WS1 bacterium | reverse complement strand
GCGCATCAAGCTCTTTATCTACCTCGAAGGTGTCCCAATCGGTGTCCTCGGGCACTCCCGCGAGCAGCTTGAGGTGTACGTTGTCGTAAGCGTTCCCCGGCACCAGTTCGCGCACGAAGCGCGGGTCGTAGCTGCACTGTGCGTTGGTCGCGACTGCCGCCGAGACGCGCGTTCGCTGCCGCGCAATCGGGTCATCGCTCTCCGGGTCGATCAGGTCCGGGTGGAATGCGAGCCAGAGCGAGATCCCGGCGCCGGCTGAGCTGCCGGTGGCGGCGATCCGCGCCGGATCGATCTTCCAGCGCGCCGCGTTGTGACGAATGGTCTGCACGGCCCGAGCGCTGTCATGCATCGGCGCCGGATAGGGCGCAGTCGTGGCGAAGCGGTAATTCGTGGCGCCAAATGCGATGCCCGAACGAAGGCACTCGACCTTCAGCGGCATCGAGAAGCTGCTCTTGTCCCCGCGGGTGAAGCCACCACCGTGCACGTAGAGCAGCAGCGGGGTCGGCTTGTCGCTCTCAGGCAGCCAGAGGTCGAAAGTGTTGCGCACGTGCGGGCCGTAGGGCTCGTCCTTCACGTCGGGGATGAACGATGTCAGCATGAGCTTGCTCCTCGTGTGCGGCGGTTGGCTGTACAGATGATAGACGGGTTCCTCGGCGGTGGGGGCAGCACCTCTCGGATCGGATGCGACGACGGCACCCTCCGGGTGAGGCCGCCGCAACGGCCCACGGGCGAGGGCGCCCGTGGCACATCGCAAAGTACACGCTGCGGCTTTCCCAACCGTTCGGAGGGTGCGGAAGCGCGTTTCTGTGCGGCCGCTAATCCGACTCGCAGGTCCCGCCTCCACCCTTGCGGAAACTTCGGCTGACGTTTGATGACGTGAATGCGGAGGGACCGCCATGCCCGAGATCATCTCGATCGGCGAACTGATTGTTGACGTCATGCGTATGAACGTGGACGAGCCGCTCGATGTCCCCGGCACCTTCGCCGGAGCCTTCCCCTCCGGCGCGCCCGCGATCTTCACCGACCAGTGCGCGCTGCTCGGGCGCTCCGCGGGCTTCATCGGCGCCGTCGGCGATGACGACTTCGGCCGCATGGACATCCGGCGCTTCACCGAGCATGGCGTGGACACCCGCTACGTGGCGGTCGTGAATGAGGTCTCGACCGGCTGCGCTTTCGTCACCTACTTCAGCAACGGTGACCGCCGCTTCCTCTTCCACATCGGCAACTCCGCCGCCAGCCATCTGCCCGATGTGCCCGCCGATTACTTCGACGGCTGTCGGTGGCTGCACATCTGCGGCTCATCGCTCTCCGCGGGCGCGCGCATGCGCGACGGCTGCTACCGCGCCACGGAACTCGCATACGAGGTCGGCGCGCAGATCTCGCTCGATCCGAACCTGCGCCCGGAGCTACTTGGCGGCGAGGAGGCGGTACGCTCGGTGCTCGATCCGGTCCTACGGCGGGCGACGCTGGTGCTGCCGAGCGCGACGGAGGCGGAGATCCTCACGAGGACCGACACGCCCGAGGCGGCCTGCGAGGGGCTGCTGGAGCGCGGGGTGGAGATCGTGGCGCTCAAGCGGGGCGAGCAGGGCTGCCGCGTGGTCACGCGCGAGGGCAGCCTCGATGTCGCGGGCTACCCGGTGGAGGCGGTGGACCCGACCGGCGCAGGTGACTGCTTCGACGCGGGCTTCGTGGTCGGGCTGACGGAGGGGCTGTCGCTGGAGGAGTGCGGGCGGCTTGCAAATGCCTGCGGCGCCGCGGCGGCGGCAGTGCGTGGGCCCATGGAGGGCTCGCTGGCGCGAGAGGAAGCGTTCGAGCGGGCGGGCTTTGACCGGCAGTAGGGTCACGAGGTTCTGCTTCTTGACGGGACACCGCGGCCGGCGGACACTCCCACCGGCCGCGGTTTGTGTCGTGTGAGTTTCCCCCTACCCCCTGAATTCGATCTACCTGGGCCAAGCGGGTGGTTCGGCCCGGCCCCGTCAGGTCACGGGTGATCTGCCGCCCACCATCGAGACGATCAGACCGATGACAAACAACGCCACAAATATCCAGAACAGAATCTGCGCGACCGACGCGGCTGTACCCGCGATGCCGCCGAATCCGAAAATGGCGGCGACGATCGCGACGACCAGGAATATCAGCGCCCACCGAAGCATACGATTCCTCCTCCAGTCCCTTGTTGCCTTGATCCGCCCCTGACGGTGAGGATTGTCTCATTCTGAGCCTGCAAGGTCTATCGGGGTTTCCGTGGAAAGGAACCTCGATGATGCGAGGATTGTGTGCGGTGAAATCACCTATCTCAGCTACGGAACGGAACACAGATGTCACGATCCGCGATCGCCCTGAGCCTCGATGGACGCAATGAAACAACGGAGAACCTGCTGCGCGTGATCCAGTTCCAGCGCCCGCGCTGGATCCCATGCAGCGCCAGTCTGCTCGGCGCTACATGGAAAAAGCACCGTGAGGCGCTGGAGGCGCTTGTCCTGCGCCACCCGGCGATCTGGCCCGGCTGCACTCCGGGCAGCAAGGACTACGATGAGCTTGTCGGCGCGCCCAATCGGGCACTCGGAACGCTGGTCGATGCCTGGGGCTGTCGCTGGGAGAACATCGCTGAGGGCATGGCGGGACAGGTGCTGGGGCATCCGATTGAAGACTGGAGCGCCTTCGACAGCTACCGGGCGCCCGATCTGCTGGAGGTTGATGACTGGGGCGCTCCTCGCGACTGGGACGCTATCGCCCGGGCGCTTGATGCCGCCGAAGCGAACGGAAGTCTGCGCAGCGGCGGCGGTCTGCATCACGGCTTCATGTTCATGCGGCTCTACTACCTCCGAGGCTTTGAGAACCTGATGTTCGACATCGCAGACCGCGACCCGCGCCTCGACAGACTCATCGCGATGGTCCTTGAGCAGAACCAGCGGGTGGTGGATCGCTACATCAAACTCGGCGTCGAATACATGAGCTTCGGCGATGATCTCGGCAATCAGGTCAACCTGCCGATCAGCCCGGCGTCATGGCGGGAATACCTCGGGCCCTGCTACGCGCAACTCTACGGCGCCTGCCGCGATGCCGGCGCGCACGTCTACATGCACTCCGATGGCGACATCAAGGCGATCATCCCGGACCTCGTAAGCTACGGCGTGACGATGATCAACCCGCAGATACGCGCGAATGGCCTCGAGCACCTTAAACGCATCTGCAGGGGCAATGTGGCGGTCGCGCTGGACCTCGACCGGCAGCTATTCCCCTTCGCGACGCCCGACCAGATAGACGCCCATATCCGGGAGGCAGTGGAGACACTCGCGCTGCCGGAGGGCGGTCTGCGGGTGAGCGCTGAAGTCGCGCCGGATGTGCCGCTGGAGAACATCGAGGCAATCTGCGTTGCGTTCGAGAGGTACTGTCTGGACTGACCTGGGCAGGCGGCTTCCAGCCAGTCCCACGGTCGATGCGGGAACTTGCACCCTCCATCCCGAACCTTCCTCAAACGAGGTGGTGGGAATGGCGAAGTTCCTCGCCGGAACGTCCGGCTACCAATACGATCACTGGTCGGGCGTCTTCTATCCCGAGGACCTGCCGAGCAGCGAGTGGTTCGAGTACTACGCCGAGCGCTTCAGCACCGTAGAGATCAACAACACCTTCTACGGCCTGCCTGACACCGAAGTCTTCGCGGACTGGCGTCGGCGCGCTCCGGAGGGTTTCACCTATATCCTCAAATACTCACGCTACGGCAGCCATCTGAAGAAGCTCAAGGACCCGGAGGGGCATGTCGCGACCTTCATCGAGCGCTCCAGGCCCCTGCACGACCTCATGGGGCCGATCCTCGTGCAGTTGCCGCCGAACTGGTCGGCTGATCCCGACCGCCTGCGGGCATTTCTCGACGTAGCGCCGCCGGAGTTCCGGTGGGCGCTGGAGGTGCGCGACCCGGCCTGGCTGCAGGAGCCGATCTACGACATCCTTCGCGATCACAACAGTGCTCTGGTGATCCACGACATGATCGAGGATCATCCGGAGGTCCTCACCGCGGATTGGGTCTACCTGCGCTATCACGGTGGCCCGCGCGGGCGGTACACTTACCAGAGGATGGCCGCCGAGGCCGCGAAGGTGCGGGAGCACCTGGCCGCCGGCCGCGATGTCTACGCGTTCTTCAACAACGACGCCCACGGCTGGGCGCTGGAGAACGCCCGGCAGCTTATCCGCTACGTCACCGGCTGACGCTACATGAACTCAACATCGTCAAAGTAGACCGTGGCGCCGTCGCGGGAGCTTATCGTCACGCGAAGCTCACCGAGGCCGTCGCTGAGTAGCTCCACCGGCGCATCAGCGCACCAGAAAGCTTCCCAAGGCAGTTCGAGGCACTGCCACTGGGGGCCGATAGCCAGTCCCTCCACGCTCTGTGCGTTGAAGATGTAGCGCGTCCCCGGAGCGACCTCCACCGTCAGGCCGATATGCAGCGTCTCCACCGGCTCGGGCTTCGCCGAACGCACCCACAGGCGAATGCCCGTCGCGCCGGCGGCCTTAATGTCCGCGGCCCGCAGTCCCCACACCGCCACCGAGTACTGCCCGGTGATGCGCCTGCCGACGCCATCACCGCGCGCAGCCTCCGCTTCCTGCGCCGAGCCGAAGCCCTCGCCGCCGCGCACAGTTCCGGCTGTCCAGCGCCAGCGTTCATCGGCGACAAGCGGTTGCAGGTCCTCCGGCGCAACCGGCACCGGATGGCTGCCCGGCTCAAAGCCAAGCTCAGTCGGCTGAATGCGCTGAATGCGCGTTGAGACGCTGGCGGCGCCCTCATCGCTCACCACGCCCACCCAGTTCAGTTGCAGGTCCGTGTGGCGCACCGGAATCCGCGCCTCATAAACGCCATCACCCACAGCCTCGGCCTGCACCGCCTCCCACCACTGCATCCGCCACGGCATCTCGCCGCCCGACCAGTAGACCTCCGCGCTGGAGATCGGCAACTCCGAGGTGGTGCTGAAGCGCACGCGGATGCAGTCGCCCTCCCGCGCCGGATCGGCGGAGGCCTCCGCGGTGGGGAATGCCGCTCCCTCGCCCTTCAGCCGCCAGTCCATGAAGCGCACTTCCATGTATGTGCGGTGCTTGGCATGATTGACGTGCGGGTCGGAGGTGCCGCCGGGCAGCCTGATGGCGTGGTAGTCGTTCGGCGAGAAGAGCCAGTTCTTCCGGGGGCCCGGTCCCTCAGCCGGAATATTGTCCAGCGTCATCTCCACTGATGGCGGCCAGAAGTACCAGTCGTTGGTCGCCTGCAGGATCATGTAGTCGGCGCTGATATTGCCCGCCATGCGCCCCGGGTCGAAGGCGGCGATCCAGCGCTCGCGCTCGTCATCGGGCATGTTCTGCAGCCGCAGCGCCCAGTCGGTCGCGACGTCATAGTAGCCCGCGCCGTACGTGGCGAATGCAGCGGCAAGCTTATCTCCCGCCAGCGCGGCGGCCATGTTCGTCATGTAGCCGCCCCACGAGCCGCCGAAGACGCCGATGCGCTCGGGGTCCACCTCCGGGTGAGTGCGGAGGATAGACAGCGAGCGCAGCACTGCGATCACCCCGTCATATAGCGGACTGGCAGTGGCGTCGGGGGTGACCACGAAAGAGGTGCCGCGGCCCTCGAAGTAGGGGCCGCGCGAGAGGCCCTCGCGGCTGGCGAAGCCCGGTTGATCCTGGCCGATGCAGACGTAGCCTCGCTCCGCCCAGCCGATGATGGAGACGCGCTCGCGCTGGGTGAAGCCTCCGCCGCCGTGGCAGAAGAGGATCGCCGGGTGCGGGCCGGGAGTGGCGGGGCGGGCGAGCACCGAGTGGACCTCATGGCGCTCATCGGTGCCGGGGATATCGCGCGGGACGAACCAGAACTCGCGCACGATCACGTCGCCGATACGCGTCTCGGGAAGCTCCTCGACGATCTCCGGCGGGTTGTCCTGCAGGTAGGGGAGATAGATGTCGGGCACTTCGGCCCCGAGCACGCCGGCGCCGAGCATCAGACCGATTGCGGGCAGCGAGAGCATGTGCAGGACCTCCGGTTGGTGCGTGGAGTGTGACTTGAGCCGAGTTTCGCCGGAGGTGAAGGAGGGGCCTTCCTGTCGCCGCATCCCGTCGTTCGGATGCGTCGGCCGTTAAGCCGTTGTCGTTGGAGAGGTCGGCCCCCGCGCCGACCTGTGCCGTTGCCGTAAGCCGTTTGCCGTTCGGAGGAGGACCGGCATAGCCGTGTGAGGAAGCCGCCCGTGCGATGGATGCGAGATCATCGGGAGGGTCAATATATGAGTGGTGGCAGTGAGGAGAGGGTCGTCAAGGCGCTTACCGTCCGCCAGCCGTGGGCAACGGACATTGTGCAGGGCTGCAAGACCATCGAGACTAGGAGCCGACGCACCCACCACCGGGGGCCGCTCGCCATCCATGCTGCCGCCTCGCCCGACCGGGGCTTCACCCCTGAGGAGCTGGCCGATCGACCGCTGGGCGCGCTTGTCGGGATGGTGCAGGTGGTGGATTGCCGTCCGCTGGTCCCGGCCGATGCGGAGGACGCGTTCCGCCTTGAGTTGACTGAGGAGGAATGCGAGGGGATGTGGGCATGGGTGTTGGCCAAGCCGGGGGAGCTGATCGAGCCGATCCCGATGAAGGGCAAGCTGAGCTTATGGAACGTGCCCCCCGGCGCAGCGGCGGTGATCATGCAGCTCTATGAGGAGTTCCTCGCGGTTTAGCCGTTTGGAGGGCGCGGGATTACATTCCCTCCCGGTCGTTTGTCGTTTGCCTTTAAGCCGTTGTCGTTCGGAGCGACGCATCCCGTCGTCTGGATGCGTCGGCCGTTAAGTCGTTGTCGTTCATGTGGCACGGGCGCCTCGCCCGTGCGTCGTACCG
>JAAYJW010000116.1 GCA_012522765.1 candidate division WS1 bacterium | reverse complement strand
TAGTGAATGAGCTCCAGGCGACCGGTGAAATCCTCCACCAGCGCGGTGCAGTGCTCCACCCAGTCGCCGACGTTGTGGTAGTCGATGTCGCAGATGCGCGCGATCTCCGGACGGTGCATGTGCCCGCAGATGACGCCGTGCAGTTCGCGCCGCCGGGTCTCCTCGGAGACCGTCTGCGCAAAGCGGCTGAGGCAGTCGGTGAGTTGCTTGCTGCGCAGGCGCACCTGGCGGGCGATGTCCACGGGCGCGATCCGGCCGGTCGCACGGTTTAGCAGCCTGTCGAAGACCGTCACGAAGTGGTAGCTGCGGGCGGCGAGCTTCGCGACCCACTCATGGCGCACCACGAAGCTGTCGTAGGCGTCGCCATGGGTGAGCAGCACGCGGCGGTTGTCGGCGGTCTCGTGGATCAACTCACGCCGGATGTGAATGTTGCCGAGGTCAATCTCGGTCAGCGTCCCGAGCATGCGATCGTGATTGCCGAGGATGTAGTAGACCTCGACGCCCTCTTCGGCCATCCCCAGCAGACGGCGCAGCACGGCGATCTGCTCGCGTGGCCAACTGAAGATGTTGCGGTTCGACCAGACGTCGAGGATGTCACCGAGCAGGTAGACGCGCTCGGCGCGATACTCATCGAGGAAACGCAGCACCTCTTGAGCGCGGCAGCCGATGGTGCCGAGGTGAATGTCGGAGAGAAACAGCGTACGGAAATGCTTCACCGCCACGTCCGGCCCGGGTGCCGGCATCATGAGCGGCCCACCGTCGCGCCTCTTCTCGCTTTCGTCTCTGTGTCGCGCGTATGCCATTGAGGCCTTCGTTGATGCTGTTTTGAGGTGCCGGTGCCCGCGGCCGAGATGAAGCTGTCAGACCTGCCTTTGAGGCGACAGGTTACCTCAGATACCGACCGGGCGTAAAGCGATTTTTCGCGCTCCCCGCCCGCGCCGGAAACGTCGGTGACGGGGGGTGATCGGACCATGCCGGCCCGCATCTTCATCGACGGCGTTCTGAGGCGGGAAGTTCGCTGATGCCGCAGAGGCTCCACGACGTATTCGGTGCGCTCCTGACTCGGCGGCTGCGTGAGGGTCGCGCAATGACGGAGACCAGGCGACCTCATCTCGGTCCGCACAAAGGAATCGCGCGGCGGCGGCGGAAACTCTGCGCGGCCACTTGCGGCCCCATCACCTCCACCTTCGAGGAAGTGATCCGCCATGGATGCGGGGGCATTCGCTATCACCATCGACGGCGACAGCGCGCAGGTTCGCACCGCCGCCGAACTGGTGGTAGCGCTCGACGTGCTGCAGGGCAATCATGACCGCGCGGTGCTTGAGCAGCTTCGCCCGCACCTGTCCTCGATCATCGCCGATGCGCGCGGCCTGCACGCTACGCTTGCCGTCCTCGCACCCGAGGACAAGACGTTCCTCATCGAGGCGATCGGGACGGATCTGCGTGGCGTCATCGGCAGCGGCAGCCGCCTGCGCGACATCCTCGCCTCCCTGGGCGAGACCGAGGTCGAGGAGGCCCTGCTGCGGACGCTCGGAGCCGATGGCCTGCGCACGCTCATCGCCTCACCGACCGAGCTTGCCGAGGTGCTTGAGTGGGTCTACGACCAGTGCGATGAACTTGCACTGGATCTGCTCGGCGCCGATTGGCTCCAGCGTATGCTGCGCACCGGCCAGGAGATGGCGCTGGTGCTGCGGTCGCTCGACCGGCCTCGGCAGCACAAACTCATCGAGATGATCGGCTTTGAGCGGGTGCCCGCGCTTCTTATGAACGAACTTGACCTCGCGCACATGCTCCGCGCGCTCCCGAGCGAGCTTAGCTGCCCGCTGCTGGAGCAGCTTCCGCCCGAGCGCCTGCGCGAACTGGTGCGTGATGCCCGCGACTGGGCGGAGCTTGAGCCGTTCCTCGAAGCGGACGAGCGCGACTACCTGCTGAGCGTGCTGGAGGTGACTCCCGATGCCGAATGAGACGATCACAACCTGGGCCCGCGATGCCGGGAAGCCGGGGACTCTCGCGCCTCTGCGCGGCAGCAGATACCCGATGGTGGATGCGCACCTGCACGTGGTGAACTTCGTGCAGCAGACGCCAGGCGGGGAGGCGCTGATCGAGGCGATGGATCGCGCGAATGTCGAGCGCGCAGTCATCTTCGGCCTGCCGGTGGCGAAGATCTGGTCGGAGCACGACCGCGAGGCGCCCGACTACTACCTCGCCAACGACTCGCGCTGCTACTACTACGCGGCCACCGACGTGATCGTGGCCGAACTCGTGCGATCTCTCCCCGCCGAGCAGCGCGAGCGGCTCTACCCACTGATCTGCGGCTTCAACCCGACCGATCACATGGGCGTCCGGGATGTCAAGCTGATGTATGAGCGCTATCCGGATGTCTGGAGCGGCATCGGCGAGGTTCTGCTGAGGCACGATGACCTGACCGCGCTCACCTACGGCGAGCCGGCGCGGGCGAACAACCGCGCGCTCTGGCCGGTATACGAGTTCGCCGCCGAGCATGACCTGCCGGTGCTGCTGCATCAGAACGTTACCTCGGTGAGCAAGAGCGACCACCCGGTGTATCTGTTCGAGCTTGAGGAGGCCCTGCGCGACTTCCCGCGGACGCGCTTTGTGCTGGCGCACTGCGGCATCTCGCGGCGGGTCAACGTGCCGTTCTACCATCAGATGGTGCAGCGGCTGCTGGAGCAGTATCCGCTGCTGGTGGTGGACTACTCGTGGATCATCTTCGATGAGATCATCTGCCCTGGCGGCGAGCCGAGCGAGGAGTGGCTGGCGCTGACAGAGCAGTATTCCGACCGCATCTGCCTCGGCTCCGACCTCGTGACGCGCTTCGAGCGGCTGGGGCCGGAGCTGCATCGCTACGACGTCTTCCTCGACCAGTTGAGCGAAGAGGCACGGGCGAATCTGTGCCGGGATACCGCCGACCGTGTCTACGGCGGCAACAGGGAACAGATTGCGTAGAGCACGACATTGAGGAGGAATATCTCATGCGACCATTGCACGCAGTCTTACTCGCGCTGGCCATCGCACTCCCGGCCACGGCGGAGATGACGCTCTCCCGTGGCGGACAAAGCGACTACCGGGTGGTAGTCGATCCCGAGGCGACCGTCGCTGAGAAGCATGCGGCGGCGGAGCTTGCGCACTTCCTCGGCGAGGTAACCGGCGCGCAGTTCGAGGTGCTGGAGGCTGCCGCGGCGATTGATGCGCCGTGCCTCTACGTCGGCCCCGGGCGTGCATCGCGTCAGATAGCGCCCGATCTGCCCTACGATGAACTCTCGCCCGACGGCATCGCGATCGAGACGGTCGGCAGCAGCATGGTGCTCGCCGGCGACAGGCCGCGTGGGACGCTCTACGCGGTGTACACGTTCCTCGAGGACAGCGTCGGCTGCCGCTGGTGGTCGTCGACCGCCAGCACCATCCCGCACAATCCCGACCTGACGGTGCCGGATCAGCACGTGCAGTACATCCCGCCGCTTGAGATGCGCGAGGTTTTCTGGTACGACGCCTTCGACGGCGACTGGGCGGCGCGCAACAAGTCAAACGGCAACCGCCCGCGCCTCGAGGAGAAGCATGGCGGAAAGATCAGCTACGCCGGGCACTTCGTGCACACATTCCGGCAGTTCGTGCCGGATGCGCACTTCGACGAACACCCCGAGTGGTTCAGCGAACGCAACGGCAGGCGCATCGGCGGCGAGGGTGTGCGCAATCAACTCTGCCTCACCAACCCCGAGGTGCTGGATCTCGTGGACGTGCGCGTGCGCCAGCGAATGAGTGAGTATCCCGATGCGGGCATCGTCTCCGTCTCGCAGAACGATTGGGACAGCCACTGCCTCTGCGCCGACTGCATGGCGCTGGAGGAGCAGGACGGCTCCCCAGCCGGACCGATGCTGCGCTTCGTCAACGACATTGCGGCGCGGCTAGCGCCGGACTACCCGGACCTCGCGATCGACACGCTCGCGTATCAGTACACTCGCAAGCCGCCGGCGAACGTGGTACCGCTGCCGAACGTGATCGTGCGCCTGTGCAGCATCGAGTGCAGCTTCCTCCAGCCGCTCTCCGCCGAGGAAAACGCGACCTTCGGCGACGACATCCGCGGCTGGAACGAGATCTGCGACCGCCTCTACGTCTGGGATTACACCACGAACTTCGGGCATTACATCCTCCCGCATCCGAACCTGCGCGTGCTGGCGCCGAACATCCGCTTCTTCGTCGAGCATGGCGTGAAAGGCGTCTTCGAGCAGGGCGCGTATCAGTCCCCGGGCGGGGAGTTCGCGGAACTGCGGGCGTGGCTGCTCGGGAGGCTGCTGTGGGATCCGTCGCAGGACACCGAGGCGCTGATTGATGAGTTCGTGGCGGGCTACTACGGCCCGGCAGGCCCGTTCATCCGCCGGTACATCACGCGGCTGCATGATGATGCCGAGGCGACCGGGTATTACATGCGCATCTGGGGCAACCTTACTGCGCCCTATCTGACGCTGGATCTGATGGCAGAGGCTGAGCGGCTCTTCGACGAGGCCGAGGCGGCGGTAGCGGATGACGCGGAACTGCTGCGGCGCGTGCAGGTCACGCGGCTGCCGATCCGCTACGTCTGGGCGATGCGCTGGGAGGAGTTCAGGG
>JAAYJW010000115.1 GCA_012522765.1 candidate division WS1 bacterium | reverse complement strand
GGGATAGGCAGCCGCATAGACTGGCTACCGACCTTCATGGTATTCTCACTCTGCTGGGATGCCGTGCCGGCCGATCCGGCCGGGCAGGACCCGGGTGACGAAGAGGTTATCTTCCCGGCCGCAAAGAAGCTAGCGGCGGAGGTGCAGTCTTGACCGCAACACGCAGCGAGAGTATCCGGAACCGTTTTGATGATGACATTCCCGCCGACATGTGGGAGGAGTGCCCACAGTGTCGCCAGCTCCTCTACGCGAAGGAGTTGGAGCAGCATCTGTGGGGCTGCAGCAAGTGCGACTATCATTTCCGCCTGTCGGCGCGCCAGCGCCTGCAGATCACGGTTGATGAGGACTCATTCGATGAGTGGGACACCGATCTGCCGATCTGCGACCCCCTTGAGTTCCCAAATTATCGCAGCAAGATCGAGGAGGCCCGGCAGAAGACCGGCCTGCAGGATGCCGTGATCACCGGCCGGGCTGAACTCGCCGGGATGCCCGTGGCCATCGGTGTGATGGAGCCGGGCTTCCGCGGCGGCAGCATGGGCTGGGTGGTGGGGGAGAGGATCACCCGGCTGATCGAGCGCGCGGCCGAGCAGCAGTTGCCGGTCATCATCGTCAGTGCCTCAGGCGGCGCCCGCATGGAGGAGAGCCTCGTGTCCCTCATGCAGATGGCGAAGACCGCCGGCGCCACGGCGAAGCTCGCCGCGGCGGGGATGCCCTACATCAGCATCCTCACCGACCCCACCTACGGCGGCGTCACCGCAAGCTACGCCTTCCTCGGCGACATCATCATCGCCGAACCGGGCGCCGCGATGGGCTTTGCCGGCCCACGCGTCATTGACGTCACCGGCATGCCCATCGGCGAGGACGTGCAGACGGCCGAGTATCAGCGCCAGCACGGCATGCTGGACATGATCGTCCCGCGGACGCAGATGCGCGATACGCTGGCGACGCTGGTTGCCTGGAGCTGTGGCGATCTTCGCGCCGGCAGCGACGATTCAGAGGACGCCGCGGAGGCGCTGCGCAAGGAGCCCGAGGATGCTGTCGCGCGCGAGGAGACCCGCGCCTGGCACAAGGTCGAACTCGCCCGGCACCCGGATCGCCCGTACTCGCTCGACTACATCGAGGCCTTCGTGGAGGGTTTCGTCGAGTTGCATGGCGACCGGCGCTTCGGCGATGATGGCGCCATCGTGTCGGGTGTGGGCTGGATCGAGGGCCGGCCGGTGGCTGTGATTGGCCATCAGAAGGGCCGGCAGGCGCGCGAACGTGCCCGGCGCAATTTCGCGATGGCTCGCCCCGAGGGCTACCGCAAGGCGATGCGCATCATGCGCCTCGCGGACAAGCTCGGGCGCCCGATCGTGACGCTGATTGACACCCCTGGCGCTCATTGTCTCGATGAGGCAGAGGCGCGCGGTATCTCTGAATCGATCGCATCCAACCAGCGCGACATGTTCTCGCTCAAGGTCCCTGTGGTGCCGGTGATCATCGGGGAGGGCGGCAGCGGCGGCGCGATCGGCATCGGCGTCGGCGATCGCGTGCTGATGATGGAGAACTCCTACTACTCGGTCATCGCACCCGAGTCCTGCGCGGCGATCCTCTGGCGCAATCGGTCACTGAAAGAACAGGCGGCGGACGCCCTTCGTCTCACCGCCGACGACGCGTTGCGGCTGGGGATCATTGATGGCATCGTGAGGGAGCCGGGCGAAGGCGCTCACAGCGACAAGGCAGCGGCGGCGGAGCTTCTGCGCGCGAGCCTGCGCGTCACGCTGGCGGAGTTCGACGAGATTGACTGGCAGGAGCTTCCGGAGTTGCGCTACGAGAAGTTCCGAAAGATGGGCGCGCCGCCGGAGTGTAGCTGAAGCGGGTCACAGGAGAGGCTGCGAGGAGACGAAGGATGGTGCCGGAGGCGGGATTCGAACCCGCACGGGGTAATTAGCCCCGCCAGATTTTGAGTCTGGTGCGTCTGCCAGTTCCGCCACTCCGGCACGTATACGAAGATTCTACCAGCGGTCGGCTCCGCTGTCAACGAGAGGGTAATCGGCGGCGCGGGGGCATGGTTGACGAGGTGACTTGACGATGGGATACGACCAGACAGGTGGGCCGCAGCACTGGACCGGCGGGCAGGCAGGCTATGCGTCACCACCGCCGCCTCCGCCTCCACCCCAGCAGCCGCCACGCCGCGGCACGAACTGGCTGCTCGTGGTCGGCGGGCTGATCGCCGCGATGGTTCTGCTCGGTGGCATGGTGCTGGTGATCGCGGCGGTCATGGGCCTCGCAGGATCGGGCTCTGGGTTTGAGAATGTCTCGGGCGACAGCGTCGCCGTGGTGACCGTCGAGGGCGTGATCTCAACCTCGGGCGAGCAGACGCTCTTCGGCGACATCGTCGGCGGCGCGCGTGCCACGATGGAGCAGCTTCGCGAGGCCGCCGAGGACGAGAGCGTGCGGGCGGTTGTGCTGCGTATCAACAGCCCCGGCGGGAGTCCGGCGGCTTCACAGGAGATCTACACGGAAGTGATGCGACTGGCGAAGGAGAAGCCGGTCGTGGTCTCGATGGCCGACGTGGCGGCTTCGGGCGGGTACTACATCGCGGCGCCGGCGCACCGGATAGTCGCCGATCCGTCCACCGTCACCGGCAGCATCGGCGTGCGGATGGAGGTCCTGCAGTACACGGGACTGATGGAGAAGCTTGGCATCGAGGCCCGCAATATGACCTCTGGCCCCTACAAAGACACCGGTTCGCCGCTGCGCGAGATGCGCGAGGATGAGCGCCAACTGCTGCAGTCGATCATTGACGACATGTACCGGCAGTTCGTGCGCGATGTCTCGGTTGCCCGCAAGATGAAGTTGGAGCGGGTACGTGAACTCGCCGATGGCCGCGTCTACACCGGCGAAGAGGCCGTGAGGGTCGGGCTGGTGGATGAACTCGGGAACTTCTACCGCGCGGTGGAGATCGCCGCGGGCATGGGCGGGATCGAGGGAGAGCCTGACCTGCGGGAGATGAACGGTACCGGCGGGCTCTTCGACTGGTTCGGCCTGATGACGAAGCTGAGCGGGCGCAGCGCAATTGACTACCTGCTCTACGATCACAGACTGGATAACGTCAGAACGATGATGCAGATGCGCGATCTTGCCGTACCGACTCAATAAGACTGCTTCGGAACCACGACGAGGATGTTGCACCCATGTCTGACCGCGTCCTGCTGGTGGATGGGCACAGCCTGTTCCATCGCGCCTTCCACGCGCTGCCGCCGCTGATGACCAGCAGCGGTCAGCCGACCAACGCTCTGTACGGCTTCCTGCAGATGCTGCTGGCGCTGCTCGAGGAGGAGCAGCCCGGACACGCGCTGGTGGCGCTGGACCTCCCCGGGCCCACCTTCCGCGATGAGATCTACGAGGAATACAAGGCGCACCGCCCTCCCAGTGACGACGCTCTCCGCGCGCAGATACCGCTGCTTTGTGATGTCATAGAGGCGCTCGGGATGGCGTCCGCGTCCATGCCCGGCTACGAGGCCGATGATATCATCGGCACCCTCGCCCACCGTGCTGCACAGGAGGGCATGAAGGTCACCATCGTGACCGGCGACCGCGACCTCCTGCAGCTTGTGGACGACAACGTCGAGGTGCTCGCCACCCTGCGCGGCATCAAGGACACCAGGCGCTATGACCCCCAAACGGTGCGCGCTGAGTACGGCTTCGAGCCCCGGCAGCTCATCGATCACAAGGCGCTCGCGGGCGATACCTCCGACAACATCCCCGGAGTGCCGGGCATCGGCGACAAGGGCGCCAAGGAACTCCTTGCGCAGATGGGTTCGGTGGAGAACGCGATCGAGCACATTGACGAGATTGACAACTCGCGCATCCGGACGGCGCTCGAGAACAACCCTGACCTCGCGCTGCTGAGCAAGCGGCTCGCGACAATCGAGACCCAGATCCCGCTGGAGCTGAAGCTCGAAGAGATCGTGTGGGAGGGCCTGCCCATCGATCGGCTGCGGCGGCTGGCAACGGAGCTTGAGTTCACCAGCCTCCTCGACCGCCTGCCGCGCGGTGAGAAGGAAGCCTGCGATATTCATGTCGAGGCGGTGCATGAACAGGCGCGTCTTGATGAGCTTGTCGCCACCATAGCGGATGAGGGCTCCATGGCGCTTGGGCTGGCGGCAGATGGAGAGCTGCCGGTGCTGGCGATTGCCACCGGCGACGATCGCGCGGCGCTGGTGGCGCTGGCCGCGCAGGAGGAGTTCGGCGGGACCCTCTTCGCGAACACCGATGATGATGGCCTCGACCTCGCGGGCCTCAAGGCGCTGCTGTCGGATGATGGTGTGCACAAGCGCGCGGCTGACCTGAAGGGCATGATTCGGTGGCTTGCCCGATCCGAGATATGCCTCCGCGGCGCGCAGTTCGATCCCGAGATCGCCTCGTATCTGCTGCTGCCGAACCGCCGCGACCACTCCATCGGCCTGCTGGCGCAGGAGCACCTCGGCTATGCGCTGCCGGAGGCCGACGGCGAGGCGCAGGCGGAGGTCGAGCCGGCGTGTCTGCGCGCCGCCGCTGAGGCCGTGACGGTGCGGGCGCTGCATGACCCGCTGCGCTCTTACCTCGACCAGGCCGGTCTGCTGGCGCTCTTCGATGAGATCGAGATGCCGCTGGTGCCGGTGCTCGCCGAGATGGAACTGGCGGGGATCGCCGTTGACGTCGCGAGGCTCGAGGAGCTTGGCGAGGGCTTCGATGAGATGGTGCAGCGCCTCGAGCGCGAGATCTGCGAGTTGGCCTGCTGTGAGTTCAATGTCGGCTCACCGCAACAGGTGGCCGAAGTGCTTTTTGAGCGAATGCAACTGCCGAAGGGGAGGAAGACTAAGACCGGGTGGTCAACTTCCGCAGCGGTGCTCGAAGAACTGGCCGTGGAGCATGAGATCGCGCGGCTTGTGCTGCAGTACCGTGAGTACGCCAAGCTGCGCTCGACCTACGCGGATGGCCTGCTCCGCGAGGTGGACCCGAAGACGGGGCGCATCCACACCACGTTTGAGCAGACCGTGGCCGCCACCGGGCGGCTGTCGAGCCGCAATCCGAACCTGCAGAACATACCGATCCGCACCGAATGGGGTCGCGAGATCCGCAGTTGCTTTGTGAGCGAGCCGGGCAAGGTGCTGGTCGCGGCGGACTACTCGCAGATCGAGTTGCGCATCCTGGCGCACATAAGCGGCGACAGGAGGCTCGTCGAGGCCTTCCGAGCGGGTGCTGACATCCACACTGAAACTGCCGCCGCGCTCTTTGACGTGCCCGCCGAAGAGGTGGACGCGGAGATGCGCCGGAAGGCTAAGACCACGAATTTCGCGGTGCTGTACGGGCAGGGCCCGAGTGCGCTGGGGAAAGAGCTTAACATCTCGAAGAAGGAGGCGGCGGCCTTCATCGAGAACTACTTCAGTGCGCTACCTGGCGTACGGGATTATCTTGCCGCCATGGCCGCTATGGCGCGCGAGTGTGGCTACGTGGAGACGCTGCTGGGTCGCAAGCGGCCGCTGCCGGAGATCAACAGCTCCGACAGCCGCGCGGCCTCGTACGCCGAACGCGCCGCCGCCAACACGCCGATCCAGGGCACCGCGGCGGACATCATTAAGGTGGCGATGATCCACCTGGCGCCGCGACTGCGGGAGATCAGCCCGCACAGTCGGATGTTGCTGCAGGTGCATGACGAGCTTGTGGTAGAAGCTCCAGAGAAGGATGCCGACGTGGTGGCGGGGTTGGTGCGAGAGGTGATGCAGGCTGCGTATGAACTGGACGTGCCGCTGACCGTGGACGTGGCGGTGGGGAAGAACTGGCGTGACATGGAGGAAGTGCCGCAGGTATAGCTGACGTTTCTTCACCAACCTAAGTCGGTCAAGGACCGCACCGTGAGGTCGAGGCCGGACGGGCAGACATCTGTCTCGCTCGTCGGCGAAGGAGGACTTCGGATGTCTGCCTGGGATTTTGAGGATCGCAAGGACGAAGAGAGCGCGCCCGACGCAGCCGCAGCCGCACCCGATGAGGATCAGACGCAGCCGGTTGAGGAGCCTCAGGACGCGAAAGCCGCGGAGGCGCCGCAGGCTGAGGTGGCCCCCGAGGCCAGCCCGGAAGAGGACGAGCCGCTTTCGATGGATGACGTGGATCTGGACGCAGTCGGACCGGCTGCGCTCAAGCCCAACGCCATCGTGCGCGGGGTAGTCGCGGCCGTCACCGAGGATGGCGTGCTGGTTGACGTCGGTGGCAAGGCAGAGGGCATCGTCCCGATCTACGAGTTCCTCGATCGCTCCGAAATGCCCGAACGAGACGATGAGATAGAGGTCGCCGTCGTCAAGCTGCAGGACGAGGATGGCCTGACGATACTCTCGAAGAAGCGCGCCGATTACGAGCGCGTCTGGAACCGCGTCGTCGAGGCGATGGAGACCGGCGAGATCGTTGACGCCATGGTCACCGACCGTGTCAAGGGCGGCCTGCGCGTTGATCTGGGCGTCGCCGGTTTCGTGCCCGCATCACACGTCGCCACCCGCGACGTCCGCAACCTCGATCGCTTCGTCGGCCGCTCGTTGCGCCTGAAGGTGCTCGAGGCCGACCGTGACCGGAAGAAGGTCGTGCTCTCGCACCGCATGGTCGTCGAAGAGGAGCGCCAGGAGCGGCGGGCCGAGACACTCGCCCGGCTGCAGGAGGGGCTCGTCTGCGAGGGCAAGGTGCGCAACATCACCGAGTACGGCGCCTTCATTGATCTCGGCGGCGTGGACGGCCTGCTGCACGTTTCTGAGATGTCGTGGGGGCGCATCGAGCACCCCTCCGATGTCTGCAGCGTGGGCGACACGCTCCGCGTGGTCGTGCTTGAGATCGATACCGACCGCGACCGCATATCACTCGGCCGCCGCCAGATCCTGCCCGACCCGTGGAAAGAGGTCGGCAAGGAACTTCGGCCCGGCTCAATGGTGCGCGGCAAGGTCAGCCGCATCGTCCGCACAGGCGCATTCATTGACCTCGCCGACTTCGAAGTCGAGGGCTTCCTGCCGGTCGGAGAACTCTCCGAGAAGCGCATTGACAGCCCCTCTGAGGTCATTGAGGAGGGCCAGGAGCTCGAGCTGAAGGTGCTCAAGCTGCGCCCGCAGGCGCGCCGGCTCACCCTCTCGCTCGCCGCTGCTCTCGAGGAGAAGGAGCGGCGGGAGTATCAGAAGTACATGGCCGATCAGGATGAGCCGAAGACGACGCTCGGCGACCAGTTCGCCGATGTCCTTGGAGCCGTCGCGGCCGAAATGGACGAAGATGAGGCGGCCGAGGAGCCTGCGGCCGAGGAGCCTGTAGCCGAGGAGCCTGTAGCCGAGGAGCCTGTAGCTGAGGAACCTGTGGCTGAGGAACCTGTGGCTGAGGAACCTGTGGCTGAGGAACCTGTGGCTGAGGCAGAATCCGCTGAAGAACCTGCGGAGGAAGAGTCGGCGGCGGAGGAAGAAGCTGCCGAGGAGGAGAAGGAGTAGCCAGCCGCAGGGCTGACTGCTCGGAGGCGCTTCCGATGCGGGTGATTGGCATCATCGGCCCGATCGCGTCGGGCAAGTCGGTGGTCATTGACGAACTAAAGCGGCTCGGAGCAGCAATCGTGCTTGCCGATGAGGTATCGCGTGAGCTGCTCCGGCCCGGAAATCCGCTGCTGGAGGCGGTTTTTCGGGAGTTCGGGGCGCGCTTCCGCCGCGACGACGGCACTCTCGACCGCCGTGGTCTGGGAGCCGAGA
Organism: candidate division WS1 bacterium; assembly: GCA_012522765.1. GTDB lineage: Bacteria > Armatimonadota > Zipacnadia > Zipacnadales > UBA5352 > UBA5352. Next base: position 2,097 of record JAAYJW010000115.1, on the reverse strand, counting down.
TCGCCGGCGATGACGAGGCACGAGAGCGTCTCGAGCGCCTGATGCATCCGGCGATGGTGGCACGGATGGCGGAAATGATCGCGTCGCTGCGCGACGATGGTGTGCCTTTTGTTGCCCTCGAGGCCGCCAATCTGGTGCCGATGGGCGGGCTTGCGCTGGTTGACATGACGCTGCTGGTTGATGCTCCGCGCGCCGAGCGCATCCGGCGGCTGATGGAGCGGGACGGAATGAGCCGCGAACGTGCCGAGTCGTTCGTGAGGCTGCATGAGCGGCTTGGAATCGGTGGCTTCCCGGCGACGTACCGCCTCATCACATCGGGGGATCGAGGCACGACGCGCGAAAAGGTGCAACGTCTGTGGTGCGAGCTTGTCCAATGAAGAAGTATGACAGGTCGTCCTTCGGGGCATAATGAAGAAGCTACCCGTAGAGATGCTACCGGCGGCGGGCGGGGCGCCACTTGTCGTTAAACCGGCGCAGCTTGCCTGCGTTGAAACCGTGTGCTATAATCCGCTGCTGAAGCAGCCCTGTTTCCGGACCAGCGCGGGATCGTTGTGGTGACCCAGAGTTACTCGCGCCAGAGGCAGCCGGACGGGGACCACTGTCCTCGGGTGTCGGGGTCCGCAGGCGGGGGCGTTTGCCGCAATCGAAGCAGGAGATTGGCGGGTGTCGCCCCAAATTGAACAAGAACTCGCGGCGCATTCATCCTATTGATAGCACCCACCGCATGAACGCAAGCCAAAGGCCCGGGGGAGTGATTGTGTTGCAGAAGGGACGCATCCTTCTGACACTCGCCGTAATACTGTCTGCCGCACTCATCCTGACCGCGTGCGCCGTCTCACTCGCTGCCCCCGAGCGGCCTGAACTCGGCTTCACGCGCCCCTTCACGGGCCATTACTCCTCGGCGGGTCTGCTCACGCCGAGCGGACGCCGCTACATCGGCATGGAGCGGCCCGACTGGCTCTTCGATCAGATGCGCACCCTTCAGGGCGCGGGTCCGATCCCTGACCTGAACCTCACTCCCACGGCCACCACCAGCGCGGAGCTGTACGCCGATTCCGCCTCCTACGGTGAGCTGAACCGCATCATCATCTCGTCGAACGGCGTGGACGAAGATGGCGATGGCCAGTTCGACCCCGGTGTGACCGCCGCCGACTTCAACCTGTGGATGCTGCGCGTTGACGGTAGCTTCGCCACGCAACTTACCAGCGCACCCGGTGACGAACTCTATCCGCAGTACAGTCCCGGAGCGCGCCTGGTGGCGTATTCCTCCGATGTGAGCGGCGTCTCGCAGATCTACACTGTAGAGGTCCTCACCGGCACCATCCGCCAACTGACCTTCGGCGGCGTCAACAAGTATCAGCCGACGTGGTCGCCAGACAGCAGCTTCATCGTCTTCAGCGGCGGTGCGACCGGCAGTCGTGACCTCTACATCATGCCGTCGGACGGATCGCAGCAACCCGTGGCGATCACATCCGGCCCTGATGATGACACCCAGCCGCGTTGGGCACATTCGGCCAGCGTTGCCGCCCCCATCCTCTTTACCCGCTCCACCGCAGGCGGCGGCAGCCGCATCTTCCGCATTTCCCCCGATGGCTCCGACCTCGACCAGGTCACCAACGGCGGCGGGGATGCGATGGCCAACGACACCGACCCGGCATGGCGGCACAACTCGCAGATGATCGCCTTCGCCTCAGACCGCCTCACCTCGGTGGACGATCTGACCCGCGACTACAACATCTACACCGTCTCACCCGCGGGCGAGGGAATGGTGCCGGCGAATCTGCGCAGCAACCTCGACCCCACCGACACCTACGATGACCGCCATCCGACCTTCAACCCCGGACTGCCCTCGCGGCAGCCGGTGCGTATCTTCTTCAGCTCGTGGCGCAACGGCAACCAGCCCGACATCTGGCGCTTTGAGCTGAGCGATCCGGTCCCGCCGGAGCTTACGGATCTGCCCTCGGTTGATGCCCCGCGGCGCTACGTGGCACCGGGCACGCCGGTCACGGTAAGCGTCCCGGTCTTTGACCGCGACAGCGGCGTCCAGAGCGTAGTCGCGGAGTTCAAGGACCCCGACTCAGCCGTGGACGACAGCGC
>JAAYJW010000114.1 GCA_012522765.1 candidate division WS1 bacterium | reverse complement strand
CTCGGCGACCTGCTGCTGCTGGGCAAGTACAAGTACCACGATAACCGCGAAAGCGGGACACGCCGGGCGGTGGCGCTGTTCCTCAAGCCCAACGACGGCGATTCCGGGGGCGACATCGGCCTGCTGCGCACCGGCACCGGCACGACGAACTTCGGCGTCACGCATCTGTGGGAGCAGGAGGCGGGCGACACGACGTGGTATGCCAGCGCAGGCTACATCTTCACCGGCGACAATGAGCGGATGAACGTGGATCCCGGCGACATAATCACAGCGAACCTCGCCGCGGAGCAGGATCTCGGCAGCGGCTGGAGGGGCGTGCTGGAGCTCAACGGTCAGTACCAGGCCCGCGCGAGGCGCGATGGAGCCGATCTACCCGACAGCGAGTCGACGGTCATCGCGATCTCGCCGGGTGTGCAGTATTACACTCAACCCGCGCCCGGCCAGATGGCAGTCTTTGAGGCCGGAGTGCAGATTCCGACCTTCAAGTGGGGAGATCGTGCAGCGCTGGAAGATTACACCATCTACGGGGGCGGGTACTGGGTCTTCTGATCGAATAGATCCGGCCAGTCTTCACCGGCAGAGGCGGGAGCAAATCCCGCCTCTGCCCCTTTGCGGGGCCGTCTCATGAGCGGCGGTCTTCAACCGATCGGCAGCGTCATCGAATTGAGCGGCGGACTGCGCGAGTCGCGACGGAAGCGTCGGATCAGTCCGCCCGGCGCGTGCCGGTGCGGGAGTCATCAGCGGTAGCCGGTAGCCTGTGCGTCACGCACTGATCTCCCGTTCGTTACTCTCGGCTGTAGCCTGTCGCCCACCAACCACGGCGGACGTGCGTCAAACCCGCCCGTTCGCGTAGGTTCAGCAGCAGCAGCTCGCACCTGTCGGCGTAGGGCGGGATCGCCACAGGCACTCCGCCTGCATCCACTGTAGCGAAGCCTTTCCCCAGCAATCCGCCGACCGTCAGCACGCGCATCTGTGTTATCTCGTGCCACGGGAAGGTGCGCCACTTGCCGAGGTGTGGCAGCAGGCGGATGCCGGCACTATCAATCACGATGCACTCGCCATGAAGCCGCTGCCGGTAGGTGCTAGCTCGATCGGCAGATTGGGTGATCTGAGCCGTGCCCGTCAACGCCACCAGAGCCATGGGCCAGACGATATCCCAGAAGCCCATGTGCACAACCGCGTAGTAGGCGACCCAGACCGGCAGTCCGACGAAAATCGCGACCTTCGGCGGGATCAGCATCACCGGTATCCAGGCGCGCCAGTCCGGCTTGAAGTAGAAGCGTTCGCATTCGGCCAATGCTCCAGCTCCCTCACACGGAGTTGCGGTGTCAGCGGGATGGCATGATGCTTCCCCGTCGGCCACCGGTGCTCCTTCGCCGAGAAGAGCCGCGGCAAGCTACCGGGAGGGGCAGCTATCCGGAACGACAGCGACGCTTCGCGTCGCCCCTCGCGAGGGCGCGAGGGCCACAACGGCAACTGCCCACGACTCACGTAGAGCATTCCCCTCCATCGCGGCTGCTTTCTTCTGTCACGGAGGCCCCGCAGCCGCCGTCGTGGAATAGCCATCGTACGGTCGATCCGACTTATGCGCGCATGACGAGGAGTGCTGAGCAATGGCCCTGCCCCCGGATTACTGGGCGAAGATAGACGCCGATACCGTCCCGCAAATCGTCTCCGACATCCCCGGTCCGCGTTCCACGGAGCTTCACGAACGTGGCGTCACGCACATGATCGGCTACTCCAGCCAGGTCAAGCTCTTCCCGGTGGCCTTCGAGAGCGGCCATGGCGTGACGCTTACCGACGTGGACGGCAACCGCTACATCGACTTCTCCAGCGGCATCTACGTCACCACGCTGGGCCACTGTCACCCGCGGGTTTCCGAGGCTGTCGCCGAGGCCGCGCGCACGCTGATGAACTGCCACGACTTCAACACGCCGGTGAAGGTCGAGCTGCTGGATAAGATGGCCGAGATCCAGCCGTGGGACCTGCGCGGCATCCAGCTTTACGACAGCGGCACTACCGCCGTGGAGGCGGGCCTGCGGGTCTGCAGAGCCGCAACCGGAAAGCACGAGTTCATTTCCTGCTTCATGGACTTCCATGGCAAATCCGGCCACGCCGTCAGCCTCGGGAAGATGAACGAGAGCAACGGCCCCGGCCGCTCGCAGGGCTTCTACCTCGTGCCGCGGCCGAACCCCCACCGGCCGATGTTCACCACCGCCGATGGGGAGATCGATACCGACGCCTACCTCGACTTCTACGCGCAGTTCATCGACAACGCGACCACCGGACAGGTGGCGGCATTTGTGCTGGAGCCGATCCAGGGCTGGGCAGGCTCGATCGTCCCGCCGGACGACTTCTTCCCGAAGCTCCGCGCGTTCTGCGATGAACGCGGCATCCTGCTGATGGCCGACGAAGTGCTCACCAGCATGGGCCGCACCGGCAAGTACTTCTGCATGGAGCACTGGGACACGGCGCCGGACGTGGTGACGATCGGCAAGGGCTTCGGCAACGGCTTCCCGGTCACCGCGATGATGGTCTCCGACCGCTACAAAGAGGCCATCGCGAGCATCTCCGCCTCGACCAGCTACGGCGGCAACCCGATGGCCTGCGCGGCGGCGCTTGCGAGCATTGAGGCGATGGAGGAGGAGGGCCTGCTCGCGCACGCGCTGGAGCTTGGCGACTTCATGCTTGCCGAAATGCGCGCCATCCGCGACCGCCACAGCATCGTCGGCGACGTCCGTGGCATCGGCTGCCTGCTGGGGCTGGAGCTTGTGAAGGACCGTGAGACGCGCGAACCGTTCGAGGAGGCCGGCAAGCTGGTCTATCAGCGCGCATTCGAGCGCGGGCTTGCCTGGGTGCCGGCGTGGCACATACTGCGCATGTCACCGCCGATCGTGATGGACTTCGATGTGGCCGCGAAGGCTCTCGCGATCATCGAGGAAGCGATTGATGAGGTCGAGCGTGAGTTGGGTTACTCCGCATAGTCACCTCCGACAACCGGCAGCACCTGAGGAGCGTGGAAGATCATGCGCAAGCCGACACTGATCGCGTTGGTCATCATCGTTGCCGCCTGCTGCGCCACCTGCGCCTCTGCGCAGACGCGGCTGAACAACTTCGTGGTCGAGTTGGCGAACGTTGATCTCACAGCCGGCGCGGAAGCGGTGAGCGTCACGCTTGAGCGGCCTGAGTGGCTGCACATCCGCCTGCTCGGAGAGGGTGCTGCCATCGTCACAGTGACCGCCGACGGCGCTGACACGGCAATCCTCAGCGCCCCCGGTGAGACGATGCGCTACCTGCCCGCAGGTGAGGTGACGGTGGCAGTCGCTCCGGGTAACGGAGCCGCGCTTGAGCGCCTGACCGTACGGCGCGTGCCTGAGATCATGGTCTACATGTACGAGGAGCTTACCGCCGTCTCCCCGCATGGGCACATCGCCCACTCATGGGAGGGCCTCGAAGAGGCGGTGCTTCATTCGGCCAACCTCATCGTCAGCCACGACCGCGAGGTGTACCTCCCTTACGCGGAGGCGTGGCAGGAGCGCGGCGGTCGCTGGCTGATCAATCAGGGGATGGGGGCACTCCGCGACGAGACGGTTGACCTTGCGCAGTACTGGGCGGATCTGCTCGGCGGCAGGATCTGGGACGGCTCGATCCACGATGAGGTGGTCAGCCGCGACGTGGAGCACTTCGAGCGCTACGCCGACGGCCTCGCCCGCTTCCGCGCCATGCCCGAGAGCGAGGGCAAGACGGTCTACCTCTACTGCGGCGGCTCCGCGGCAATCGGCGACCCGACGCTGCTGGACTTTTATGAGCCCACCGATGAGACTGCCGCTGAGGGGGAGCGCTCCATCCGCGCGACCCCGCAGGGCGACTCGAACATCACCGCGCGGCAGATGTCGGTGAAGCTCGAGCCGGGCGTGGAGTACACGATCTCCGCGCAAATGCGCAGCGCAGGTAGCGTTTCCGCGGCGTACTCGGGCATCTTCATCATTGACGAGGGGTGGCACGCACTCTACGGCCGCCTCCGCGCGCCCGAGGGCGACACCGACTGGACGCGCTACAGTGCGACCTTCACCCCGCGGCCGAGCAGCAGCGGGCTCTACCAGGTGATCCTTGTCGGCCCTGCCAGCGGGGATCTGTGGCTCGACGCGGTGCAGATCGAACGCGGCGCGGAGGCCACCGAGTTCACCACCGGTGAGCGCAACGTCCTGCAAAACCCGAGCTTTGAGGACGGCCTGTCGAAGTGGATGAGCGGCGCGGACGTGGAGAACGTGCTGCGCGATGCGGTCATCGAACACGATCATGTCTTCGCGCCGGAGATATACGTCACCGAGCAGGAGACTGAGGAGCGAGCGCGCACGCTGATCCAGCAGCGGCTGGAGCGCGTTCCGGCCGCTTGGTCGCGGCGCTACGGAGTGAGCCCGAACGCGCTGATCGTGCTGAGCGTCGGCGACTGCACGCTGCGCTACTCCAACGATCACCTGCCGAACGTGAACTACAAGGTGCTGCTGGACATGCAGATGCACGCCATGGCCGCCGGCGACAGCGCCCCCGATCTGCGCGGCATCGGTTTCTGGAGCGCGCACTACGGCAGCCCCGAGGCCCTGCGCTGGTACGGCGCGCTCTTCCGGCACTACTGCATCGAAGGCAACACGGAGCGGCTGACCGATGACCCGTATCTGCTCGATCATCTCGCCAACCCCGGCTTCGAGGAGGGGCTTGAGGGCTGGGAGACCGCCGGATCGGTGGAGGCGGTGGCCGTGGCAGATATGCCCGACAGGGGCGCGCGCGGAAGGTATGCGCCCGTCCCGCAGGGGGCGCAGGTCATCCGCACGGTGCGCGCTGAGGGCGCTGCGGCGAACTCATTCACGCAGGCGATCCGCAACCTCGAACCGGGCCGCGCCTACTCGGTGAAGCTCTACTGCACCGATCCGCAGTACGCAGAGCGGCTGATCCCGGCGCAGATCACAATCGAGGGCGGCGAGATGCTGCCGGAGTATCAGTGGGAGAACTACTGGCAGGTTGGCGGAGGCGGTCCGCAGTACTGGACGATGTACCGCCACGTCTTCCGCGCCACCGCCGAGCAGGGGCGGCTGACGGTCGCGGACGCCGAACCGGGCGAAGTCTACTGGGACTTCATCCAGGTGGAGCGTTTCTTCGAGGGCGTGTAGAGCGGGGGCTTTCAGCCTACGGCAGGGCGGGGGCTCGTACCCCGCCGCGCCGTTGCCCTTCCCGTGGCACGGACCCTCCTGTCCGTGCGTTAAGCGCCCTCGCACGGGGCGACGCGAAACGACGCTGCCGTTCCAACGACTGCCCCTCCCCCGTAGCTTGCTCACGCAAGCTACTTCCCCCTCCCCCTTCACTTCGCTGCGCGAAGTGAAGGGGGAGGGGGCAACGACTAACAGCGGCGGTGGCGTGAGGGGAATGTGTTCGACGTTACGTGTCCAGGCGAGGGCGCCTGGACTCCGGGGGGGTGGCTGTGGTGTCGTTGTAGGGCGGGGGCTCGTACCCCGCCGCGCCGTTGCCTCTCCCGTGGCACAGACACAGTTGTGTCAAGAGTCTTCTGCACTTTAGGATGAGCGGCTGTCTCTCTTCAGCGCCAGGTGACGGTGATCGGTGCCGGTGGGGCGGAGGGAGGGCGAAGCCCGACCGGAGCCCCACCGGCGGCCGCCCTCAGGCCGCCTCCTCAGCTCCCTTCAGCGTCAGCTTCTTGTGCTCGCGCAGCAGTTCCAT
>JAAYJW010000113.1 GCA_012522765.1 candidate division WS1 bacterium | reverse complement strand
TAGACGCTGAACTCAATCGCACGACGGGTCGGAAGAATCTGGAGGTGGCCCTGGTGCCACAGGACACCATCTTTTCGATGATCCTCGCCGGTGGGCGCGGGACTCGAATGAGATCGGACACAAAACACAAGGTATGCTTCGAGGTGGCCGGGGTTCCGGTCATCCTGCGAGCATTGCAGATCTACGAGGACTGCGGGATTGACCATCACATCATCGTGATCGGCGACCTCGGCGAGCAGGTGGTGGAGATGACCGGGGAGCGTTTCCCCAACGTCACCTTCGCCTACCAGCCTCAGCCACTGGGCACCGGCCACGCGGCCCGCTGTGGCGCGCGTGTGCTCGAGGACACCGGCTTTGACGGCCGGGTCTTCGTGGTGGCGGGCGACCGCCTCCTGCGACCCCGCGCGCTCAAGCGCCTCATCGCCCACGCGAAGGAGACCGACGCCGACTGCGCCTTCCTGGTCGGTGACAAGGCCGACGGCCCCACCTCCGGGCGCGTTGTCTATCAGGCCAACGGGCAAGTCGCGGGAATCGTTGAGACCACCGACATCGGCCTCTCGACCGTGGTCGCCGATCTCCGCGGCTACGCCGGCTCCAACGGCGAGGCGCTTTCGTGCGGCTCGCTGCTCGAGGCGGTCAATGCGCGCATCGCCAGCCCGAAGAAGGCCGCGAAGGCATGCGGCGAGCTGTACTCGGTGCTGACCACCTGCGACCGCATCACGGCGGCGGAGCTGAACGAGCTGCTCGACCCGCTGGAGGAGATGAGTACGCTGCACCTGCCGGACAACGGGCAGGTGCGCGACATGCCGGCATCCGAGGCGGAGGCGCTGACGTCCGACGTCAACCTGTCGTCCTACCTCTTCCGCGCCCCGGCGCTGTATGAGGGCCTGCGGCACCTCGATCAGAACAACGCCCAGGGCGAGGAGTACATCACGGACGCGGTGCGTGCGCTGGTCGAGGCAAAGGACGAAGACGGCGCCGCGCGCTTCGGCGTCACGACGGTGAAGATCGAGCACCCCGATGACGCGCTGGCGTTCAACACGCCCGAGGAGCTCGCCGCAGTCGAGCGCACCATGCGCGCCGAGGTCGAATCCGACGTTCTCGGGCTTGTTGAAAGCCCGCGCTTTCTGCACGATCGCTCCCTGCGCCCGGTGACGGCTTGGCAGCGGCTGTTCGAAGAGAACGCGCCGGAGACGCAGCAGTTCATGCGCGAGACCTACGGGGATCGCAGCGATCTGCACGACAACAAGCGCCGGCAGTATCTCGACGCGCTGGCGACCTACGCTGGCCATCATAGCGCCGACGATGAGGTCTTCATCGTGCGCTCGCCGGGCCGGATCAACCTGCTGGGCCGGCACATAGACCATCGCGGCGGCAGAATCAACGTGGTGGCAATTGATGACGAGGTCATCCTGATCGCTTCGCCGCGGGATGATGACGTGATCGACCTGCGCAACTGCAACAGGTTGTTCAGCCCCGCCTCTTTCTCGATCGGCGAACAGATCGCGCACCTCGACTGGGGCGACTGGCTCAACTGCGTGAACAGCCCCAAGACGCTGGCGATGGTGAGCAACGGGCACTGGGAGAATTACGTCAAGGCGGCGACGCTGCGGCTGCAGTCGCGCTTCAAGGACCGGCCGCTGCAGGGGCTGAACCTCGTCGCGAACGGCACGATCCCGATGGGCTCGGGCCTCAGTTCATCCTCGGCGATAGTGGTGGCGGCCGCGGAGGCCGTGGTGAGTCGCAACAGCCTGCCGGTGCGCGCCAACCTGCTCGTGGACCTCTGTGGCGAGGGCGAGTGGTTCGTCGGCACACGCGGTGGCAACGGCGACCACGCCGCCATCAAGTTCGGCAGGCGCGGGCAGGTCGCTCACATCGGCTTCTTCCCCTTCGAGGTGCACGAGTTCCTCCCGTTCTTTGAGGGCCACCGGCTGATGGGCTGCAACTCGGGCATCTCGGCGCGCAAGAGCGAGGGGGCGCGTGCTGAGTTCAACCTCCGCATCCTGGGCTATGTCGCGGGCGAACTTATCCTGCGACAGCTCTACCCGGCCTTCGCGGGGTCGATCCATCACCTCAGGGACGTATCATGCAGCAACCTCGGCATACGGCTCGATGAGCTCTACGGCATGCTCAAGCAATTGCCCGCGCGCCTCACGGTGGATGAGCTGCTCAGCGGCTACGGGCCGTTCGAGAGCGCCGATTGCGACAAACTGCGCAACCTGCTTTCGGGGCTGGAGGATGAGCACCCCGAGTTCGATGTGCGCGGCGTGACGCTCTTTGGGCTCGCGGAGTGCGAGCGGAGCCTGCGCTGCGCGCAGTACCTGAGCGCCGGCGACGCCGACGGCTTCGGGGCGCTATGGTACACTTCGCACGACGGCGACCGCGTGATCTCGCATGACCCGGCGATGCAGCCGCAGTCATGGGATTACGAGGTCTCCGACAGCTATCTCGACGGGCTGATAGCCGACGTAAGGAGCGGTGACGCAGCGCGCATGGAGCGCGCGCAGTTGCACCGCCAGCCCGGGATGTACCGCTGCAGCACACCGGAGATGGACCTGATCGTCGACGCCGCGCGCACGGTGCCCGGCGTCAAGGGGGCACAGCTTGCCGGTGCGGGACTCGGAGGATCGGCGATGATACTCGTGGAGGATGGCGGGGTGGAGGCGCTGACCGACTGCCTCGATGCGTATGGCTTCGAGGCCCGGCCCTACTATCCGCCCGAGGGCGCCGGAATGGTGATTGTCTGACGCGATGGCACGATGAGGAAAGGGAGAGGACAGATGGCGACTTACCTGGTGACAGGCGGAGCAGGCTTCATCGGCAGCAATCTCGCGACCGAACTGGTCGCGAAAGGCGAGAGGGTTCGGGTGTTGGACAACCTGGCGACCGGACGGCGCGAGAACCTCGCCGGCATCGAGGACCGGATCGAGTTCTTCGAGCGCGACATCCGCGATCTTGAGGCGATCATTCCGGCGTTCGATGGCGTGGACTACGTGCTCCACCAGGCCGCGCTGCCGTCGGTCCCGCGGTCGGTGAAGGACCCGGTGGCGAGCAATGAAGTGAATGTCGGCGGAACGCTCAACGTCCTGTTGGCCGCCCGTGACAGCGGCGTCAAGCGCGTCGTCTTCGCCTCGTCCTCCTCCGTCTACGGGAGCAACCGCGAGTTGCCCAAGCGAGAGACGATGCTCCAGCAGCCGATCTCGCCCTACGCGGGCTCAAAGCTCGCCGGTGAGAGCTACTTGCGGGCGTTCCACGAGGTCTACGGGCTGGAGACGGTGGCGCTGAGGTACTTCAACGTCTTCGGTCCGCGGCAGGATCCGGCGTCACAATACGCTGCGGTGATACCTCTCTTCATCACAAAGATGATGGCGGGCGAGAGCCCCACGATCTTCGGCGACGGGGAGCAATCACGCGACTTCTCCTACGTGGCGAACGTAATACACGCCAACATTCTCGCCGCCACCGCGGATGATGGAGCGGGGCAGGTCTTCAACATCGCCTGTGGCCGCCAGTCGTCGCTCAACGACCTCGTGCGGGACCTCAACGAGATCCTCGGCACCCGCATTGAGCCTGAGTATACCGCGCCCCGCACTGGCGACGTGAAGGATTCCCTCGCGGATATCTCTCGCGCTCGCGAGGTACTCGGCTATCAGCCGCAGGTACATTTCCGAGAGGGCCTCGAGCGCGCAGTCGAGTGGTATTCGGATCGGGCGGCGGCAGAAAACCCCGCGCGCGCCTATGCGGGAGCGCCGTCATGAGATTTTGCAGCTACAACAGCAGAAGAAGAGAGGTGAGGCTACTGGCATAGTGCCGGCGGAATGCTTTCCGCTTTCAACCAACTCGACAAGACTTTCTTGAAGGAGGAATTCGATGGTACCTGTGAAGATCCGACTTCTCGTCGGCCTGGCGCTCGCGGCAACGGTGCTGGTGGGCTGCAATGGCAACTCCACCTCATCGTCGCCGCCGCAGATCGCCGACAACACTAACTACGACATCACACGACCGGACGGACCGAGTGCCTCTCCCGGAGGTACGCCGGGCGCTCCGGCCCCGGTGGATGACGGCGGCACCAACGGAGGCGATCCGCCGAATGGGGAACCTCCCGCTCAGGACGCGCCGCCAATCACGCCACCCGCGTCTTCACCCGAGCCGCCGGTGACGCCGCCTGCGGCTGGACCGCAGACGCCGGGCGAACCGCCGGTGACGCCGCCTGCGACACCGCCTGCGTCCGGACTGCAGCCACCGGTGGAGCCGCCAGCGACACCGCCTGCGGCTGGACCGCAGCCCCCGGTGGGACCGCCGGTGACGCCGCCTCCGGCTGGACCAAAGCCGCCGGTGCAGTTGCCGACGGCACCGCCGCTTGATCCGCCGCCGATACCGCCTCCGCCGTCAGGTGGGGACAATATCGTAGATGGCGGTTCCAACGACCTGCTGCCTCCGGTCGACCCTGATGACACCTGGCAGGACGAGGAGCAGCTTGCCGACGAGGGTCATTCACCCGAACCGGCGACGATGATGCTGCTGCTTGCATCAGGCCTTGGTGCCGGCGCAATGCGCCTGTACCGCCGAAGACGGTCGTGAGGCCGCAAGTCCCAGTCTGCTGCGACACCAACACAACGCCGCCACTCAGTTGAAGCTTCTGAGTGGCGGCGTTTTTTCGTCAGCCGTCCCACGGCGCCTCTCTGCTCAGGTGGACGACCCAGGCCCTCCCCACCGCTCCCGAAGCTCCCGCTTGAGCACCTTGCTCATGGTGTTGCGGGGCAGCTCCTCGACGAAGAAGACCTCCACCGGCACCGAGTGATCAACAAGCCGCTCCGCACACCACGCCCGCACCTCCTGCTCGGTCAGCTTCACGCCGTCGCAGACGACAGCCGCCGCCACCATCTCGCCGCGCCGGTGGTGGGGCAGGCCGAAGACCGCCGACTCGCGCACCCCCGGCAGGGCATTGAGCACCTTCTCGACCATCGGCGGGTAAACGTTGTGCCCGCTGGTGATGATCATCTCCTGGCAGCGCCCGCAGTGATAGAGATAGCCCGCGTCGTCCAGCCGCCCGAGGTCGCCGGTATGGAACCATCCGTCCGCGAAGGCTTCGGCGGTCGCCTCCGGGCGCCCGCGATAGTCGCGGAAGAGGTTCGGGCCCCTGATGATTATCTGCCCGGTCTCCCCCACCGGCAGATCGCGGTCGGCGTCGTCCACGATGCGCATCTCGACGCCCGGTAGCGGCACGCCGCAGGAGCCCTCCAGCGATGAGACGCCGAGCGGCAGGCTGGTGATGACGTGCGACTCGGTCATCCCGTAGCGGTTCGTGATCGGGCGGCCGAGTATCTCCTCAAGCTCGGGCAGCACCTCCGGACGTATCGGCGCAGAGCCGGCGGTAAAGAGCCGGACTCCTCCAAGCTGTGGCGCCATCTCGCGGAAAAACCGGTGGTCAAGCCACGAGTAGTAGAACGTGGGGATCGCAAAGAGCACCGTGCAGTCGCAGAGCGCCTCAAGTGTCCGGCGCGGGTGGAAGCTCGGCTGCACCACCATCTCCGCGCCGGAAAGCAGCATCATGTGCGCGCAGAACGAAAGCCCGTGGATATGATAGAACGGCAGGCAGTTGAGCAGGCGGTCGTCAGGACCGATCTCCCAGGTATCGCGGAGCGCGGTGACTGCCGCCGCAAGGTTGTCATGGCAGTGCAGCACCGCCTTGGGCCTACCGGTGGTGCCGGAGGAGTAGAGGATGAAGGCCGGATCCGTCGCCGCGATATGTGCATCAGGCAGCGGCGCCTCGCCCGCCTCCAGCACCTGCGCCGTGTCGATGATGCCGCGGAAGGTTGGCAGTTCGGCTCCGGCGGACTCCACCGTGGCGCGACCGGCGTCATCAGTCAGCACCAGCGACGCGCCGCTGTCCTCGAGGTAGTAGCGCATCTCAGGCTCGGTGAAGCGTTCATTCAGCGGCAGCGAGACTGCGCCGATGAGCATCGCCGCGAGGTCGGCCAGCAGCAGCGCGCGCTTGTCTGAGGTGTAAAGCGCCAGCACCTCGCCCGGCTGCAGCCCGGCGTCGGCAAGAACTCGCGCGACACCTCCGAGCCGCCGCGCGAGGTCGCCGTAGGTCAGCGCCTCCTCCGGAAAGCTGATGGCAGGTAGCGCGGCGTGTTCCTCCATCGATGCGCGCAGTTGGTCGGCGTAGCCGCGAGTCATCTGCACTTCAGTCATGTTCAATCCCCAGTGTTGCGAAGGACTCCCGCATGAAGCGCTGCTTGGCTTCGGTAGCCTGCAGATCGCCGGGGGTCTCCCAGATTTCGTCGAGCTTCGCCATCGCGTCCGCCGACAGCCGCCCCTGCTCGTGATACTCCACCAGCGCCCAACCTGCCGCCATCGTCGTGCGTGCGACGGCGTTCGGGTGCGCCTTGAGAGCGCTTGACGGGCAGCAGGCGTCAATGACATCCGTCGCGTAGGAGGCGACGAATGGCGTAGGCCTTCGAGGCCTGAGGGACGTTGTCCTCGACCAGCTCGCGTGTGCGCATGAACAGCGGCACATTGGCGGTATACGCCTCCGCCGGCACATCAGAGGGCTGGCGAAAGAGCGTCGGATGGTCGCGCATCTGCTGCGCGACATTCATCTCGTTCATCTTCACCGTGATGAAGCCGGGGTCGGCGTCAATGGGAGTGCCGGGCTGGTGGAAGCCCCAGTGCCCATCCTCGCCCTGGCCCTTGAGCATCAGATCGGGACCATGCTCAAGCAGAAGCGACGTGTATCTCTCGCACTCCTCCGCGGGGTCGCCGAGGTCCGGCTGGAAGAGATGAACCTTCTTCGCGTCATACCACTCCTCCAGCGGGCCGAAGAGGTGGTGCGTGAGGAGATGCCGGAACGAGGCCTGGTGGTGCGCCGGCAGCAGGTAGTCGTCGAACTGGAAGAAGTGCGTCTGCCCGATCGCCTGCTGCAACTCCCCCGAAAGCCGCGCGAGGCCGACGTATGCTTCGTAGAATGGGAACGCCGACGGCGCGGCCATCAGTTGCAGGCTGGTCTCACCGCGCTCGGCGACGAGGCGGCACTGCTCGGCGGCGATGGCAATCGCGCTGGCGAGGCCCATCTCCCCGGCGGTGTCATAGATGGTGACCTCAAGGCCGCGGGTCGGGACTACGTGGAGTGGCTGGGGAGTCTTTACTTCGAACACGCTCTCAACAGCGGGCATCTCAGAACCCTCCCTACGCCTGCATTACCAGAGCCAACGGGCAGTTCTTCGCCGCGGTGAACGCCATTCCTCTGGACTGCTGGCGCAGGTGCAGAACGTCCGGCGTCGTCAGCCGTTGACTTATGTCGTTGGAGAG
>JAAYJW010000112.1 GCA_012522765.1 candidate division WS1 bacterium | reverse complement strand
CCTTCAATCTCGATCCGGCGAAGCTTGAGGCCGCCATCACCGACCGCACCCGCGCGATCATCGCAGTACACATCGGCGGCTCACCGGCGGCGATGGACGAGATCATGGAGATCGCGCGCCGACACGGACTGAAAGTCATTGAGGACTGCGCGCAGGCGCACGGTGCGATCTATCGCGGCCGCAACGTGGGTGCGATAGGCGACGTGGGGGCCTTCAGCTTCCAGTCATCCAAGAACGTCACCGCGGGCGAGGGCGGGATGCTGCTCACCAACGATCCGGATGTCTTCAGCCGCGCGTGGTCGATTCACAACTGCGGGCGGGTGCCGGAGGGCGAGTGGTATGACCACCGCGTGATGGGCTGGAACCATCGCATGACGCAGTTCCAGGGCGCGCTGATCTGCCGCTGCATGGAGCTTCTGCCCGAGCAGTTCGAGCGTCGCGCCCGCAATGGCGACCGCCTGCGCGAGCGACTCGAGGGACTCGACGGCATCGAACTGCAGCAACTGACGCACCCGGACAACGTCTCTGCCTTCCACCTCTACATCTTCAGGTACCATCCCGAGGCATTCGGCGGTCTGCCGCGCGAGCGCTTCCTCGAGGCGCTGTCGGCGGAGGGCATCTCGGCCGCGCGTGGATACAACCCGCTCTATCGCGAGGGCATCTTCGCCACCGCGGTCCATGCGGACGAGTTCCCGTTCTGCAAGCCCTACTACGACGGCCACTGCGACTACACCCGCGTACGCTGCCCGGCCTGCGAGGAAGTCTGCGACGGCGGCAGCTTCTGGATGCCCCAGCGCTACGGCCTCGCCGACGAAGCGGCGATGGATGACATCGTGGACGCGATGATCAAGATCGGCGACAACCTCGACGAGTTGGCGGAGGAGTGACACCGGTCGGGTGACCCCTTTCCGTCTGGCAGCCGCGCTTGCGGTGATTGCAGCGACGACCATTCAGCCGGCCTGCGCCCAGCAGATGACACGCATCCTGGAGCGCGGGCCGGTGGGCTTCCTCCACGGACAGGTCCTCCGCCAGGCGGTGGGCGATCTGTCCGCGGGTGACTTCGCGCACCCGGCGATGGGCGACTGGACCGGGGACGGGCGGCCCGATCTCGTCGCCGGTTCCGGCTACGGCGACCTGCTGCTCTTCGGGCGCGAGGGAGCAGGAGCGTATGACGAGCCGAAGGCGCTTCTGCCCGCCGATGGAGCGGGGCTGGCCGCCCCCCCGCGGCGCCTGCAGGTGTCGCCGTGGATCGGCGATGTTGCGGGCGACGGTCAGCCGGAGCTACTGCTCGGGATGGGCGACCGCGTCTATCGCTATCGCATCAGCGGCGGCACAACAGCCGATGGCAGGCTGATCGCCGGACCGGGGACGAACGTCATCCTGCCCGGTCCGCTGGCGCCCTCAGCCGCGGATATTGAGGGCGATGGCGCGGTAGACGTGCTGGTGGTTGACGGCGATGGGCGCGTCTTCGCGATTGACGCCATCGGCGCTCGGGCGGTGACGGCGGGGGGCGCTCCCCTGCAGGTGGCCGCTCCGGCACGAGCATGGGCGGGCGACTTCGATGGCGACGCCCGCGCGGACATCATCCTCGGCAGCGGCGACGGGCACATCGTGATCTGTCGTGGAAGCGCGAACGGCTTCGGCGCACCGGAGACGCTGCTTGCGGCCTCCGCAGCCGATGGTCTCGAGGCCGCGCCATGGGCGACCGACTGGACCGGCGACGGCAGGCTCGACCTGCTGGTTGGCTGGCGCGGCGGGCTGATCTCGCTCTACGAGCAGCGCGACGGCGCGCTTCACCCCGCAGGGCGATTGCAGCAGAGGCGCGCTCCGGTTGATGTCGGACGGGCCGCGGCAGCCACCGCCGGTGACTGGGACGGCGATGGGTTGACCGACATCGTGGTGGGCGGCGAGGATGGCACCGTCTGGCTGCTCAAGCGACTGCCCGGTGAGGAGATACTCTTTGAGCGCGCGCAGCAGGTGGTGGCGGGCGACGCGCCTGTGCTTGCGGACGGGGCGGGCGATCTGCGCTACGCCGTCCCGGCCCTTGTTGACTGGGATGGCGACGGACAGCTCGACCTGCTGGTCGGCGGCTCCAGCGGCCGCGTGCTGCTGTGGATGAACAGGGGCGGACTGCGCGCGATGGGGCCGATCAGAGTGGGAGGGGCGGACTTGCGGGTGATCGGGATCGCCTTCCCCGCGCCCGTGGACTACAACGCTGATGGCGACATGGACCTGTTTGTAGGTGGACGGCCGATGCCCGACCGCCGCATTGAGCCGGGGGTGCTGTTGCCGGAGATCCCCGCGGGCTGCGCGTACTTTGAGAACACCGCCGACCGCCCGGGCACGATGCCGGTGTTCTCCAAGGGCGTCCCGATCGCGACCACCCTCGTGACGCGCGAGAGCGGTCTGCGGCGAGATGCCGGCTTCCTCGGCGCATACGCGGTATGGCCGGTGCAGTGGCGAGGCGGCGCGACGCGCGATTTTGTGGCGGTGACGCAGAGGGGCGCCTTCCTCTTCGCAAACACGGCACGACGCGGGGCGTATGCGTCTCTGGAGGCCGAGTGTGAAGACCGAGCGCTGCCGCCGGCGCTGCTCCCGCCGCTGTATTCGGTGACGCCGTCGCGGCTGAACGATGAGATCGGCCTGCTGGCCGCCGATGCCGCTTACGGCTTCGTGACGTGGTATCCACTGAGCGCGCTGCGCGGATGAGAGGACGCTGCGAGTGACGATCTGGGAGTGCGAGCTGAACTGGCCGGATGCTGCAGGCGGCTTCGTGGGCCGCTCAACGCGCGACTGCCGCGATGAGAAGATTATCGCCGCGCTCGCCACCATGTCCGGCGAACGTGTGCTGGTGCAGGCGCAGCAGGTACATGGCGGGGATATCGCGATCGTCGGAACTGACGCGGTCCGCGACGGCGACGAGGTGACGCTGCCTGCCGTGGATGGACTGGTGACGGATCTGCCGGACGTGGCGCTGGCGATCTACGTGGCGGACTGTCTCGCGATCTTTGCCGCTTACGATGAGGGGCGGGCGGTTGGCCTCGCGCACGCGGGATGGCGCGGGCTGTTGGCCGACATGCCCGGCAATCTCGTGCGGACCATGCTGGACGCCTTCGGCGGGCGGGCGGATCAGCTTCGTATTGCGCTGAGTCCGTGCATCCGCGGCTGCTGCTTTGAGGTGGGGGAGGAGGTGGCGCGGCACTTCGATCACATACCGGGCGCGGTGGATCGGTCGCGTGAGAAGCCGCATGTGGACATGATCGCGGTGGCGAAGGCGCAGCTTGAGGCCGCCGGTGTGTCGCCCGAGCGCATCGAGGGGATGGATGGCTGCACGCGCTGTGATCCGGAGCGCTTCGCGTCATACCGCTGGGACCCGGAGCGCTGCGGGCGGAACGTGGCGCTGATCGGGCGGGGCTAGGTACCGGGCGTTCTGGTCCATGGGTCGTACTCGCAAATCGCGACCGCCGGGACAGACGGCGGGCCGGTCAGCGACCGGCCTCCAACGACCACGGCAACAACCGGGAGGGATCGAGGGGGGTGAGGCCCGGCGCGGGCCGTCCTCCGCTTACTCCGCCGGCGCCTCCACCGATGTGAACCCCACCACCGGCTCTCCCGCCTCGTCGGCGCGCAGCGTCAGGTGCCGCCGCCATGCCTCGTCGGCCGCGGGGAAGTCGAGCCGGTAGTGCGCGCCCCGACTCTCGGTGCGCGTCAGGGCAGCCTCCAACGCCAGCCGCGCGATGGTGACCATGTTCGCCGCCTCGGCCTCTTCGCGAGAGGCGGCAGGGACGGTGGCGATGCCCCGCGCCCATGTTGCCACCTGCTCGCGCGCCTCGCGCAGGTCCTCCTCGTTTCGCTCCATCCCCGCGCACTGCTGCATCAGTCGCTGCAACTCCGGGCGAATGGCCGGAGCCCCCACCCGCACGGGCGGTGGCGCGAGTTCAGCCGCCACGCCGAGTTCCTCGTACGACAGCCTCGGCAGCGTCGGGGCGAGCTGAGCGGCGCGCACGCCGAAGACCAGTCCCTCGAGGATCGAGTTCGACGCCAGCCGATTCGCCCCGTGCAGGCCGATGCAGGCACACTCGCCGATTGCAAGCAGGCCGGGAAGGTCGGTGCGGCACTGCAGGTCACTCGCGATGCCCGCCATGGCGTAGTGCGCTGCGGGCGCAACGGGAATGCGCTCGCTGTAGATATCAAAGCCGCGTCGGCGCAGTTCGCCGACGATGCCGGGGAAGCGCGAGAGGAAGCGCTCGAGCGGGATCGAGGAGAAATCGAGTTCGACGAAGTCCCGCCCATCGCTGCGCATCTCGGCGAAGACGGCTCGGGCCACAACGTCGCGGGGTGCGAGGTCGCCCAGCGGGTGGTGGCTGGGCATGAAGCGATCGCCCGCGCCGTTGCGCAGCACCGCGCCCTCTCCACGCACCGCCTCTGAGATCAGGAACTTCGGCGAGCCCTCGTGGTAGAGTGCCGTCGGGTGGAACTGGATGAACTCCATGTCCATCAGGCGGCATCCGGCGCGCCAGGCCGCCGCCATGCCGTCCCCGGTGGTGACGAGGGGATTGGTGGTGACGGCGTAGATCTGGCCGAGGCCGCCGGAGGCGAGGATGATCGCGGAGGAAACGAAGCGCACCCGCTCCTCCTCGCCATGGACCATGGCATCGCAGCCGACACAGCGCCCCTCCACGACCAGCAGGTCGGTCATCCAGGTATGTTCGAAGACGGTGATGGATGGATGCACCTGCGCCCGGCGGGAGAGCGAGCGGACCACCTCATGCCCGGTCTCGTCACCCGATGCGTGCAGGATCCTGCGCCGTCCATGCGCCGCCTCGCGCCCGCGGACGAGTTCACCGCCCTCGCGGTCGAAGCGCATCCCAAGCCGCATGAGCTCTTCCACCGCCCCGGGGCCCTCGCGCGTGAGAATCTCCACCGCTTCGGGTGAGCAGAGCCCCGCCCCTGCCTCGAGCGTGTCGCGGGCATGGTCCTCGGGCGAGTCCTCTTCGCCCAGCGCCACGGCGATCCCGCCCTGCGCGTACTCGGTGTTAGACTCGGTCAGCGCGTCCTTGGTGATGACGGCGACTCTGCCGCGTTCGGCGAGGTGCAGCGCGGCGAAGAGCCCGGCCACGCCTGAGCCGATCACAATGAAGTCGAACTGGTGGATATTCGGTCGAGGGATGCGTGGAGTAATCATAGCGTGGTATCGCCTACAGCGTGCCCTCCATCAGTCGTTCGCAGAGAAGAAGTGTCCGCGTGGCATCGGCGAAACTCGGTTGTGGCTGCACACCATCTCGTATCGATTCAAGGAAGTGAACGCTCTCATCGCGGAAGCCGTAGGTTACACGCTCATCGTCGGTGCCCGCAAGTTCGGGGCCGGTGATGACGATCGGCTCCCTCTGCCCGTCGATCCAGATATCCGCCCGGTGTGGCGCTCGTATGACGCAGAGGACGCCGTTGGCATGCACTTCGACCCGCTCGTAGCGTGTTCCTGACGCTCGATTGGCGCTCAGGATGCCGATCGCGTCGCCCTCACAGGTCATCAGTGCGTTGAATACATTGTCCTCGTCGGCCCATGCGCGCCTGACAGTCGCGAAAACGTCCAGCGGGTCGCCCAGCCACCAGCGCGTGGCATCCACGGCATGCACTATGTCATAGGCCATCATTGACAGGTGCTCGTAGGGGACACGCTCGGCCGCAGTCTTGTGATACTCCACGATCACCTGTGTCGGCCCGCCGCGTTCCTCGATGATCGTCATGCACTGGCGATTCACCGGGGCGAAGCGGCGGTTGAAGCCGACCATGGTCAGGCACCCGTTCGCCTCGGCGGCTTCGGCCATCTGCCGCGCCTCATCGCTGGTAGCGCCGAGCGGCTTCTCCGTGAAGACGTGCTTGCCCGCCTCGAGGCAGGGCAGGACGATCGGGAGCAGCACGGTCGGAGGGGCGATGCAGTAGACGGCATCAAGCTCGACCTGCGCGAGCATCTCGTGGAGGTCGGTGAAGCGAGCTTCGATCCCCCACCGTTCCGCGGTAAGGGCAAGCTTCTCGCTGTCGAGGTCGCAGACAGCGGTGATCTCCGCGAGGTGGCTCAGTTCGGCCACGCTCGGGTAATGCGACTGGTTGGCACGCGCCCCGCCACCTATGAACCCAACGCGAAGTCTGGACAAAGTCACGCACCTCCTCGCACGCTACCTTAGCTGATGCGTGGAAGGAGTGCAAGAGGCGGATGGGGCCGTCTTTCACGGAGCCACGATCGGCCAGGCGAAGAGTATCAGCGCCAGCAGCAGGCCGAGGATCGCCCCGAGAGTGACCTCGGAGAGCTTGTGGATGTTCGCCTGCAGCCTGCTTTGCGCCAGCAGCAGCGCCAGTGCCAGTGCCAGTGCCGAGACCGCCGGGCTGCGGGTGACGAAGGCGATGGAGGCGGCGATCAGAAAGCCGAGGGCGGCGTGACCGGAGACCATTCCGCCGGTGAGGAAGGAGCGCCAGCCGGTCGCACGCTTAACCCAGACGATGATCACCGCCAGCAGCAGCATGCCCACCAACACCACCTGCAGCGGGCCCAGATGGGGGCGATCAGGAAGCTGTGGCGGCAATTGGAAGATATTGAGGAACGCCTCGCTGGTGGCGAAGACCATCACGCCGACGAGCAATGCGTAGATCGAGCACAGCAGCACCCCTGCAGCCGCGACATCCTTGACGATACGGGCGCGCTCGGAGTAATGCTGCACCTCAAGGTCAATGAGCGCCTCGATAGCGGTGTTGAAGATCTCAGCCGCGAGCACGGAGATCATGGCCGTCAGTAGTATCAGCATCTCCAGGTGGTTGACGCCGAGGCCCCATGCGGCCAGCAGCACGAGCACAACCGCTATGGACTGGATGCGCATGTTGTGCTGCGTGTTGAAGACGTAGTAGAGACCCTCGAAGGCGTGGTGGAAGCTGTCGATAGTCGAGCGGCGCTTCCACGGCTTGTCGTCGGTCTCGTCGGTCGGGGCTTCGTCGGGCTGGTCAGGCTTGTGGAAATCGTCCATCATTCTTCGATTCTCCCGGCCAGTCTTATGAGCACCTGTTCCTGCAACTGCTCCATCTTCGCCCGCGCGGCATCGTCATAGTCTTCGTAGCCAAGGACGTGCAGCACACCATGTGCGACCAGCAGGCACAATTCCGTGTTCAGCGAATGCCCGTACTCCTGCGCCTGGCGCGCCGCCGTATCGGCGCTGACGATCACCTCTCCTGACCGCTGCCCGGGCTCATCTTCAGCTTCGAACGCGATCACATCGGTCGTCGCGTCGGTGCCCCTGTAGGACCGGTTGATCTGCCGGATGCGCGGATCATCCACGATCACGATGCTCACCGCATCGAGAACGCCGCCGCCAATGCGAAACGCCTCCTCCGCGGCTTCTTGCAGGAGGGGGCGGTCCACCGGAAGCGTCTGCAGGTCCCTTATCTCGACCTCCATGGGCTAATGCACCTGAGCGCTGCGCTCGATCTGCTGGATCGAGGACTCAAGCTCCTGCACTTCCTCCTCCTGCTCGGGATACTTCAGCCGCTGGTGGAACATCCCGTGCAGCGTATTGACGAAACTCTCGCGGATCTCGCGGAGATCATCGAAGGTCAGTGGCGACTCGTCGAGCTGACCGTCACTCATCTTTGAGCGAATGATGCGGTCAACTAACTCCTCGATCTGGTCGTGCGACGGGCCGACCAGCGTGCGTGCGGCCGCCTCGACCGAGTCGGCGAGCATCACGAGCGCGGCCTCACGTGTCTGCGGCTTCGGCCCGGGGTAGCGGTAGTCCGCCTCATTGACATTCGCCTCCCCCTCCTGCTGCAATGCCAGGTGGTAGGGATAGCTCGCCAGTGAGGTGCCGTGGTGCTGGCGGATGACATCAGCCACCTGTCGGGGCAGCCCGATCTCTCGCGCCAGCTCGTCGCCATCCCGCGCATGGGCCATCAGAGTAAGCGCGGACAGATGTGGCTTGAGCTTCTCGTGCGGGTTCTCGTCGCCGAACTGGTTCTCAATGAAGAAGTAAGGGCGCTTGAGTTTGCCGATGTCGTGGTACATCGCGGCGGTACGGACCAGCAGCGGATTCGCGCCGATCTCCTCTGCCGCGGGTTCGGCGAGATTCGCGACCATCACTGACGATTGGTAGGAGCCCGGCGCCTCGGTCAGCAGCCGGTGGAGGACAGGCTCGTTCGGGTTAGCCAGCTCGAGCAGCCGCAGGTCAGTAACGACGCCCACCACCCGCTCGAGCGCCATCACCGCGACCACCGCCACGCTCGCGGAGATAAGGCCCGCCAGCACTGACGCAACCAACTGGTTGAGTGCGAGGCTGAGGCCGAAGACTTCACTGGTGATGAGGAAGAGCAGCGCGTTGGCGACGCCCACCAGCCCTGCCGCGCGGGCCACCGTGAGGCTCCTGCCGCCGGTGGAGGACACGATGTAGGCGGCGAATGCGCTGCAGAGAATGGTGGCGATGACCAGCCGCGCATCGCTTCCGGTGGCCACGAGGCCGGCCATCAGGCCGACGGCGGCCGAGAACACGATGGCAATGCGTGTGCCGAGCAGCAGTGATATGGTCATGGCAAGGGCGGTGGCGATACCTAGGGTGATCGCGCCGTAGACCGACCACTGCAGTGCGATGCGGAAGCTCGCAGCGGCTATGACCATCAACGCGGCGATCAGCGCCACCTGCCGATGATCGCGCCACACTTCGGCCGCGAAGGTGGCGACGTAGGCGCCAAAGCTGATGACGATCATGCTCAGCAGCAGCAGCAGCGACAGCGCCTGGGTGTAGTCAACGGTCGGAGCCATCAGGCCCAGCGCCTTGAGCATGTCTATGTGCCGCTGGTTGATCGTCTCGCCCGCGGCCATCACGATGTCGCCGGACTGGATCTGCTGGCGCACCGGCTCCACGGCAGCGGCGGCGGCGTTTCGCTGCGCGCTCGTGCGCTGCTCATCGTAGCGCAGATTCGGGCGCAGGGACTTGGCGGCGATGTCCGCAACCATCGCCTGATACTGAGGCGTCAGAGAGAGGTTCGATGCACCCTCGCGCACCTTCTCCCTGGCATCCGTGAGATCCTGAGTGTTATCGCGGATCGTCGCCTGCATCTGCTGCAAGGCGAGGGTGGTCGCGTCGGTCTGCAGGCGCTCGAGCGTGTTGAAGCTGGTCGCGACAAGCAGTTGCAGCGTTTGCTCCTCCAGAGCGACCTCGACGCGCCCACGCAGGGCACCGACCATCTCGTCGAGGTCCGGCCTGGGAGGGGCCTCTGTGCCCTCATCGGTGGCGGCCGCCAGGAACTCAGTGCGCACCTCGGTCGCCGCGGCGAAGATATCGCTGATTGTCTGCGCGACGAGATCGCCTGCCTCCGGGACGGCTGCGTACTGATCGGGCACCGACTCGCGGGCGCGCTGGCGCCGCTCCTCGGTGGCCTGAGTATCGGTGTAGCTTATCGATCGGGAGGCGATGATGGTGCGCGTGGCAACGCTCCCGGGCTCAACAGAGATCTTCTCCGGGAGCAATCGGACGCTGAGAGCGACAAACAGCAGTAGAGACGTACCCACGGCCATTGCAGCGCGGGTAAGGGTGAATGAGCTGAGCGTCAATCCGAGCAGCCTGTACTGCCCGGCGCCTCTTTTTGTGGCGGGTCTGCTACTGCGCATCCCGGTTATCGTCCGCCCGGCCTGCTTCCTCTGTCTGCTCTGCCCGATCGTACGCCAGCACGATGCGCTGCACCAGGTCGTGCCGCACGATGTCATGCTGGGTCAGACGTGAGACCTTGACCCCCGGAACGCCTCCGAGCACCCCCAGTGCGTGGCGCAGCCCGGTCTGCTGGCCCTTCGGCAGGTCGCTCTGGGTGATGTCGCCGGTGATCGCCATGCGCGAACCAAAGCCCATGCGCGTCAGGAACATCTTCATCTGCGACGGCGAGCAGTTCTGCGCCTCATCAAGGACCATGAACGCGTCGTTGATAGTCCGGCCTCGCATGTACGCGAGCGGGACCACCTCGATGGTGCCGTGCTCGGTCAACCGGCGGGTGCGGTCCATCCCGATGATGTCATGCAGCGCATCATACAGTGGCCGCAAATATGGATCCACCTTATCCAGCATATCGCCGGGAAGGAAGCCCAGCGATTCTCCCGCCTCCACAATCGGGCGGGATAAAACGAGCCGCGTGACTTCTCCGGCCTTCAGAGCGGCAGCGGCGGCAGCCATCGCCAGGAACGTCTTGCCGGTCCCGGCAGGCCCGACGCAGAAGGTCAGGTCGCTCTCGCGCAGAAACGAGACGTACCTGGCCTGGGCGGTGGTCTTGGGTCGGATCGGCTGGCCGCGGTGGGTGACGATGACTGCTTCGGATATGAGCGCCTCGGCGGCGTCATCGCAGGCATCGGCGGTGGGCCTGAGCGCACAACTTATGTCATGTTGAGTTGGGACATTCCCGCCGCGAATCGCCTCCAGGCAACGATCGAGAAGCTGCGCCGCGGTTTCCGCCCGTGTCTGATCTCCGTATATCTGCAGACGGTCATCTCGTGCAACGATGACTACGTCGAGTTCATCTTCGATGATCCGCAGGTTGGCATCGCGTTCCCCAACCAGCGAACTAAGCTCCGAGCCGGCGACTTCAACTGTCGTCGCGGGCTTCCGTGTTGTCTGTTCGGACGTGGTGACTCATCCTCCTTATAGAGATGGGTAGTCCAGAGCAGTCCCATCCCTCTGTCGCCATCCACTCTGACGTGTACCGAACGATCAGATGTTCGGCAGTTCCTCACCCGAAAGTATATATCAGCGGCGTTGGGCAAGTCAACGAAACGGAGGAGGCGCGGCGGGGGTGTCAGGTCATCGCATGAACGCTTTCACGACCTTCAGCGCCCCCTGATTCCACGCCACGCGGTGCGTGATCCCGGTGCCTGCGCCAAGCTCGTGCTTGTGGTCGAGGTACCACTGGTAGGAGCGGATCAGCGCATCCGCGTTGGAGTAACGCGCCGACCAGCCCAGCGTCTGCGTGATCTTTTCCGTAGAGACGTAGCTGTCGGTGTCGGCGGTGCCATAGACCCACTTGTACAGTGGCGAGAGGTGCAGCGCCTCCAGCAGCGCCAGAGCGGGCTTCACCAGCCACGCGGGCGTGCCCATCACGCGCGCTCCGCTGCGGGCGTACTCGCACAGCGCCCCCACGTCCTCGCGGACCGTGCAGAACTGCTCCGCGCCGACATTGAAGGTGTCATTGCACAGCTTCGGGTCGCCTGTCGCGCTGAGCCAGATTGCCTCACAGAGGTCATCCACCTCGAGGAGCTGGTAGCGGTTCGAGCCGTTGCCGATGACGGGGATCTTGCAGCCGCTCTCCACCCAGTCGTAGAGGATTTGAAAGACGCCGAGCCTCGCGGTGCCGATGAAGGTCTTCGGGCGCAGGATCGAGACCGTCATGTCGCCATCCATGAACTCGTGGCAGACCTCTTCAGCCTCGACTTTACTGATCCCGTATGGCCCCACGCCGACCATCGGGTGATCCTCATGGAGCGGATGGACATCGGGGACACCGTAGACTGCCGTGGACGAGATGTAGACCACGCGCGGTATGCCGAGCTCCCGGCAGAGGGACATGACGTTGCGCGTGCCGTGTACGTTGGTGGAGTAGATATCGTCGGGCTTCCACAGCGGCAGAGCGGCGGCGGCGTGGATGAGGCACTCCACCTCGCGCCCGGCCAGCAATTCACGCAGGCCGTCAGCGTCGCGGATATCGCCCGTGAGGAACTCCGTTCCCTCCGGGTAGTCGGACTCGATGTAGTCGGCGATATCAATCAGCGCGAAACGCGAGGGCTCCTGCGCCAGCGCATCAGCCTTGTCGCTGAAGTAGTTGGCAACATGATAGCCGAGAAAGCCGGCGCCGCCGGTGAGAGCGATCATGACGTGAGGTCCTTTCGTGCGAGAGCTTCCGCAGAGCGGGTCGGGGGACTCTTCGGCCCGGCACGATCAGTTCCCTTCAATCCTTCAACGGACGACTGCGGCTTCGTGGGAGGTAACGCCGCTGCCGCGCAGGAAGGTCACGACGCCTCGGTAGCGAAACATCATGGGCCGAGCCAATATCATCCCTCAACGGGAGCGCCATGAAGGCCATCATCCTCTGCGCGGGACATGGCACGCGCCTACGCCCGCTGACCAACTACATCTCAAAGGCGATGGTGCCGGTCGCGGGCATGCCGATCCTCGAGCGGATAGTACTGCGGCTCGTCGAGCAGGGCTTTACGGAGCAGATCATCGCACTCTCGCACTTCGCGGAGCAGGTGCGGCACTACTTCGGCGACGGCTCGCGCTTTGGCGCAGCGATAGATTATGCCGTGAATACCGCACCATCAGGCACCGCGGGTGAGATCCATAGCCTCCGGGGGATGCTCGCCGATGAAGAGCATTTTCTCGTGCATTACGGTGACATCCTGACCGACCTGAGCGTCCGCGCTATGGCCGACGAGCACTTACGCCATGAGCCTGCGGTGACAATCGGGCTCGTGACGGGGGTGGAGTTTCATGCCGGCGTCGCGACGCTGGAGGAGGACGGCCGCGTCAGCAGCTTCATCGAGAAGCCGCGGCTGGAGCTGCCGGCGAACGCGGCGGTCTTCATCCTCAGCCGCCGCACGCTGGACCTGTGCGCTCCCGGCAGGGACTTCTCAGGGGACATCTTTCCGGAACTGATCGCCGCGGGCGAACCGGTCCGCGGCTTCCTCGATAGTGACGCATACTGGCTCGATGTGGGCCGGCTGTCTGATCTCGACAAAGCCAACGAGTTCTTCGGAGGGTCATGATGAGCGCACAGGTACGCAATGAACTGCAGAAGACGGGCGCGGATAGCGCGCTTACCGCCGGCCTGAAGGCCAAAGCGCTGGAGCTTGGAGCCGACCTCGTCGGGGTGGGGCCCTGTGAGCGTTGGGAGGGTGCGCCGATACAGATGCACCCCTCCGGCCACTGGCCCGATTCAACGCACGTGGTCGTGGTGGCGATACATCATCCGGACGCCTGCGTGGAGCTTGGCGGCATCCCCGATGCGCACCACATGGGCCCCT